>NZ_JBEYAL010000023.1:0-157287 GCF_040631655.1 Streptomyces sp. NPDC019937
GCGCCCGTCGGCCCCGGCCGGGGCGTACGACGGCGGTGCGGGCGGCCGCTCGGGCGGCAGCGGCGCGGAGGCCGGGCTTCCGCTCCCGCCGCTCCCGGAGGGGCGGGAGGAGCCGGACGCGGGCCGCGAGGAGCGGGCCACCTGGTTGCGCCCGCTGCGCTTGCGCTCGATGAGGGCGACCGCGCCGCCCGGCAGCCACGCCGAGGCCGTACCGCTGTCGTCGGCGTTGGAGGCGAACAGATGCGGGGCGAGCTGCGACTGCAGATCGGCCGGGGACGGCCGCCGGTCGGCCTCCATCTGCATGCACGACTCGATGAGCGGGCGCAGCTCGTCCGGCAGCCCGGTCAGGTCCGGCCCCTCGCGCAGCAGCATGAACACGGTCTCGACCGGGTTCGCGCCGTGGAAGGGGGCGTGCCCGGTGGCCGCGAAGGTCAGGGTGGAGCCGAGCGAGAAGATGTCGCTGGCGCCCGTCACGCTGCGCGAGTCACGCGCCTGCTCGGGCGACATGTAGGCGGGCGTGCCCACGGCGACGTTGGTCATCGTCAGCCGGGTGTTGGAGACGCCCGAGGCGATACCGAAGTCGATCACGCGCGGGCCGTCCTCGACGACCAGCACGTTCGACGGCTTCAGGTCCCGGTGCACCAGGCCCGCGCCGTGGATGGACTGCAGCGCCTCGGCGACCCCGGCCGCCAGCCAGCGCACCGCCTGGGCCGGCATCGGCCCGCACTCATTGACTATTTCCTCGAGCGACGGCGCGGGGACGTAGGCCGTGGCGAGCCAGGGCACCGCGGCGCGCGGATCGGCGTCCACGACCGCGGCCGTGTAGAAACCGCTGACCGCGCGGGCCGCCTCCACCTCGCGGGTGAAGCGGACGCGGAACAACTGGTCCTCGGCCAGCTCGGTCCGGACCGTCTTGATCGCGACCCGTCGGCCGGACGCCGAACGTGCCAGATAGACGAGCCCCATGCCGCCCGCGCCAAGCCGGCCCAGCACCTCGAAGGGACCGATCCGCCTCGGATCGTGCTGCGTCAGCTGCTCCACCACTTGCCTGCCACCTCCCCGTGGGGGCTTGAAAAAATACAGCCCCGTGCAGCGTCTCACCGACAAACCAACCGGCGGCACGCATCCTGCATTCTCTCTGGCGAAGGCGGCGGTTGCGAACCCGGGGGCAATTCGTCGTGTCATCGGGCGATACGGAGCCGGAGCCCGTCCGGTTCGACCGCCCGGCCGCCGGACCGCCCTCAGTCCCGCCCCGCCCTGTTCTCCCTTGCTCCTTCGGTCCCCCGCGAGGTGTCGATGACCGCGAATTGCGCGCCCTGATTGTCCGCAAGGACCGCGAAACGCCCGTACGGCGTATCTTCGGGCTCATTGAGAACCCGCCCGCCCAGCCGCTGGGCCGTACGCGACGCATGATCGCAGTCCGCCACCACAAAGTACGTCAGGAAGTGCGCGGGCAGTTCGGCCGGGTGCGGCTCGCCGAGCACGACCCGTCCGGCGACGGCGTGGCCGGGTCCGGCGGGCTCGCCGCGCGGTGACCACAGCAGGACGTCGGCGGGGCGCTTCGGCCCGGGTCCGGCGGATTCAGCGGGCCGCGCCTGGTATCCGAAGACCGTCCGGTAGAAGGCGTCCACCACCCGCGGCTCCCGGGTGTGGACCTCGGTCCAGCCGTAGCTGCCGGGTTCGCCCCGGCGGGCGAAGCCGCGGTGGGTGCCCGTCTGCCAGAGCCCGAAGACCGCGCCACCCGGGTCGGCGGCGGTCGCCATGACGCCGAGGTCGTCGATCCACCGGGGCGCGACGATCACCCGGCCGCCCGCCTCGCGGATCCGGGCGGTGGCCGCGGCGGCGTCCTCGGTGGCCAGGTAGACGTTCCAGACGGTGGGCATCCGGCCGTCGGACTTGGGCACCAGGGCCGCGACGTCCTCACCCCCGAGCCGGGCCCAGGTGTACGGGCGGTAGCCCGCGCCGCCCTCGGCGAAGGTCCAGCCGAACAGCTCGCCGTAGAAGCGGCGGCCCGCCGCGACGTCGGGCAGCATCGCGTCCGCCCAGCAGGGCACGCCTTCCACGCACTGGACCATGACCCGAGTCCTCCCGCGTCCTCCTGTTCGCGGCCTTTACCGCGTTTGCCACGCTAACGGGGGATCGTCCCGGATGCCCGCTCCGGAAGTCGAAATATTTGGCCAATCCTTGGTCCGCGGCGCCGGGCCCCGGGCCGGTCATCCACGCTTCTTATCCACAGCCTGTTGATAACACGGTTCACCCGCATGGCGGAGCGGCGAGAAGCGGCTTGACGGCGTACGAGAGGTCATCGGATGGGGCCGGAATCAGCCATTCCAGGCTGCCGAGGAGGACTCACAAACCCTCTCAACCCGCACGAACCCCATTTGCACGCAGTCGAATCGCGCTTCGATCACCCCTCGGTAAGCTGACGGCATGACAGGACAAGTACGCACCGTCGACGGTCGGGTGGCCGGTCGTCGCGGGCAGGCGACGCGGCAGAAGCTGCTCGACTGCCTCGGCGAGATGCTCAGCACATCCCCGTACCGAGACGTCAAAGTCATCGATGTCGCCCGTAAGGCAGGCACCTCACCGGCGACGTTCTACCAGTACTTCCCCGATGTGGAGGGCGCCGTCCTCGAGATCGCCGAGGAGATGGCGAAGGAGGGCGCGGGCCTGACCGAACTGGTCGCCGGGCGCTCCTGGGCCGGCAAGTCCGGCGCCACCGCGGCCGACGAGCTGGTCGACGGCTTCCTCTCGTTTTGGCGCAAACACGACGCCATTCTGCGCGTGGTCGACCTCGGCGCGGCCGAGGGGGACAAGCGGTTCTACAAGATCCGCATGAAGATCCTCAACTCCGTCACCAACTCCCTGACGGACGCGATCAAGGAGCTTCAGTCCAAGGGCCGGTACGACAAGGACGTCCAGCCCGCCGCCGTGGCGGGCTCGCTCGTCGCGATGCTGGCGGCCGTCTCCGCCCACCAGAAGGGGTTCCAGAGCTGGGGCGTCAAGCAGGGCGACCTGAAGCCGAGCCTGGCGCTGCTCGTGCATCTGGGGATCACCGGCCGCAAGCCGCCGAAATAGCGCCGCGGCGCTCACCACGGCGCCCGCGCGCCCGTACGCGCCCCCGCGCACATCCGCGCGCCGACGCCGGGCCGGGCCCGGTCGGCGGGCCAGCACGTCCTGTCATGTCACGGCGGGCCACTCGACACGAGTGGCCCGCCGCGGCCGTTTCGGGCGCGGGGCCCCGGTGGCTCCGCCCCCCTTGGCCGCCTCACGATTCCGGCCCGGACCACGGCTCCACCGGCTCCAGGCGGAACAGCCGGATCCGGCGCTCCACCCGCGCCTGATAGCTCGCGTACGGCGGCCAGAAGGCCACCACCGCCGACCAGGTCCGCTCCCGCTCCGGGCCCTCCAGCAGACGGGCCCGGACCCGGATGTCGCGGCCCCGCCAGCTGATCTCCGCGTCCGGGTGGCGCAGCAGATTGGCCGTCCAGGCGGGGTGGCCGGGGCGGCCGAAGTTGCTGCCGATCAGGATCCAGCCGCCGTCCTCCTCCGGCATGCAGGCCAGCGGCGTACGGCGGGGCAGCCCGGACTTCGCGCCGCGCGCCGTGAGGATCACGCTGGGCAGCATCCGCGCGCTCGGCAGCACCCGGCCGCGGGTCAGCCGGTGGACGGCCCGGTCGAGGGCCGGGACGACGCGCGGGGCGAGCCGCGCGAAGGCGCGCCCCGACGACACCTTCTGTACCAGCCGCGTCATCCGCGCCCCCGGCGGCATCAGACCGTCACCGCCGCGGCGGTGGCCGGTGCGAACAGCCCGTCCCGGTCGGCCGCCCGCGCCCGCAGCCGGTGGGCGGGGCCGAAAAGCAGCTCGTCGGAGGCGGCCCGCTTCAGGTACAGATGCGCGTCGTGCTCCCAGGTGATGCCGATGCCGCCGTGCAGCTGCACCGCCTCGCCCGCGGCCGCCCGCTGCGCGTCCAGCGCCGACGCGAGCGCCAGCGGGCCCGCGACCGGGGCCTCCGGCCCGTCCGCCGCCCACGCCGCGTAGTACGCCGCCGACCGGGCCGCCCGCACGGCGACGTACACATCGGCCAGCCGGTGCTTGACCGCCTGGAAGGAGCCGATCGGGCGGCCGAACTGCTCCCGCGTCGTGACGTGGTCGACCGTACGGGCCAGGGCCGCGTCCGCCGCGCCCACCGCCTCCGCCGCCAGGACGGCCGCCGCCGGGCCGCCCAGTCCGGCCAGCGCGCCCGCCACGTCCGCGCCGTCCTCGCCCAGCAGCTCGGCCGGGACGTCCCGCAGCTCGACTCGGGCCTGCGGCCGGGTCTCGTCCAGCGCGGTCAGCCGGGTGCGGACCAGCCCGGCCGCCCCCGCCCGCACGGCGAAGACCAGGGTGCGGCCGCGCGTATAGCCCCCGGCGCGGGCGGCGACCAGCAGCAGCTGGGCGCTGTGCCCGTCCAGCACCTGCTCCACCTGCCCGTACAGCCGCCAGCCGCCGTCCCGGACCCGGGCCTGGACACCGCCCGCGCGCCCGCCGCCCGCCCAGTCCGCCTCGTCGCGGCCGCCGGGCTCCCCGTCGAGCCCCAGCGCCCGGGACAGCGCCCGGCCCGGCACCGCGAGCGCCGCCGTCAGCTCGCCGCCCGCGATCCGCGGCAGCAGCCCGGCGCGCTGCGCGCCGGTCCCGAGGGCCGTGATCAGGGGCGCGGCGAGCACGGCGGTGGCCAGCAGCGGCGAGGGCAGCAGCGCCCGCCCGGTCTCCTCGCAGGCGAGCGCCAGCTCGACGGTCCCGCAGCCGACGCCGCCGTACGCCGTGGGCAGGGCGAGCCCCGGGAGGCCCAGCCGCCGCGCGAGTCGCCCCCACAGTGCCTCGTCGTATCCGGCGGCGGTGCGCACCGCCGCCTTGACCTCCACGCCGCCGCACCGCCCCCGCAGCAGCTCCCGCAGGGTGCGCCGGATCTCCTCCTGCTCCTCGCTGAGCGCGGCATCCATCGGACGACCCACCTCCCGTTCCTGACGCCCAGTCATACTAGCGCAGCAATCTGATGTACCGTCAGATTCATGACGCCTGCCCCTCGTAAGGTCGCCGTCGTCGGCGTCGCCCTCGCCGACTGCGGTCGCGTCGACGGCCCCACCCCGTACACCCTGCACGCCCAGGCCGCCCGCCGGGCGCTCGCCGACTCCGGCCTGGACCGCTCGGTGGTGGACGGCTTCGCCTCGGCGGGGCTCGGCACGCTGGCGCCCGTGGAGGTGGCCGAGTACCTGGGGCTGCGGCCCGGCTGGACCGACTCGACCGCCGTCGGCGGAGCCACCTGGGAGGTCATGGCGGCGCACGCGGCGGACGCCATCGCCGCCGGGCACGCCCGCGCCGTCCTCCTCGTCTACGGCTCGACCGCCCGCGCCGACATCCGGGCGGGGCGCCGGACCGCGAACCTCTCCTTCGGGGCGCGCGGCCCGCTGCAATTCGAGGTCGCGTACGGCCACACCCTCGTCGCCAAGTACGCGATGGCCGCGCGCCGCCATATGCACGAGTACGGCACCACCCTCGAACAGCTCGCGGACATCGCCGTGCAGGCGCGCGCCAACGCCGCGCACAATCCGGACGCGATGTTCCGGGAACCGATCACGGTCGAGGACGTGCTGAGCGGGCCGATGATCGCCGATCCCTTCACCAAGCTGCACTGCTGCATCCGCTCGGACGGCGGCTGCGCGGTGCTGCTGGCGGCCGAGGACCTTGTCGCGGACACGGCCAAGACCCCGGTGTGGGTGCTGGGCTCGGGCACCGCCGTCTCGCACTCCGCCCTGTCGGAGTGGGACGACTTCACCGTCTCGCCCGCGGCGGCCTCCGGGCGCGACGCCTTCGCGCGGGCGGGGGTGCGGCCGGAGGAGATCGATGTGGCTCAGCTGTACGACGCGTTCACCTATATGACGCTGGTGACCCTGGAGGACCTGGGTTTCTGCGCCAAGGGCGAGGGGGGCGCGTTCGCCTCCGGGGGGCGGCTGACGCTCGGCGGCGCGCTGCCGGTCAACACCGACGGCGGCGGCCTGTCCGCCTGCCACCCCGGAATGCGCGGGCTGTTCCTGCTGGTCGAGGCGGTACGGCAGCTGCGCGGCGAGGCGGGGACGCGGCAGGTGCGCAAGGCGGGCGGGCGGCTGCCGGAACTGGCCGTGGCCTCGGGGACCGGCGGCTGGTTCTGCTCCTCCGGCACGGTCGTGCTCGGCCGCGGCTGAGCCGGGGGCTCCTCCCCTTGCCCGCACCGGCGGCGGGTGATCGGATGGGGACCCCATGAGCGACGTACCTGATGACGCGGCCGACGACCGGGCCGAGACCCAGGCCTTCCGGGAACTGCTGCGCGGCTTGCGCGTCCCGCACGCGGCCGAGCTGCCCGTGTTCGACCCGGCGCGGGCTCCGGACGCGCCGCTCCCGCTGTTCCGGCGGTGGCTGCGCGAGGCCGCCGAAGCCGGCGAACCGGGCCCGCACACGATGATGCTCGCCACCGCCGGCGCGGACGGCCGCCCGTCCCTGCGCACCGTGATGCTGCACGACGCCGACGCCCGCGGCTGGCACTTCGGCACCCACCGCACCAGCCGCAAGGGCCGCGAGCTGGCCGAGCACCCGTACGCGTCGCTTGGCTTCCACTGGATGCTCCCCGGACGCCAGGTCCGGATCAGCGGGCGCGTCACGGAGGCCGGGCCCGAGGCGAGCGCGGCCGATCTGCGCGGCCGCTCCCCCGCCGCGCTGGCGGCGGCGCTGGCCGGGGCGGGACGGCAGAGCGCGGTGCTCGGTTCGTACGAGGAGCTGGAACGGGCCTTCGCGGACGCGCGACAGCGGGCCGGGCGCGAACCGGACGCCACCGCGCCCACCTGGACGCTGTACGTCCTGGAGCCGGACGAGGTGGAGTTCTACCAGGAGGAGGCGCGGCGCCGGCACGTCCGGCTCCGCTACCGCCGCGCCCCGGAGGAACGCGGCGGCTGGCGGCGCGAGTTGCTGTGGCCCTGAACGTCCCCCGGTCCTGAACGTCCCCCGGCCCTGAACACCCCCCGGCCGTGAACGCCCCCTGATCAGGCCAGCCGCACCGGCAGCGCCCGGTGGCCGTTGACGATGACCGACGGGGAGCGCTCCAGCGGCCCGTCCGGGTCGGCGAGCCGCAGGCAGGGGAAGCGGGCGAAGAGTTCCCGCAGCGCGATGGTGGTCTCCAGCCGGGCGAGCGCGGAGCCCGGGCAGCTGTGCGGGCCGTGGCCGAAGGAGGTGTGCCGGGGGCGGCGGGCGATGTCGAACCGGTCGGCGTCCGCGCCGTGCTGGGCGCGGTCGCGGCCCATGCCGCCGTAGGAGATGACCACGCCCTCCCCCTCGCGGATCAGCGTTCCGGCGACGTCGATGTCCTCGGTGGCGAAGCGGAAGAGGAAGTTCAGCGCCGGGGAGTCCAGCCGCAGGCTCTCCTCGACCACGTCGTCCCAGTCGTAGCGGCCGCTGTGGACGAGTTCGAGCTGTGCGGGGTCGCCCAGCAGCGACCGCACGGCGTTCACGATCACATGGACGCTGGTCTCGTGCCCGGCGGTGATCATGACCTGGATGGTGGCGATCAGCTCCTCGACGGCCTCCTGCGACGGGTCGTCGCCGAGTTCCGACAGCAGCGCGCTGGTGAGGTCGGCGCCGGGTTCGTCGCGCTTGAGGCGGACCAGCCGGGCGATGTAGTCGTACAGCCCCTGGAGGGTGGCGTGGACGGTCTCGGGGGCGGCGTTGTCGTCGAAGAAGCTGTCGTACAGCTTCCGCAGCGGCCGGTGCCACTCGACCGGCATGCCGAACAGCTCGCCGACCACGGTGATGGGCAGCGGGAACGCGAAGGTGTCCTTGAGGTCCACCACCCCGCCGGAGCCCTCCGCCGCGGCGGCCTCCGCCGTCCGGTCGAGCAGCTCGCGGGTGATCTCCTCGACGCGGCCGCGAAGGGCCTCCACCCGCTGCGGGGTGAACTCCCGGGCCACCGGGCGGCGCAGCCGCCGGTGCTCGGCGCCGTCCGTGCTGACCAGCGAGGGTCCCAGGTCGACCAGGCCGATCAGCGGCCAGTCCGCGGGGATCTCACCGCGCGTCCAGGGACCCCACTGGCCGATGTCCTTCACGAAGCGGCTGTCGCGCATCACCTCGCGCGCGGGCGCGTCATGGGTGACGGCCCAGGCGGACACCCCGCCCGGCAGCTCGACCCGGACCACGGGCCCGGCTGCGTAGAGGAGTTCGCTCTCCTCGGCGGAGCTGCGGATCGTCGGATCGAGCACGAGGGGTCGTTCCTCGGTCGGTCCCATCGTTTCCTCGGTCAGTCCCATCCGAAGCCTCCGGTGTATGAGTGGGCGGGCGTATAGGTGACGGGCAGCGAGGTCAGGCCGCGCAGCCAGGGCGAGGGGCGCCATCGCAGCTCGTCCGCGGGCACGGCCAGCTCCACGTCCGGAAGGTGCTCCAGCAGCGTCTCGACGGCGGTGTGGGCGACGACCTCGGCGATCCACTGCCCCGCGTACGGGCACCGGTGTTCGCCGTGGCTGTACGACATATAGGCGTTGTGGCCCTCCGGCCCGGCCGCCCCGGCCGCCTGCGGACGGATATAGGGGTCGGTGTTGGCCCCCGCGAGCCCGAGCAGCACCAGGTCCCCGGCCGGGACGCGGGTCGCGCCCAGCACGGTGTCCTGGGTGGTGAAACGGCCCGCGAAGATCTGCACCGGGGTGTGGTCGCGCAGCACCTGGTGCATGGCCTGGCGGACCGAGCGGCGGCCGCCGCCCATGTCGGCCGCGTAGTCGTGGTCGGTGAGCAGCAGCCACAGGGTCATGCCGATCCAGTCCGTACAGGGCTGGTGTCCGGCGAGGGTGAGGACCATCAGGTCCTCGACCACCTCCTGGTCGGTGAGACCGGCGTGGTCGGCGAGCATCCGGGAGGTGGCGTCCGGCCCGGGGTCCCGGCGTTTGCGGGCCACCAGCCGCTCCATGGTGTCGCGCACCTCGATCTGCCCGCGCAGGGCGTCGGGGCCGCCGTCGACCATGTCGTTGATCGCCTTCACCAGGGTGACGCCCTCGGAGTCGGACAGGCCGAGGACGCGGCTGAGGGCGAGCACCGGCAGCGGATGGGCGTAGTCGGCGATCAGATCGGCCCCGCTGCCCTCGCTCAGCTTCTCGATCAGACCCTGCGCGAACGACTGCGTCGCGTCCTGCATCTGATTGAGATCGACCGCTTCGAGGGCGGATCCGACCGCTCCGGCGCGCCTGCGGTGGTCGTCGCCCTCCCGGTACAGCAGCGATCCGTTGTCCTCGACCATCGGACGCAGCGGCCAGTCCGGCGGGATCTGCGGCCACAGCCGCCAGCGGGCCGAACCGCGCCCGAACACCTTGGTGTTCTCGGTGACGCGCAGCAGTTCGCGGTAGCCGAGGACCAGCCAGGCGGGGACGCCGCCGGGGAGCAGCACGGGGGCGACCGGGCCGTAGGTGTTCCGCAGTTCCCGGTACACCTCGGCGGGCGTGTCCTGGAAGCGCGGGCCGAACAGCTCGACGGCGTCCTCGTGGGACGCGGGCTGCTCGATGGGGGGCTGGGCGGACTCCGGCGGGGCGGGCTCCGGTGGGGCGGGTTCGCCGCGCGGGCCCGGCTCGTCCGGTGCGCCTGGTGCGCCGGGTGCGCCGGGTTCGTCGGATGGTGAGGTCGGCTGGGTCACGAAGCGGCCTCCTGGGCGGCGGACAGGGTGTGGAGATGGTCGAGCAGCGCCACCAGGACGTCCTTGCCCGAGGTGTGGGAGCGGGCGTCACAGGCGACCAGCGGTATCCCGTCCGCGAGGTCGAGCGCGCCGCGTATGGCGTCCAGGGTGTGGTCCGGGCTGTCGTCGAAGCGGTTGTGGGCGACGACGAACGGCATCCCCTTGCGCTCCAGGTGGTCGATGACGGGGAACGAGTCCGCCAGCCGCCGGGTGTCCACCAGGACCACCGCCCCCCAGGCGCCCAGGAACAGGTTGTCCCACAGGAACCGGAAGCGGGTCTGCCCGGGGGCGCCGAACAGATACGTCACGATCCGCTCGGTGACGCTGATCCGGCCGAAGTCGAAGGCGACCGTGGTGGCCGTCTTGCCCTCCACTCCGGCCACCTCGTCGATCCCCACGCCCTTCTCGGTCATCACCGCCTCGGTCGTCAGCGGGTCGATCTCGCTGACGGCCCGGACGAAGGTCGTCTTGCCGACGCCGAAGCCGCCGGAGATCACGATCTTCACCGCGTCGCGGGCCGTATCGCTCAACGGGGCCTCGACATCGGCCGTCTCGTCGACCGTCTCAGAGATTTTTGAGTGCAACGAGCACCTCTCGGACCAGGCCGGTATCGGGCAGCCGGGGCCGTGCCGGGGTGGCGGCCCCGGCGCCCCGCGGGGCCGGCCGCCCGGCGCCACCGGCCCCGCTGCTGGGATGGCGGACCGAGATCCGGCCCTCGGCGAGCAGATCGGACAGCAGGATCGCGACGACGCCCACGGGCATGCGCAACCGCGCGGAGACCTCCACCAGCGCCATCGGATGGCGGCACAGCCGCAGGATCTGAACCGCCTCCGGGGCCATGCCCGCGGCCGGTTCGGACTCGCTGACGACCAGTGACACCAGATCGAATTCCGTGTACGCGCGGCTACGTCCCCCTGTCGCGGCGAACAGCCGGTCCGGCTGCTCATGGACGTCCCAGCGCATCATGCCGTCGCGCCGCCCTCCTCCCCGGGCACGCGCTGCGGCGAGGTGATGTACGAGAGGAGCCCGTCGACCAGGACGGACATGCTGTTGCCGACGATCCCCGGGTCGGCGTCCTCCCGGGCGAGCACCGCGAGATGGGCGCCCTCGCCCGCCTCGACGGTCATCAGCACCGCACCGCCGACCGCGACCAGGGAGTGCTCCACGCTGCCGGTGCCGTCGCCGAACTTGGTCGACACCGTTCTGGCCAGGCTCTGGATCCCGGAGGCGATGGCGGCCAGCGTCTCCGCCTCGGACCGGCTCAGATCGGAGGACTGGGTGATCACCAGTCCGTCGTTGGACACCGCGAGCGCGTGCCGCGCCCCGGGAGTCTTCGCCAGCAGGGCGTCGAGCTTCCAGTCGAGATCGCTTGGGTTCATGAGGTCGTGCCTTCCGAGCGTGGTGTCGTGCGAGTGCGGTCCTGCTTGACGGCGGTGTGGAACGAACCGAACCGGTTCCCCGCCTCCGCGGGCTTCTTGCGTACGGGGGGTGGCGGCGCCGGTGGCTCGGCGCCCCGCTCGGTGCCGGTCTCGACCTGCTTGCGCCGGCGCCTCGGCAGCCCCTCGGGGGTGAGCGGATGGGCACCGGACCGCTCCTCGGACGGCTCTTCGGACCGCTCTCCGGACGGCTCTTCGGGCCGCGACCGTGACGGCGGCCTGCGGGAGGGGAGCGGGGGCGCGGCGGTGTGGTGGCCGACGGCGTCGTGGCCG
This sequence comes from Streptomyces sp. NPDC019937, assembly GCF_040631655.1. Classification (NCBI taxonomy): domain Bacteria; kingdom Bacillati; phylum Actinomycetota; class Actinomycetes; order Kitasatosporales; family Streptomycetaceae; genus Streptomyces; species Streptomyces sp. NPDC019937. The sequence continues at coordinate 11,426 of NZ_JBEYAL010000023.1, forward strand.
GACGCCTCGTGGCCGGGCGCCTCGTGGCCCGGGGCGTCGTGGTCGGGGGCGTGGTGATCGGCGCGGGGCTCGGTGAGCAGCTGCTGCGGGATCAGCACGGTGACCGCCGTACCGCCGGTCGCGGACGACTGGTACCGCACGCGCAGCCCGAACTTACGGGCGATCATGCCCACCACCAGCAGACCCTGCCGGGTGCCGGACAGCTTCAGCATGCTCGACGGGTCGTCGGCGACCGCCTGCTGCGCACGGGCGAGCATGTCGGGCCGCATGGCGAGGCCGCTGTCCGCGATCTCGACGGCCAGCCCGCGCGGAACCTCCTGGACGTAGACGTTCACGAGGGTGGAGGGCGGCGAGAAGCTCACCGCGTTGTCGATCAGCTCGGCGAGGAGCGTGATCACCTTCTCGGCGGCGGCACCGACCACGGCCTGTTCGCTGGTGCAACGGATCTCGACCCGCTCCAGCCCCTCGATACGGGAGGTGGCGGCGCGCAGCACCCGCCAGATCACGATGGGCCTGGGCCAGTGCTTGCCGGACAGCGCGCCGGTGAGGACGGCGACGCGGTCGGCCATCCGGCCGGTCTGCGAGGTGGTGCTGTCGAGCTGGAAGAGGTCGTCGAGGGCGTCGGCCTCGTAGCGGTCCTGCATCTCCCGCAGCCGGGCGAGGTTGCCGGCGACCAGCGCCTGGAGACGCCCGGCGATGCTGCGGAACGCGGCCACCATCTCGGTGCGCTTCTGCCGCTCCCGGGACAGTTCCCCGCCCACGGTCCGCAGCAGGTCGCGCAGCGGGCCGGTGGCGGGCTGCCCGATACCGGCCAGCGCCTCCTCCACCGGGACCCGGCCGCGCAGCTGCTCGACGAGGGCGGGCAGCGCGGTGCCGACGGTGTGGCCGAGGTCCCGCTCGGCCGCGGCGGTCCGCTGGGCGGACGCGGCGGCCTGCTGTTCCGCGGCGGCGGCCCGTCGCTCGGAGGCGGCGGCCCGCTCCCTCAGCTCGCGGACCTCGGCTTCGGCGCGCTCGGCGGCCAGCCGGTTCGTTTCCGCGATGGCCCCGGCCTCGGCGGCCCGTGCCTCGGCCTGCGCCGCCCGGAACTCCAGCGCCCGTAAGGCCATCGCGGCGCGCGCGAGGGCCGCGCCGCGGTGGGCCGCCGCCGCGACCGCGGCGCTCACCAGCGCCCCGGCCACGACCGCGCACCCGATCACCGCGGGTCTCGCCGCGCCGGGCGCGGCTGCCGCCGTCGCCCACCCGGCGAGGCCGAGCACGGGGACCGTCACCAGGAGGCCGAGAACGGCCCTCCTGGCGGGTGAGTCCCACCGGTGGACACGCGACCGCTCGCGCTGATCGGGGTGTATCGGAGTCATCGATTCCTCGCGGCCGGGAGGTGAAGCAGGCAACAGCCGCCGGGCGCCTCGGGCATGGCTCGGAAGAGTAAGTCCTCGGTAAAAGGCGGAAGTTAGGCGGTCAGTCTAGGCACCTGGCCGAGTGATTGTTCAAGATTGATCATCAAATTATTTTGCTCGCAGATGAGAATTCGGCCTGATCATTCAGACAGCGGCCGGAAGACGGGGACGGCCGGGGCCCCGTCGGCGAGCGACCGGAAGGCGACGCGCAGCCGCATACCGGCGCGCAGCCCGTCCGCGGGGTGGTCGACGATCCGGGTCATCATCCGCGGCCCCTCGGCGAGATCCACGACGGCGGCGGTGTACGGAACCTGGGCGCCGAACGGCGGGAGGTCGTTGCGGTGCACCTCGGACCAGGCGTAGAGGGTGGCGGCGCCGCTCGCGTCCTCCCAGGCGACGTCCTCGCCCCAGCAATGCGGGCAGAACTCGCGGGGGTAGTGGTGGGCCCGGCCGCAGCCGGCGCAGCGGCGGATCAGCAGCCGCCCTTCGGCGGCGGCGTCCCAGTAGGGCCGGGTGAAGGCGTCGGGTTCGGGCAGGTCGAAGCGGGGCGCGGCGGAGGCGTCGGGGCCGCTCATGCGCACACTCCTTCCGGCCGCCGCACGGCGGCGCGCCGCTCTACACCTGACGGCATATCAGTTTCCGGCGGTGGGCCGGGGGCGCGCAAGGGGCGGTCCGCCGGTGGGACACCCGGCCCACCGCGCCCGTGACCGATCCGCAACCGATTCGGAATTCCTTTGACCGAAACCCGTCAAGCAGCGGACTACGCTCGCCACCATGGCCGACAGTCTCCCCGCGAGATCCCCCTCACCCGTCTATGTGATCGGCGGCGGGCCGGGCGGGCTCGCCACCGCCGCCGCGCTGGGCGCGCGCGGCATCCACGCCGTGATCCTGGAGAAGTCCGATACGGTCGCCGCCTCCTGGCGGGGCCACTACGACCGGCTGCGCCTGCACACCACCCGCCGCCTCTCCGCGCTGCCCGGGCTGCCGATCCCGCGCGCGTACGGGCGCTGGGTCGCCCGGGACGACGTGGTGCGCTATCTGGAGCGGTACGCGGAGCACCACCGGCTGGAGATCGCCACGGGCGTGGAGGTGACCCGGATCGACCGGGCCGGCGACGACACCGGCTGGGTGCTGCGGGCCGGCGGCGGGCGCGAACTGCGCTCGCCGGTGGCCGTGGTCGCGACCGGCTACAACCACACGCCGCGGCTGCCCGACTGGCCGGGCCTGGACACCTTCACCGGCGAGCTGCTGCACGCCCACCGCTACCGCAACGCCCGCCCGCACGAGGGCCGGGACGTGCTGGTGGTGGGGGTCGGCAACACGGGCGCGGAGATCGCGGTCGACCTGGTCGAGGGCGGCGCGGCGCGGGTGCGGCTGGCGATTCGCACCGTGCCGCACATTCTGCGCCGCTCGACGGCGGGCTGGCCCGCGCAGCGCACCGGCATCCTGGTGCGGCGGCTGCCGCGGGGCGCGGTGGACCGGGCGGCGCGGGTGATGTGCCGCCTGAGTATGCCGGATCTGTCCGCGCACGGACTGCCGTGGCCGGACACCGGGCTCTACACCCGGGTGCGGCAGGGCGCGATCCCGGTGCAGGACGTGGGACTGGTGGACGCGGTGCGGACGGGGCGGGTGGAGGTGGTCGCCGCGGTCGAGTCGCTGGATCAGGACAAGGTGGTGCTGGCCGACGGCTCGCGCATCGGCCCGGAGGTGGTGATCGCGGCGACCGGCTACCGGCGCGGGCTGGAGGACCTGGTCGGGCACTTGGGCGTACTGGACGACCGCGGGCATCCGCTCGCCCACGGCAGGCGGACCCTGCGCACCGCACCGGGTCTGTTCTTCACCGGCTATACGAACCCGATCAGCGGCATGCTGCGCGAACTGGCCCTGGACGCGAGGAAGATCGCCGGGACGGTGTCCCGCACGACGGCTTGATTTCGCCGCCCGCCCGGCGGCGTGAGCACGCCGCCGGGTGGGCACGCTCTTGTTGCCGTTGCGCCGTACCGCCGGTAACGGCACACCGTCACCCTGCGTGTTCTCCGTGCACCGAGCATTCCTGACAGTCCGTCAGCTCTGTAGCCTGACTACTCAGTAATGTGACTGGGCGTCAGTTACCTGGTTATTGGCCAACGAGCAGGAGTGGCGGATACCCAATGCTTGGATCGACTCACGGCACCCTCACCACCAACTCCCGTCACGCCCGCGCCGTCGCCTGCGGGCGGCCCCCCGGCCCCGCCGTGCACGTCCACAGCAGCGGCGCCTCGGCCCCCGACGACGCCGAGGACCTGGACGTCAGCGGCCGGCCGCTGCACTCCGACGTCCCCGACCTGGACCGCTTCTTCCGCCCCGAAGCGGTGGCCCTCATCGGCGCGTCCGACACCGAAGGCCGCCCGGGCACCGGCATCACCCGGCAGCTCCTCGCGTGGGCGACACGCGTCGGCGCCCGGCTGCACCCCGTCCATCCCTCCCGTCCGGCCGTCTTCGGCCTCCCCTGCGTCCCCTCCGTCGCCGAACTGCCCGAACCCGTCGACCTCGCCGTCCTCCTCGTCCGCGATCCCCTCCCGGTCATCGAGGAACTGGCCCAGGTCAAGGTCAAGTTCGCCGTCGTCTTCGCCTCCGGCTTCGCCGAGACCGGCGCCGAGGGCGCCGCCGCCCAGGCCCGGCTGACCGCCGCAGCCCGCCGCGCCGGGCTGCGGCTGCTGGGTCCCAACACCAACCTCAACGCCTTCGAGGAGTTCCGCGACGACCTCGAAGGGCCCGCCATCGCCCTCATCACCCAGTCAGGCCACCAGGGCCGCCCCCTCTACACCCTCCAGGAACTGGGCATCCGGCTCAGCCACTGGGCCCCCACCGGCAACGAGGCCGACCTGGAGAGCGCCGACTTCCTCTCGTACTTCACCACCCGCCCCGAGGTCGGCGCCATCGCCCTGTACGCGGAAGGGCTCAAGGACGGCCGCGGCTTCCTCCTCGCCGCCGACCGGGCCGCCCGCGCCAAGGTGCCCGTCGTCGCCGTCAAGGTCGGCCGCACCGAGACCGGCGCCCGCACCGCCGCCTCCCACACCGGCAAACTGACCGGCGCGGACACCGTCGTGGACGCCGCCATGCGCCAGTTCGGCGTGATCCGGGTGGACGGCTTGGACGAACTCCAGGACACCGCCGCGCTACTCGCCCGCGCCCGGCCCCCGCGCGCCGAGGGCGTCGTGGTGTATTCGATCTCCGGGGGCACCGGCGCCCACGTCGCCGACCTCGCCACCGCGGCCGGGCTCCCGATGCCCGTCCTCTCCGCCGAGAAGCAGGCCGAACTCCACCAGTGGATCCCCGCGGACCTCGGCGTCGCCAACCCGGTCGACAACGGCGGCCACCCCGTGGGCGACTGGCGCGGCCCGAAGATCATCGACGCGATCCTCGCCGACCCGGCCGTGGGCGTGCTGATCTGCCCCATCACCGGCCCGTTCCCCCCGATGAGCGACAAGCTCGCCCAGGACCTGGTGGACGCCGCGGAACGGACCGACAAACTCGTCTGCGTGGTGTGGGGCTCCCCCGTCGGCACCGAGGACGCCTACCGCACCACCCTCCTCGGCTCCTCCCGCGTCGCCACCTTCCGCACCGTCGGCAACTGCCTCACCGCCGTCCGCGCCTATCTGGGCCACCACCGCTTCACCGCCTCCTACCGCTCGCCCTTCGACGACGCCCCGCGCACCCCCTCCCCGTCGATGCGCAAGGCGAGCGGACTGCTGCGCCCCGGCCAGCGGCTGAGCGAACACGCCGCGAAACAGCTGCTGCGCGCCTACGGCATCCGGGTGCCGCGCGAACAGCTCGTCACCAGCGCCGCCGCGGCCGTCCGCGCCGCCGGACTCGTCGGCTACCCCGTCGTCATGAAGGCGTCCGCGCCCCAGCTCGCCCACAAGACCGAACTCGGCCTGGTCCGCCTCGGCCTGACCTCCGCCAGCCAGGTCCGCGACACCTACCGCGAACTCACCGACATCGCCCGCTACGAAGGCGTCGAACTCGACGGCGTCCTGGTGTGCCAGATGGTCGAGCGCGGCGTCGAAATGGTCGTCGGCGTCACCCACGACAGCCTCTTCGGGCCCACCGTGACCGTCGGCATCGGCGGCGTGCTCGTGGAGGTGCTGCGCGACACCGCCGTCCGCGTCCCCCCGTTCGGCGAGGACCAGGCCCGCGCCATGCTCGCCGAACTGCGCGGCCACGCCCTCCTCGACGGCGTGCGCGGCGCGCCCCCGTGCGATGTGGACGCCCTGGTCGAGGTCGTGCTGCGGGTGCAGCGCATGGCCCTGGAACTCGGCGACCAGCTCGCCGAACTCGACGTCAACCCCCTGATGGTGCTGCCCCGCGGCCAGGGCGCGGTGGCCCTCGACGCGCTGGCGGTCTGCCGCTGAGCGCCCGCACGCCGCTGACCGCCCGTACGCCGCCGAGCGCACGCGCCGCGCCCACAGCCTGAGGAGCCTTCCCATGACGTCTCCCTCCCCCGAAGAAGTGCTCGATTCCGTTGTACGGCACGCCACTGACAACGGGGTCGCCTGGATCACCCTCGACCGCCCCTCCGCCCTCAACGCCCTCACCCCCGACCAGCGCGAACGCCTGATTCTCCGGCTCGATCAGGCCTCCGCCGACCCGGCCGTGCGGGCCGTCGTGCTCACCGCCACCGGCAAGGGCTTCTGCGCGGGCGCCGATCTGCGCGGCACCCCGTCCGCCCCGGCCGAGCGGATCGCGGGCGACGTCGCCCGGCTGATCCGCGGCGGGGCGCAGCGGCTCATCACGGCCGTACTCGACTGCGAGAAGCCCGTCGTCGCCGCCGTCAACGGCACCGCCGCGGGGCTCGGCGCCCATCTCGCGCTCGCCTGCGATCTGGTCCTGGCCGCCGAATCGGCCACCTTCACCGAGGTCTTCGTGCGCCGCGGTCTCGTTCCCGACGGCGGCGGCGCCTACCTCCTCCCCCGGCTGATCGGCCCCCAGCGGGCGAAGGAGCTGCTGTTCTTCGGCGACGCGCTGCCCGCCGCCGAGGCCGAACGGCTGGGGCTGGTCAACCGCGTCGTCCCGGACGGCGAACTGGCCAAGACCGCCCGCGCCTGGGCCGAACGCCTGGCAGCGGGCCCCACCCGCGCCCTCGCGGCCACCAAGGCGCTGGTCAACGCCTCGCTGGAGTCCGGCCGTGCGGCCGCCTTCGCCGCCGAGGCGGCCGCCCAGGAGACCAACATGACCACGGCCGACGCGAACGAGGGCGTCCGCGCCTTCGTCGAACGCCGCGCGCCGGTCTACCGGGGCCGCTGAGCCGGCCGCCGGAAGAGAGAAGGAACGACGAGGAGATGCGAAAACCATGATGGGACACGCCGGAATGGCCGCCACCGCCGTCCGCTATCTGCGCTCGGCCGGTTCGCCCACCACCGCCGGGCCACCGCCGCCGCCCCAGCCCGGCGCGCGCCGCGCGCTGCGCGCCGTACAGGAGGATGAGCGCCCGCCCCTGGCCCCGGCGGAATTCCGCCGGGTCCTGGGCCACTTCGCGAGCGGCGTCACCGTGATCGCGACCACCGACGAGGCGGGTCCGACGGGTTTCGCGTGCCAGTCGTTCACGTCGCTGTCCCTCGACCCGCCGCTGATCGCCTTCATGGTGGCCCGTACGTCCACGACCTGGCCCCGCATCGCCCGCAGCGGCGTCTTCTGCGTCAGCGTCCTGGGCGCGGCGCAGGCCGAGTTGTGCCGGTCGTTCGCGGTCAGCTCCGCGGACCGGCCGGACAAGTTCGCCGGTGTCCCCTACACCCCGTGCCCCGTCACCGGCTCCCCCCGGCTCACGGGCGCCCCGGCCTGGATCGACTGCACCGTCCACACGGTCCACACCGGTGGCGACCATCTGGTGGTGGTGGGCCGGGTGTGCGCCCTGGACACCGACGAACAGGCGGCGGCCGCCGGCCCCCTGCTCTTCCACCGCGGCTCGTTCACAGGGCTGGCGCCGGGGCGGTAGCGGCACCGCGCCGGATCATCAGCGCCATCAGCGCCGCCACCGCGCACAGCCCGCCCGCGCCGTACCAGACCAGGTCGTACGACCCGAAGGCGTCCCGCGCCATGCCCCCGGCGAATGCCACGAGCCCCGCGCCCACCTGGTGCGACGCCAGCACCCACCCGAACACGATGGCGCTGTCCTCCCCGTACCACTCCCGGCACAGCGCGATCGTCGGCGGCACGGTGGCCACCCAGTCGAGTCCGTAGAAGACGATGAAGAAGATCATCGGCGGACGCACCGCGTCGTCCAGGAGCAGCGGCAGGACCATCAGGGACAGCCCGCGCAGCGCGTAGTACACGGCCAGCAGCCGCCGCGCGTCGAACCGGTCGGTGAACCAGCCGGAGCCGATCGTCCCCACGATGTCGAAGACGCCGATCACCGCGAGCAGGCCCGCGGCCGCCGTCACCGGCATGCCGTGGTCGTGCGCCGCGGGCACGAAGTGGGTCTTGACCAGGCCGTTGGTCGAGGCGCCGCAGACCGCGAACGTCCCGGCGAGGAGCCAGAACGTACCGGTCCGCGAGGCCGAGACGAGGGCCGTCACCGCGCGCCGTGCGGCGCCCCGCCGCGGGGCGGGCCTGGGTGCGGGCGGGCCGTCGGCCCCGTACGCGGTGAGCCCGACGTCGGACGGGTAATCGCGCAGGAGCAGCACCACGCACGGCACGATGGCGAGGGCGGCGACCGTGACGACCATGGCGGCGGGCCGCCAGTCGTGCTGCCGCTCCACGATCCAGGAGAGCAGCGGCAGGAAGACGAGCTGGCCGGACGCCCCGCCCGCGGTGAGGACGCCGGTGACCAGGCCGCGCCGCGCGACGAACCACCGGTTGGTGATGGTCGCGGCGAAGGCGAGCGCCATGGCCCCGCTGCCGAGGCCGACGAGCACGCCCCAGCACAGGATCAGCTGCCAGGGGGACGTCATGAAGACCGTCAGGCCGCCACCGACGGCGATGACCGTCAGCGCGGCGGCGACGACCTGACGGACGCCGAAGCGGTCCATCAGGGCGGCGGCGAACGGCGCGGTGAGCAGGTACAGCGCGAGGTTGACGGAAACGGCGAAGCCGATGGTGCCGCGCGACCAGCCGAACTCCTCGTGCAGCGGGTCGATCAGCAGTCCGGGCAGGGAGGCGAATCCGGCCGCCATGGTGATCGTCATGAAGGCGACGGCGGCGACCAGCCAGGCCCGGTGCGGGCGGCGTACGCGGGCCCGGCCCGGCTTCTCGTTCCGTCCGGGGGCCTGGGGACGTTCGGTTGTCTGCGTCACCGGACCAGCATCGGGCGGCGCCTTCCCGCGAACGAGTGGCCCGTGGGACAGCATTCGCTAGGATCGGGCCACACCGCCGCGACAGGAGGCCGGAGCCATGAGCGAGCCCGGGATGACCGGAAAGCTCCACCGCGTCGTCGTGCTCGCCCTGCCCGGCGTGATCCCCTTCGAACTGGGCATCCCCTACCGGATCTTCGGCAAGGCCCGCTCCGCCGCCGGGCGGCCGCTGTACGAGGTGCTGACCTGCACCCCCGTGCCCGGCCCCGTGACCACCGACGCCGACTTCCCGATCATGGTCGAGCGGGGCCCGGAAGCCCTGGCCGAGGCGGCCACCATCGTGGTTCCGGCCTCGCACGGGCTCGGGCCGGTCCAGAAGGAGGGCCGGCTGACCGCACCGCTCGCCGCCGCCCTCGCCCACGCCCGCCCCGGCGTCCGCTGGGTGTCCATCTGCACCGGCTCGTACGTGCTCGCCGCCGCCGGACTGCTCGACGGCCGCCCCGCCACCACCCACTGGAGCAGCACCGACCACTTCCAGCGGCTCTTCCCGGCCGTCGCGGTCGATCCGGATGTGCTGTTCGTGGACGACGGCGACGTCCTCACCTCCGCCGGGGTCGCCTCCGGCATCGACCTGTGTCTGCACCTCGTGCGGCGCGACCACGGCACCGCCATCGCCAACGAGGTCGCCCGCAGCAGCCTGGTGCCGCCGCACCGCGACGGCGGCCAGGCCCAGTACATCCGGCGCCCGGTGCCCGCGCCGCAGCAGGCCACCACCACCACGGCCCGCGCCTGGGCGCTGGGCCGCCTCGACCGTCCCCTCACCCTGCGCGACCTGGCCGCGCAGGAGTCGATGAGCGTCCGCACCTTCACCCGCCGCTTCCGCGAGGAGGTCGGTGTCAGCCCCGGCCAGTGGCTGACGCGGCAGCGGGTGGAGCGGGCCAGGCAGCTGCTGGAGGACACGGACCTGTCGGTGGACCAGGTGGCGCGGGACGCGGGCTTCGGCACGCCCGCCTCGATGCGGCAGCATCTGCAGGCCGCGCTCGGCGTCTCCCCCACCGCCTACCGGCGCACCTTCCGGGCCTCCGCCTCGGCGGACGGGCCCGATCAGAAGGTGAGGACGGCCCGCGCGACCCGCCCGCCGCGGGCGTCGTCCACGGCCGCGGCGAAGTCCTCCACCGGGTAGACGCCGGTGACCAGTTCGTCCAGCAGCAGCCGGCCCTGCCGGTACAGCTCCGCGTACAGGGCGATGTCGCGCTGCGGGCGCGCGGAGCCGTAGCGGCAGCCCAGGATGGACTTGTCCAGATAGAGGGAGGAGACCCGGAAGGACGCCTCGGCGTCCGCGGGCGGGACCCCGAGCAGCACCGCCTGACCGTGCCGGTCGAGGAGGTCGACGGCCTGCCGGATGAGCCGGGTGGAGCCGACGCATTCGAAGGCGTGGTCGGCGCCGGTGGGCAGGATCTCCCGTACGGCCTCGGGCGAGCCGGCGAAGTGCGTGGCGCCGAAGCGCCGGGCCAGCGGCTCCTTGGCCGGGTTGTTGTCGACGGCGACGACGGTGGTCGCCCCGGCGATCCGGGCCCCCTGCAGGACGTTGAGCCCGATGCCGCCGGTGCCGATGACGACGACCGACTCGCCGCGGTCCACCCGCGCCCGGTTGAAGACGGCGCCGACGCCGGTGAGGACGCCGCAGCCGATGAGGGCGGCCGAGGTGAGCGGGATCTCGTCCGGGATCTTCACCGCCTGGACGGCCGTGACCAGGGTGCGCTGCGCGAACGCCGAATTGGAGGCGAAGTTGAACAGCCGCTCACCGTTTCCGCGGTGGAACGGGCGGCCCGGCCTGCCGATCGCGGCGCGGCACATGGTGGGGCGGCCACGGTCGCAGTCGGCGCAGGTACCGCAGTTGGCGAGGGTGGAGAGGGCGACGTGATCACCCGGGGCGACGTGGGTGACGCCGGGCCCCACCGACTCGACCACGCCCGCGCCCTCGTGGCCGAGCACCACCGGCACCGGAAACGGAATGGTGCCGTCGATGACGGACAGATCGCTGTGGCACAGCCCGGCGGCGGCCACGGCCACCAGCACCTCGCCCGGGCCCGGGCCGCGCACCTCCAGGTCGTCGACCACCCGGGGCGCCTTGCCGTCGAAAACTACGCCTCTCACGCCTGATCTCCCCCACCTGTTGGGACCCTCAGGAGGCCCAGACCACCGACTGGAGTTCGCTGTACGCGTGCAGTCCGAACGAGCCGCCGTCGCGGCCGACACCGCTGTGCTTGAAGCCCCCGAACGGCGTCTCGGGGTGGCGCTGAACCGTGTTGATGCCGACGTTTCCGCTGCGCAGCCGGGCGGCCAGCGCCCAGGCGCGGCCCGCGTCGGCGCTGAAGACGTAGTCGTAGAGGCCGTACGAGGTGCCGTTGGCGATCCGCACCGCCTCGTCCTCGTCGTCGAAGGGCAGGGCCACGACGACCGGGCCGAACAGTTCCTCGCGGGCCACGGTCATGCCGGGGTCGGCGTCGGCTATGAGGGTCGGCGCGACGTAGAACCCGGGCCCCAGGGCCGGGCGTTCACCGCCGGTGACGATGCGGGCGCCCTGCTCACGGGCCCCGGCGAGGTATGCCTCGACCCGATCGCGCTGGGCCGCGGAGATCAGCGGACCCACGATCGTGGAGTTATCCACAGGGTCCCCCACGGTCAGTGACTTTGCGTAATCTGTGAGTGCGGCGACCACCCGCTCGTACAGCGATCGATGGACGAGCACCCGAGTCGGCGCCGTGCAGATCTGCCCGCTGTGGAAGGAGAAGGTCGAACCGACCGCCCCGACCGCCGACGCGATCACTCGCTTGTCGGCGTCCCCAAGGACGATGGCCGCACCCTTGCCCCCCAGTTCCATCAGGGTGCGCTTCATCGAGTGGCCTGCGGATTCGGCGATCTTCTTCCCCACGGCGGTGGATCCGGTGAAGCTGACCATGTCGACACCGGGGTGCGCGACCAGCGCCTCGCCCGCGGCCGCGCGCGAGCCGGTGACGACATTGAAGACACCGTCCGGGAGCCCGGCCTCGGTCAGCAGCGGGCCGAGTTCGAGACAGGCCAGCGGGTCCTGCGGGGCCGGTTTGGCGACGACCGTATTGCCCATGGCGAGCGCCGGGGCGACCTTGCCCGCGAGATTGGCGAGGGGAAAGTTGTAGGAGGTGATACAGGCGACGACACCCACCGGACGGCGGACCGCCGCCGCGCCGATCAGCCCGCCGGGCGCCAGCGGGCTGGCGGCGACCGGCAGCGGGGCGAGCGGGACGGTGTCCGGTTCCATGGCGCCGCGCGCGTAGCGGCGGAAGCGGTCGGCCGCGGGGGGCACTTGGAGGGCCGCGGTCACCCGCAGGGTCGCGCCCGTCTCCGCCTGGACGAGGGGCACCAGGCCGGGGGCGCGCTCGGCGAGCAGGTCGGCCGCGCGGTCGAGTACGGCGGCGCGCTCCCGGGGGGCGGTGCGCGACCAGCCGTCGTACGCGGCCCGCGCGGCCCGCACCGCGGCGTCCACATCGGCATCGTCGGCCTCGGGCGCCCGGCCGACGGTCTCCTCGGTGGCCGGGTTGACGACCGCGTAGTGCCCGGCCCCGGGCGCCCGCCAGGAGCCGCCGATCCAATGCCCGTACGGTGTCATCGATCCTCCTTGGGGAGGTGGAGTACGCGCTCGGCGATGATGTTGCGCTGGATCTCGTCCGAGCCGCCGTAGATGGTGTCGGCGCGGGAGAAGAGGAAGAGGCGCTGCGCGGCGTCGAGTTCATACGGCCGGTCCTCGGTCCAGCGCACCGGTCCGAGCGCGGCGGCGGCGCCCCGCACGCGCACGGCCAGCTCGCCGAGCCGCCGGTGCCAGCCGCCCCACAGCAGCTTGGCCACACTGGGCGCCCCGGCATCGTGCGCCGTGGGGCGATGGGGCGCGGGCCGATCGGGAGCGGGAGGGGAGGGGGTGGGGGTGGGGCCCCCGGAGGGGGGATTCCCCGCGCCGCCCAGGGTGCGCAGGGCGTTCCAGCGCATGACCTTCAGCTCGGCCCACTGCTGTATCAGCTGGTCGCGCAGTACGGGGTCGCGGGCGGCGCCGGTCTCCCGGGCCTGTCGGATGACGCGGTCGAGTTCCTGGGCGAAGCCGATCTGCTGGACCAGGGTGGAGACTCCGCGTTCCACGGCGAGCAGGCTCATGGCCACGCTCCAGCCCCGGCCCGGGCCGCCGACGAGGTGGTCGGGGCGGGCGAGGGCCCCGTCGAAGAACACCTCGTTGAACTCCGCGGTGCCGGTGAGCTGCCGGATGGGCCGGACCTCGACGCGTCCCGGCTGGTCCATGGGCACCAGCAGGAAGGACAGCCCGTGGTGGCGCTCTGATCCCTCCTCGGTGCGGGCCAGGACGAAGCACCAGTCGGCTTCGCGGGCGTGGGAGGTCCAGATCTTCTGGCCGGTGACGCGGTAGGTTCCGTCGCCCGGGTCGCGGACGGCGCGGGTGCGCACTCCGGCGAGGTCGGAGCCCGCGTCGGGTTCGCTGTAGCCCTGGCACCACAGCTCCTCGCCGCGGGCGATGGGGGGCAGGAAGCGGGCGCGTTGGGCCTGGTCGCCGTGTGCGAGCAGGGTGGGGGCGAGCAGGTTCTCGCCGATGTGCCCGAGTCGGCCGGGGGCTCCGGCGCGGGCGTATTCCTCGGCCCAGACGACCTGCTGGGTCAGGGTGGCGGGCCGGTTTCCGTAGGTCCCGTGGGTGCGGTCCCAGCCGAGCCCGATCCAGCCGCCGCCGCCCAGTTCACGTTCCCAGGCGCGTTGCGCGGCGTCGGTGGCGGCAGCGGTGGTGGGGGTGGCCGTGTCGGTGGGGCGGGTGAACCGGCCGGTCAGGTGGGTGTCGAGCCAGGCGCGTGCCTCGTCGCGGAAGTGTGCGTCCCCGGGCCCGAAGGCGAAGTCCACGGCCTCTCCCCTTCCTCACATCGCACGGTGGGCGTGCGGGTCACGCGTTGGGGCGCTGGTGGGTGGCGGCGGCCTGGGCCATGGCTTGGAGTTGGGCCAGCAGCGGCATGGGGTCGGTGCCGACCGTGCCGGGCAGGAAGTCGGCGATCTTCTCCGGGGTCCAGGCGCCCTCGGCGTATCCGGCGCGCAGTTCCCTCGGCTGGGCCCAGACCGCGATCTTGGGGCCCGCGATCGTATAGACCTGTCCGGTGATCTTCTCCTCGCGGGCCCGTTCGCTCAGCAGATAGACGACCAGGGCCGCGACGTCCTCCGGTTCGCCGATCTCCTTCAGTTCCATCGGCACATTGGCGGACATGCGAGTACGGGCGACCGGGGCGACGCAGTTGGCGGTGACGCCGTATTTGTGCAGGCCCAGGGCCGCGCTGCGGACCAGCGAGATGATGCCGCCCTTGGCCGAGGCGTAGTTGGCCTGGGCGACGCTGCCCTGGTGGTTGCCGCTGGTGAAGCCGATCAGGGTGCCGGAGCGCTGCCGCCGCATCACCGCGGACGCGGCGCGGAAGACGGTGAAGGTGCCCTTGAGGTGGGTGGCGACGACCGGGTCCCACTCCTCCTCGCTCATGTTGAAGAGCATCCGTTCGCGGAGGATTCCGGCCACGCACACCACGCCGTCGAGCCGCCCGAACCGTTCGACGGCGGTGTCCACGATCCGCTGGCCGCCGGCCATGGTGGAGACGTCGTCGGCGACCGCGACCGCCTCTCCGCCCGCCGCCGCGATCTCCTTGACCGCCGCTTCGGCGATCTCGCTGGTGGGTTCGCCGCCCTCGATCGAGACCCCGTAGTCGTTGACGACGACCTTCGCGCCCTCGGCCGCGCAGGCGAGGGCCACGGCTCGTCCGATGCCGCGCCCGGCGCCGGTGACGGCGATGACCTTGCCGTCCAAGAAGTTGCCCACGTCGCGTCCCCTCCCGCAGTTTCTGACGGACCGTTAGATTTTTGAGCAGACCCGCCCCGAGTACAAGCCCTGGAACGGAACCGACCGAAGGAGGCACCATGTCGCTGCCACCCGAGTTCCACGACATCGCCCAGCGCGTCAACAACTGGGGACGGTGGGGCGCCGACGACGAGATCGGCACGCTCAACCTGATCACCGACGCGGTGGTCCGGGACGCGGCGGCGGCCGTGCGCACCGGGCGCCGCGTCCCGCTCGCGGTTCCGCTGCGGCAGGACGGCATCCAGACCGGGATGATCCCGGGGCGGATCAATCCGCTGCACACCATGGTCGCCGTGAACGCCGAGGTGTTCGGCCCGGGTACGGTCGCCACCAGCGACGACGCCGTGACGATGGGACTGCAGGCCGGTACCCACTGGGACGGGCTGGCCCATGTCTCGCACTCCGGCAGGCTCTACAACGGCCGCCCCGCCACGTCCGTCACCGCCCATGACCGCGCGGCCTTCAGCGGCATCCACACGGCGCGGCACATCGTCTCGCGCGGAGTGCTGCTCGACGTCGCGCGCGCCCGGGGCGCGGACCGGCTACCCGAGGGGCACGCCGTCACCCCCGAAGACCTCGCCGCCGCCGAGGAGCTGGCCCAGGTCGCGGTACGGCCCGGCGACATCGCGCTCGTACGGACCGGGCAGATCCAGCGGTATCTCGCGGGCGAGAGGGAGGCGTACGCGTATCCGTCGCCGGGTCTGTCGCTCCGTACGCCCGAGTGGTTCCACGCCCGTGACGTGGCCGCGGTCGCCAACGACACGCTCACCTTCGAGATCTTCCCGCCGGAGATCGACGACCTGTGGCTGCCCGTCCACGCCCTCGACCTGGTCGAGATGGGCATGCCGCAGGGCCAGAACTGGAATCTGGAGGAGCTGTCGGCGGCCTGCGCCGAGGAGGGGCGCTACGCCTTCCTGCTGTCGGCCACGCCCGAGCCGTTCACCGGCGGGACCGGCGCCCCGGTCGCGCCCGTGGCGATCCTCTGAGGCCGGTGCCGCGACGAGCGCGAAGACGCGAAGGACGCGGTGAACCCGGAGAGCGCGAGGGGACGGGCGGGTGGGGCCTATCGGGCGGCGGTGCGCTCATGCACACCCCGAGCACGGCATCGCGCACCGCCACCCGGCTCCGGCGTCGAGCCCTGATCAGACGCCGGGCCGCGACCCGCACTCGCCGAGGTACGGCCCCGCGAACACACGGTTCACAGGGACCACATGGCCCTCGGCGTCCCCTCGCGACGAATCGCTGATCCTAGAGTGATCACTCGGCCACGTCACGTCAACACCTGGTCTGGACTTTGTGGGGTCCGCCCCAGATGTGATGACGCGCGGGAGGCACCACGCCCCGTCAGAAGCGCCTCGTCACGCCCCCTGTGATCGCCGTCTTCGACGCGCTCCGCGCCGTCCGCGCACTCTTCCCGCCGACCGCGGTCGATTTCACACCAGATGCGCTTGCCCGCACCCTCGGGCTGCCAGCCCCAGCGGTCCGCGAGCCCGTCGACCAGCTCCAGCCCGCGGCCGTTGGTGGACTCCTCGTCGGCGCGGCGCTGACGCGGCGCGCGGGCGCTGGCGTCGGCGACCTCGACCCGGACCGTGCCCAGTTCGGACCCCTTGCCGGCGGAGGGCTCCACGGAACCGTCGCTACCGCCGCTCCCGCCGCCGGTGCCGGTCTGCGCGGGGAAGCGCATCCGCAGCACCGCGGGACAGCCGGTGTGCACCACGGCGTTGGTGACGAGCTCGGAGATGAGCAGGATCAACGTCTCGGCAAGCGGCTCGTCGGCCCCGATACCGGACCCGGCGAGCCGCGAACGCGCCCACCGGCGGGCACGACTCACCTCCGCGGGATCGGGGCGGACCTCCATCTGCATCTGAAGCACCTGCACCGCTCACACCATCCGAACCGGCGGACACATCGCCTCATACCTCCAAGAGATCACGGAACGTGACTCTCTCCCGGCTGTGGCCGGGAGGTACCCCCGTGCGAGAGAGCATGGTTGACGTACAGTCACCCCAACAAGCGCTTCGGTCATATTCCAGCGCCAAGGAGTATGCGTGGGGCATACTGTGCGACGCACGCTCCGATGACTCGAACAGCGAGGCATGACCGGAGGGCGCCCCGTGCGAGCGGGGCACATCGGCGTGCCCGGAGTCGCCCCACGGGCCACGCCGGGTTCGTTGTACCCCAAAACCGCTCGCACCCCACGGAGAGTACCCGAGCCGGAGCCCGACTCCCCCCTGTGACGAGTCACGCCCAGGAAACAACCCGATATCAACGCTCGGTCACCTCAAAGCCTCCGGGCATCTCCCCAGAGAATGCGACATCCCAACAATTCAGGCGTATCCATGGAGCCCGGTTACAAACCTGTTTCAGCGGTCAACAGGAGCCCGGCGGCCAGTTCCTCCTCGGCCCCGGCCGCCGTCTGCCACTGCCCGGCGCGCACCCAGGCCCGCTTGAGGTGCAGATGGACATCCGCTTCCCAGGTGAAACCCATCCCTCCGTGCACCTGAAGACAATCGCGGGCATTACGGACGGCCGCCTGGTCGGCGAGCAGTTTGGCGGCGGCGATGTCACCCGCGTCTTCTGTGACCGCGGCGGCGTACACCACACTTCTGGCTGATTCGGCGCGTACGAGCATCCCCGCGCACAGATGCTGTACGGCCTGGAAGGCGCCGATCGGGCGGCCGAACTGCGTGCGCGCCGCGGCGTGGTCCACCGCCATCCGGACCGTACGGGAGGCGCTGCCGAGCTGTTGGGCGGCGGTCAGCAGGGCCGCCTCGCGGCGCAGCCGCCGGGCGGCGGCCGCGCCGACGGCCCCGGACGCCCCCGGGGGCAGGGCCGGTGGGTGCGCACGGTGCAGCGGGGTGGCGGGGTCGACGGAGCGTATCGGCCGGGCCGCGTCCGCGAGCGCGGCCGCCGCAACCACCCGGGCGTCCTCGCCGCTCAGCACCAGCACGGCGTCGGCCGAGGTCAGATGCTCCACCAGCGGGTCCGCCGCGGCCCCGGCGCCGAGGTCCAGCGCGGTGACCACGGCCGCCCCTTCGGCGGCGCCCGCGGCACCGGCCGCCGCCAGGCCCGCCGCGAGCTGGGTGGCGACCAGCGGCCCCGGGAGCAGCGCCCGGCCCGCCTCCTCCATGGCCAGCACCGCCTCCGGCAGTCCGAGCCCGACCCCGCCCGCCGACTCGGGCAGCCGCAGCGCGAAGAACCCGGCGGTGCCCAGTTCCCGCCACAGGGCACGGTCCAGCGTCACGGCGCCGCTTTCGGGGCCGTCCACAGCCGTCCGTAACCGGGCGCGGGGGAAGCGCCGTTCCAGCAGCTCGCGCATGCCGTCCCGCAGCGCCCGCTGGTCGTCGTCGAGCTGGAAGTCCATGCCCTTGGGTCACCGCCCCTTCGGCAGGCCGAGGATGCGCTCGGCGACGATGTTCCGCTGGATCTGTGAGGTTCCGGCCGCGATGGTGTACGAGAGCGACGACAGCCGGTCCGCGACCCACTCGTGCCCGGCATCCAGCGCGTCCGGGCCCAGCACGTCGGCGGCGGCGTCGTACAGCTCCTGCCGCACCTCCGAGAAGCGGAGCTTGAAGACCGAGCCGCCGACGCCCGGCACCCCGCCGGTGCGCTGCGCCTCGCTGACGTTCCACTGGGTGAGCCGCCACAGCGCCGCGCAGTCGGCGGCGAGCCGCCCGAGCCGCCGCCGCAGTACGGGGTCGTCCCAGCGGCCGTTGGCCTTGGCGCGACGGGCCAGGGCCTCCAGCACCCGCCGGCAGGCGACGACCTCGCCGACGAAGGCCGTGCCGCGCTCGAAGGAGAGCGTCACCATGGTCACTCGCCAGCCGTCGTTCTCGGCCCCGACCCGGTGGTCTACGGGCACCCGCACCTCGTCCAGGAAGACCTCGGCGAACTCGGCGGTCCCGGCGAGGGTGCGCAGCGGCCGCACCGTCACGCCGGGCGCGTCCATGGGCAGCGCGAGCCAGGTGATGCCCCAGTGCTTCGGCGTGTCGGGGTTTATCGGCGTGGTGCGCACCAGGAGTTCGCACCAGTCGGCGATCTCGGCGTGCGAGGTCCAGATCTTGCTGCCGCTGACGACGTAGTGGTCGCCGTCCCGTACGGCCCGGGTGCGCAAGGAGGCCAGGTCGGATCCGGCGTCGGGTTCGGAGAAGCCCTGGCACCAGACCTGGTCGCCGCGGAGGATCGGCGGCAGCCAGCGGGCCCGCTGGGCGGGGGTGCCCTCGGCGGCGATGGTGGGGCCCGCGTGCAGCAGGCCGACGAAGTTGGCGCCGACGTAGGGCGCGCCCGCGCGTTCGGTCTCCTCCAGGAAGATCAGGTGCTGGGTGGGGGTGGCGCCACGGCCTCCGGCGTCCTCGGGCCAGTGCAGTCCGGCGTATCCGGCGTCGTACAGCCTGCGCTGCCAGCCGCAGTCGTAGGCGCGGCGGGCGGGCCAGTCGGCGGGGTCTGGGCGGTCGGGCAGGGTGGGGAGGACGTCCGCGAGCCAGGCGCGCAGTCCGTGCCGGAAGTCCTCCTCGTCCTCCGTGAAGGCGAGATCCATCGGCGGCCGTCCTCCCTTTTCTGATGTCTCGTCAGATCAGGCGGCAGGGGAAGGCTAATCCGCACCCTCTGGACCGACAAGACGGACGGCCTTACGCTTCCCGCATTATCTGACTACCCGTCAGGTCTACGGATTCGGCCACGGGAGGCCGGGATGACCGACACCGCACACGCCCTCGGCGCGTCGGCGACGCTGTGGGAACTGCTGGAGCGGCGCGCCGCGCTCACCCCGGACGCCCCCGCGCTGATCCAGGCCGCCGCCAGCGGGCGGCACGACCGGCGGCTGACCTTCCGCGCCCTGCGCACCCGCGCGGAGCGCACGGCGGCGGGGCTGTACGCGAGGGGGGTGGGCCCCGGCAGCCGGGTCGCCTGGCAGCTGCCCACCCGGCTGGAGACGGTCGTGCTGACCCTGGCGCTGGCCCGGCTGGGCGCCGTACAGACCCCGCTCATCCCGTACTACCGCGACCGCGAGGTGGGGTACGCGCTCCGCGCCTCGGGCGCGCGGTTCTTCGCCGTCCCCGGGACGTGGCGCGGCTTCGACCACACGGCGATGGCGCACCGGCTGGCCGCGCGGCTGCCGCAGTCGCCGCTGGTCTTCGAGGCGTACGACACGCTCCCGGTCGCCGACCCCAAGGCGCCGCCGCATCTGCCGCCGCCGCCCACCGACGGGACGGCCGTCCGCTGGATCTACTGGACCTCGGGCACCACCTCCGACCCCAAGGGCGTGCTGCACACCGACCGCAGCCTCATCGCCGCCGGTTCCTGTCTCGCCCACGCGCTGCGGCTCACCGCGGACGACATCGGGTCGATGGCCTTCCCGTACGCGCATGTCGCCGGGCCCGACTACACGGTGATGCTGCTGCTGTACGGCTTCCCCGCCGTGCTGCTGGAGCACTTCGCGCTGCCGGAGTCGCTGTCCGCGTACCGGCGGCACGGGGTGACGGTCGCGGGCGGCAGCACCGCCTTCTACTCCATGTTCCTGGCGGAGCAGCGCAAGGACCCCGCGCGCCCGCTCATTCCGACGCTGCGGCTACTGGCCGGTGGCGGCGCGCCCAAGCCGCCCGAGCTGTACTACGAGGTGGTACGGGAGCTGGGCTGCCAACTCACCCACGGCTACGGGATGACCGAGGTTCCCATGATCACGATGGGGTCGCCGGACGACACCGCCGAGCTGCTGGCGACGACGGAGGGGCGCCCGCCCGCGGAGATGGAGATCCGCGTCGTGGACGGGGAGGTGCGGCTGCGCGGTGAGGCGGTGTGCGCCGGATATCTGGACGCGGCGCAGACCCGGGAGGCGTTCGACGCCGACGGCTTCTTCCGCACCGGCGACCTCGGCCATCTGACGGAAAGCGGTCATCTCGTGCTCACGGGGCGCGCCAAGGACATCATCATCCGTAAGGGCGAGAACATTTCCGCGAAGGAGATCGAGCAGTTGCTGTACCGGCATCCGGATGTGGGGGATGTGGCGGTGATCGGGCTGCCGGACGCGGATCGGGGGGAGGTGGTGTGCGCCGTGGTGGAGCAGCCGGCGGGGGCCGCGCCGCTGACCGTGGAGGGGGTCGGGTCCTATCTGCGCGGAGTGGGTCTTTCGGTGCACAAGGTGCCGGAGAGGGTGGAGGTGGTGGACGCGCTGCCACGGAACGACACGCTGCGGAAGGTGCTGAAGTACCGGCTGCGGGAGCGGTTCGGGGGCGCCGCGGCGGCGCCTCCGCCCGGGCGCTGAGTCAGCCCGTCGTGCTGTACGTGGCCGTCGCCTGCTCGAAGTGGCGGTTCACCGTGCGGCGCTCGTCGGCGGGACCGATCGCCAGGACCACGTGGTAGCGGCCGCCGATCAGCATCGCCAGGTTGCGCGCGTACACGTTGCGGCCGCTGCTGTCCCGCCAGCTGAACTGGCCCTCGGCCATCGCCGTCTTCCCCACGTCGATCCGCTTCAGCCCCGAGGACGACGCCCACGCCGAGTCGCGGAAGGCGGCCAGTTCGGCCTCCCGGTTCTGCTGGTACGCCATCGGGTCGCCGCCGAACTCGGACACCTTGTCCCGCCCCGCCACGATCACCAGCTCGATGTCGCCGCCGATGTAGCGGATCTGGCCGCGCGCGTTCTCGCCGCGCCGGGTCCAGCCCTCGTGGACGGCGACGGAGAAGCCCTTGGGGTCCTTGCGGACCGCGAAGCCCTTCGCGAGACCGGCCGGTTCGGTGGACTGGGGCTCGTCGGAGCCCGGGTCCGCCGAGCCGTCGTCCTCGCTGCCCTCACCGGACGGTGACGCCGGGTCGTGGGCGCTGGTGGGGGCCGGGCTCCCCGCGCCGGCCGACCCCGTACGGCCCTGGCCGGCGGTGTCGTCGGTGCGCGGCATGAACATCATCGCGTACAGCACCGCCGCCGCCAGGCCCAGCAGGATCAGCAGGAGCAGCAGCCGCCCCAGCCTGCGCGGCTTGCGGCCCGTGGCCGGCTCCCGCCGTGGGGCCTCCCGCCGCGGGGCCGGGCCCGCTTCGCGCGCCGCCTGCTTCGCCCGCTTGTGCCGCCCGTGCGCGGCCGCCGCCCGGTCCGGGCGGCCCCGGCCCTTGCGCACCAGCCAGCCCCGGCGGCGCACGATCGGCAGCCGCTTCGGGTCGGACGCGCCGCCCGGCCCGATCGACGGCACGGTGACCGTGCTGCTGCCGACGTCCGGCTCCGGCGCCGATCTGATGAGCGACCGCAGCCAGCCGCGCAGCTCCTCGAAGTCGGGCCGCTCGGTGGGGTCCTGGCGCATCAGCGACTCGACCACGGGGCGCAGCGGACCGCACTCCTCCGCGTACGCCGGTGCCTCCGCGCACACCATCTGCACCAGCTCTGCGGCGTTCTCCTCCGGGTACGGGGCGTGGCCCTGGACGGCGCGGAAGAGCAGCACGCCCAGCGCCCACAGGTCGGCGGCGGGGCCGACGGGCGGGGCCAGCCGCCAGTTCTCGTGGACGGGTCCGGCCTGCTCGGGCGCCCAGCGCTCGGTGACGGCGCCGACCACGACGATCCGCGCCTGCCGGGCCCGTTCGGCGGCGAGCGCGGTGGTGGGGCCGCGCGGCGGGCCGCCGTCGGTCGTGCCGCCGCCGTCCCAGGAACCGCCGCCGTCCTCACCGCTCGGCTGCCGGGGCACGGTGGCGCCTTCCGGCGAGGGGGAACCAGAAACGGAACCTGAACCAGAAACGGAACCTGAAACGGAACCTGAAACGGAACGGGAAGCGGAATCGGGCCAGGGCGCGCCGCCCGTGAGCGGGCCCGGCTCCTGGGCGGTGTACCGGGGGGCGTCGACGCCGGCCCGTGCGGCGGCCGCGCGGGCTCCCGCCGCGTACGCGGCGATGGCCTTCGCCCGGGCGGCGCGCGCGGCCGCGCCCTGCGCGTCGTCCGGGGCGCCCGGTGGGTCGTCCCCCGCGCCCTGCGCCGGAATGTGACCGGAGCCGCCGGCGGCCCATTCGGCTTCCGGTCCTGCCGGCTCCGGATATCCGTGCGCCCCGGGACCCTGGGCGCCGCCGACCGCGCCGCGCGGGGCGGGGAAGCCGCCCGAGGCGCCCTGGTCGCGGTAGACCGGTCCGTGCGTGCCGGGACGCGGCTCCGGCCACCCCTCCGGGCGCTCCCCGCCGGGCCGCCGGCCGGGCGCGGCGCTCTCGTAGCCGTGCGGAAGGGCCGGGGTGGGCGCGCCGACGATGGGAGTGCCCGCGGGCGGCGTGGGGGTGTACCCGTCGTCCGCGGCGCGCGCGTCCGGCGGCGACGCGGGGCCGGAGACGGGGCCGGGAGCGGCGGGGCCGGAAGCCGGACCGGCCGTGTCCTCGTCCGGCGGCCTCGGCACCGGATCGTAGCCGCACAGCGCCTCCTCCGCCGCGCCCGCCGCCAGGCCCGTCAGCATCGCGCGGCCGTCGTCGCACAACAGCACCGTGCGGGTGGTGATGTTGCGGTGCGTCCAGCCGTGGGCGTGCAGCGCGCGGAGCGCCGTCAGCACGTCGTTGGCGACCTCGGCGGCGCGGTGCGGGGACAGGTTCCGCTCGGTGAGCAGCGCGGCGAGCGGGCGCCCGGCGACGAGTTCGCTGACGATCCACAGGCTTCCGGCCTCCGCGAAGACGTGGAAGACCTGGCCGAGCCTGGGGTGGTCGGGGACCTGCGCCGCCGCGGTCGCCGCGTCCAGGGCGCGCCGTACGGCGGGGTCGCCGCCGCCCCGGGCCGTACCGGACGCCCCGTTCGGCCCTGCGCCGGGGTGGCCGTCGTCGTCGACGACCTCGGCGTCGACGACCTCCGGAAGCGGTATCTGCCGCAGATGGACCTGCTGGCCGCTGTAGGTGTCGAAGGCGCGGGTCTCGACGAACTCGTACTCGTCGGCGGGCGGCGGGGGCAGGCGATAGCGGCCGGCCAGTACCCGGCCCGCGTACTCGTCCACGACGCCTCCCCTGGCGCACGATCAGGCGCGATCAACGTCCCTGTATGCGATCAGCACAGTGCTAGGCCGTCAATTGTGGTCGTTTTGGCGGGTTCATGCGACTGCGCACGGTCTACGGGCACTCACGATACGGGCCCGCGCGACGCTTCGCCGACAGGAGTGCTCAGTCCGTGATGTCGAACGTTTTGAACGCGGTGTCGCGCAGCGTCCTGCACTCCTTGTCGTCCCACTTGCTCGCCTCGCAAGTGATCATGATGGAGAAGCCGTGGCTGCCGTCCGCCTTGAAGCCGCGGTTGAGCACCCGTACGTGCTTGCCGTCCTGGTCACGCTCGAACTCCCAGTCCGCGACGCTCGGGTAGCCCCGCCAGGAGACCGTCTTGATGCCGAGGCTCTTGTAGCCGGACATGCTGCTCCGCGCGGCGGCCTCCCCCTTGCGCCACTCGGCCGCCGCGTCCGGCTTCGGGGAGGAGGTGAAGTCGATCTGGATACGCGGGATGCTGGAGCCGCCGTAGTACTTTCGGCTGCCGCTGTAGCTCCCGTTGTGCACCGACCATCCCTTGGGCATCGCCATGGTGAACGGGAAGTCGGAGCTCTTGACGGTCTCGTAGCCGCCGGGCAGGGAGCCGCCCTTGCCCTCCCCCTTGCCGCCGCTCCCGCCGTCGTCGCCGCTGCCGCCCTTGCCCTCGCCCTTGCCGCCGTCGTCGTCCGTGTCGCCGCCCTTGGACGTGTCCGAGCCGGCCTGCTCCGTCGAGCCGCCGGACGTCTTGCCGTCCGGGGACTGGGTGTTCGCCCCGCCGGACGCGCCGGCGTCCTTGCCGTCCTGCCGGTCGCCCGACGCCCCGGCCGAGGCCGACGCCTTGGCGCCGCCCGTGCCCTTGGCCTTGTCGTCGTCACCGGCGCCGTTGAAGGCGACGGCGAGCACGGTGGCCACGATGGCGACCACGACGACCGCGATGATGATCAGCGTCCGCTTGGAGACCACATCGGTGATCGGGGCGCGGGGCGGCACCGGGCGGTACGGGCCGGAGGCGTCCTCGGGCTTGCCCGAACCGGAGGAGGAAGCGGAGGCCGGGGCGGAAGCCGAACCAGCGGCCGGCTCCCCCTTCTTCGTGAGGTCGGCCTTCTTCGAGGACTGCGCGCCCGCCGCGGCCGCCGCGGACTTCGGCGCCTTCGCGGAATCGGCCTTCTTCGACGTCTCCGGCTTCTTCGCCGGGTCCGCCTTCTGCTCGGTCTTCGCGTTCCGTACGGACTTCAGCGCACCCCGGGCGCGCTCCGCGACCGCCGCGGACTTGGCCTCCGCGGCCGCCTCGTCCTCGGCGGAGGGGGCGGGCGGCAGGCTCATCGTGCGGGTCGCGTCGGCGGGGGCCTTCTTCGACGCGGTGTCCTCCGGCGTGCTCAGGGCGTGCTCCAGCAGCGCCCGCGCCCCCGCGTCGTCCAGCCGCTGGTCGGGGTCCTTGACCAGCAGACCGTAGATGACCTCTTCCAGCGGGCCCGCGTTCTTCGGCGGCTCGACCGGCTCGGTCATGACCGCGGTGAGGGTCGCTATGGCCGTGCTCTTGTCGTACGGCGGTACGCCCTCGACCGCCGCGTACAGCAGGCCGCCCAGCGACCACAGGTCGGACGGCGGGCCGGGCTTGTGGCCGCGGGCCCGCTCCGGGGAGATGTAGGAGGGCGCGCCGACGAGCATGCCGGTGGAGGTGACGGACGGGTCGCCCTCGACCTGGGCGATGCCGAAGTCGGTGAGGACGACGCGGCCGTCGGGTTCCGAGATCAGCACGTTGGACGGCTTCACGTCGCGGTGCAGGATGCCCGCCTGGTGGGCCGCGCGCAGCACGTCGAGGACGGCGAGGCCGACCTCGGCGGCGCGCCGGGGGGTGAGCGGCCCGTCGTCCCGGACGACGTCGGCGAGCGAGCGGCCCTCGATCAGCTCCATGACGATCCAGGGGCGGTCGTCCTCGTCGACCACGTCATAGACGGTGACGGCGCCGTTGCTGCGGATCCGGGCGATCGCCTTCGCCTCGCGCAGTGTGCGGGTGATGAGCCGTCTCTTCTCGTCCTCCTCGACGCTGGACGGGAAGCGCAGCTCCTTGACCGCGACCGTACGGCCGAGGGTCTGGTCGCTGGCGCGCCAGACGGTGCCCATGCCGCCCTGACCGAGAATCTCCCCCAGCCGGTATCGCCCGGCGAGGAGGCGCCCAGTCGAACCCTGCGTCTTCTCAGCCTCCGACATGCGACCCCTCTGCGAATCAACCCACCCTGAACCCACCCTGGGAGAGCGTCCATTGTCTCTCATCCGCGACCCCGGGAAAGCCCGGGGTCCGGGCGGTGGAGCGGGCACGGTGCGGCGGCCGTCCGGTGCACCTGCGAACATCGGGGGGTCCGCAGGGAACGAAAGGCCCGTGTCATGCCCATCTCCGCCATACGATGGCACAGGCGAGGCCGTATGCCGACCGTCGTGGCGCTGGTCGCGGCCATGGGCGTCGTCCTGGCGGGCTGTACGGCGGACGCGGACGCCCGCGCGAGCGTGGCCGGCGGGGGCCGGAAGGCCGCCGAGCGGGAGGAGCGCGGCGCCGTACGGACGGCCCTGCGGCGCCTGGTGACCGACGGCACGGCGCCCGGGGCCGCGGCGCTCGTCCGGGACGGGGGCGGGGCCCGGTTCACCGCGGCGGGGGTGGCGGACACCCGGAGCGGGCGGCGCGTCGAGCGGGACGATCGCTTCCGGGCGGGCAGCGTCACCAAGACCGTCATCGCGGCGCTGACGCTGCGGCTGGCCGGCGAGGGCAGGCTCGGCCTGGGCGACACCGTCGAGCAGCATCTGCCGGGGCTGGTGCGCGGCCAGGGCAACAATGGCCGAAAAATCACCGTCGGTCAGCTCCTCACCCACACCAGCGGGCTGTTCGACTACACCGCCGACCCGGTGCTGGCGGGTCAACTGTCGGCGACCGAGGGCACGGACGGCACGAATGGCGCGGAGGGCACGGACGGCACCGGCCGTACGGAGGCGCACAGCCCCGCCTCCCTGGTGCGGGCCGCCCTCACCCACCGCCCCGCCTTCGCGCCCGGGGCGAAGTGGCATTACTCCAACACCAACTACGTCCTGCTGGGCATGATCGTCGAGCGGGTCACCGGACGCTCGTACGCCGCCGGGGCCGAGCGCCGGATACTCGATCCGCTCGCCCTGCGCGCCACCTCGTTCCCCGGCGTCCGCACCACCCTCCCGGCTCCGCACGGCCGCGCGTACGACTCCCGGGGCGGCCGCTGGCGCGATGTCACCGACCTCGACCCGTCGTCCGCCGGAGCCGCGGGCGAGATGATCTCCACGCTGGGCGATCTGTCCCGGCTGCTCGGCGCTCTGTTGCGCGGCCAGGTGGTGCCGAAGGCCCAGCTGCGGCGGATGGAGGACACCTCGGCGTCCGGCGGCCGGTACGGGATGGGCCTGTTCCCGGTGCGGCTGCCGTGCGGGACGACGGTCTGGGGGCACAACGGCGAGGTCAGCGGCTCGTACGCGCTGGCCGTGGCCACCCGCGACGGCCGCCGCACCCTGGTCTACCGCCTCAACAGCGCCGGGCCGCCCGCCCCGAAGGCCGAGACCGCCCTGCTCACGGCGGTGTTCTGCCCGAAGCGATAGCCCACCGGGGCTCGCCGCCTACAGCGGCACGATGTCCGGGGCGCCGAGCCGGGCCGCGTCCGCCGTCAGGTCGTCCGGCTGCCGCTGCGATTCGCGCTCCGCCTCCACCCGCTTCTCGTAGTGCTCGACCTCCTTGTCGATCTGCTCCGGCCCCCAGCCCAGCACCGGCGCCATCAGCTCGGCCGCCTCGCGGGCGCCGCGGGTGCCCCGGTCGAAGGTCTCGATGGAGATGCGGGTGCGCCGGGTGAGGACGTCGTCCAGGTGGCGGGCGCCCTCGTGGGAGGCGGCGTAGACGACCTCGGCGCGCAGATAGTCGTCGGCGGCGGTGAGCGGTTCGCCGAGCGACGGATCGGCGGCGATCAGCTCCAGCACCTCCTCGGTCAGCGCGCCGTACCGGTTCAGCAGGTGTTCGACGCGGGCGACGTGCAGCCCGGTGCGGCGGGCCATGCGCGCCCGCGCGTTCCACAGCGCCTGGTAGCCGACGGCGCCGACCAGCGGCACGTCCTCGGTGACGCAGGGCCCGACCCGCTGGTCGAGGCCGTGCACCGCCTCGTCCACGGCGTCCTTGGCCATGACCCGGTACGTCGTGTACTTGCCGCCCGCGACCACCACCAGGCCCGGCACCGGATGGGCGACCGTGTGCTCGCGCGAGAGCTTGCTGGTCGCGTCCGACTCCCCGGCCAGCAGCGGGCGCAAGCCCGCGTAGACGCCCTCGACGTCGTCGCGGGTCAGCGGCACCGCGAGGACCTCGTTGACGTGCTCCAGCAGGTAGTCGATGTCGGCGCTGGAGGCGGCCGGGTGCGCCTTGTCCAGGTCCCAGCCGGTGTCGGTGGTGCCGATGATCCAGTGCCTCCCCCACGGGATCACGAACAGCACGCTCTTCTCGGTGCGCAGGATCAGCCCGGTCGTGGAGTGGATGCGGTCCCTGGGCACCACGAGGTGGATGCCCTTGGACGCGCGGACGTGGAACTGGCCGCGCTCCCCGATCAGCGCCTGTGTCTCGTCCGTCCACACCCCGCTGGCGTTCACCACCTGGCGGGCCCGGACCTCGAACTCGCCCCCCTGCTCCAGATCATGCACCCGGGCACCGACAACGCGCGCTCCCTCGCGCAGGAACCCGACCACCCTGGCCCGGTTGGCGACCTGCGCGCCGTACCGGGCGGCGGTGCGCACCAGGGAGGTGACGAAGCGGGCGTCGTCCACCTGGGCGTCGTAGTACTGGAGCGCTCCGATCAGGGCGTCCTTGCGGAGGCAGGGGGCGACGCGCAGGGCACGGGTGCGCGTCAGGTGGCGGTGGACGGGCAGCCCGCGGCCGTGCCCGGAGGAGATCGACATCGCGTCGTAGAGCGCGACGCCCGCCCCGGCGTACGCCCGCTCCCAGCCCCGGTGCTTGAGCGGGTAGAGGAACGGGACGGGCTTGACCAGGTGCGGGGCGATCCGCTCCAGCAGCAGTCCGCGCTCCTTCAAGGCCTCTCTGACGAGGGCGAAGTCGAGCATCTCCAGGTAGCGCAGGCCGCCGTGGACCAGCTTGCTGGAGCGGCTGGAGGTGCCGGAGGCCCAGTCCCTGGACTCGATCAGTCCGGTCTCCAGGCCGCGGGTCGCGGCGTCGAGCGCGGTGCCCGCGCCGACCACGCCGCCGCCCACGACCAGCACGTCCAGCTCACGGTCCGCCATCCGGGCCAGCGCCTCGCCGCGCTCGGCCGGTCCCAGTGCCGGTGTCTTCACCGCTGCCTCCCGTTGTGATCGACGTCACGACGCTCGCGTGATGATTTTCCTGGCTTTCTCCCTGCCGTGCCATGCCGGGGACGGGCCCTTGGCGGGCCGCCGCGCGGGCCGTCCCCCGCTGGTGACCGCAACACCGCGTCGCCACCCTCCGTCAATACTGAATACGAGTCATATTTCCGCTTAGTCTGCCTTTGCGCCATCCGGAATCGCCTCGGGAAGGACGGCACGAAGTCATGCCCGCAGATCTCGCCGTCATCGGACTCGGCCATCTCGGCCTCCCGCTCGCCCAGGCCGCCACCGCCGCCGGTGTCCGTACGGTCGGCTACGACCCGGACTCCCGGGCCGCCGACGAGCTGCGGGCCGGGCGGCTGCCCACCGGGGCGGGCGACGGCTCGCTGACCGCCGCCGAGCTGCGCCGGATGATCTCCGGCGGCTTCCGGACCACCACCGACCCGGCCGATCTGGGCCGGGTCCGCACCGCCGTGATCTGCTCGCCCACCCCGCTCGGCGAGGACCGCCGGCTGGATCTGTCCGCGGTCGGCGAGGCGGCGCGCACGCTGGCGGGGTGGCTTCGCCCGCACACCACTGTTCTGCTGGAATCCACCGTGTACCCCGGCACCACCGAGGAATTCCTGCGTCCACTTCTTGAGGAGGGGTCCGGGCTGCGGGCCGGGCGCGACTTCCACCTCGCCTACTCCCCCGGCCGCCTCGACCCCGGAAACCGCGCCTACGGCTACGCCAACACCCCCAAGGTCATCGGCGGCCTCACCGCCGCCTGCACCGAGGCGGCCGCCGCGTTCTACGGACGCCTCACTGAGAAGGTCGTCCGCGCCCGCGGGCCGCGCGAGGCCGAGACGGTGAAGGTCCTGGAGACCAACTACCGGCACGTCAACATCGCCCTGGTCAACGAGATGGCCGCGTTCTGCCACGACAACGGCGTCGACCTGTGGGACGTGGTGCGCTGCGCCGAGACCAAGCCGTTCGGCTTCCAGTCCTTCCGCCCGGGCCCCGGCGTCGGCGGCCACGGCGCGCCGATCGAATGCGACCGGATGACCCACCCGCAGCGCGGGCTCGGCCTTCCGCTGCGCATGGTCGAGCTGGCGCAGCAGGTCAACGGGCGGATGCCGGGCTACGTCACCCGGCGCTGCGCGGCGCTCCTCAACGAGCACGGCAAGTCGGCGCGCGGCGCCCACGTCCTGCTGCTCGGCGTCAGCTACAAGCCGGACGTGGCGGACGAGGAGGGCTCCCCGGCGCGCGAGATCGCCGCCCGGCTGATGGAGCTGGGCGCCCAGGTGGGCTACCACGATCCGTATGTGCCGGGCTGGCGGGTGCTCGGCCGCCCGGTGCCGCGCGCGGACGCGCCGTACGAGGCGGCGGCCGAGGCCGACCTGACCGTCCTGCTCCAGCACCACCGCACCTACGACCTGCAGGGCCTGGCCGCCAAGGCCCAGCTGCTGCTGGACACCCGCGGCGCGAGCCCGGCGGGCACCGCCCACCGCCTCTGAGGGGCTCTTCACCTCCGGGCGCCCCGCCGCCGCGCGCTGCGCAGCCGCAGGGTCGCCGCCAGCACCATCAGCCCCACCCCGCCCGCGACGAACGCGACCGCGCCCGACGGCACCGAGCGCACCTCGGCGGTGAACGTCATCGGCGCTCCCCACGGCCGCCCGTCGGCGCGGGTGTAGAGCTGGGCGGTGAGCCGCACCGGCCCGTTCGCGTGGGCGCTCACCCGGACCCGTACCGTACGGCTCACCGCGCGCGACGCCCGTACGTCCACGGCGCGGTCGACCGCGCGGGCCCGCTCCGGGCGGCTGGAGAGCACCCGCAGCTCGACCCCGGTGAGGTCCTGCTGCAGCCCGTTGGCGACCGTGACCGGGATGGTCGCCGAGCCCCCGGTCACCACCACCCTCGACTTGGGCACCAGCCGCACCGAGGCGATCGACGCGGTCAGATAGCGGGCCACGCCCTCCTGGTACGCGCGCGCCCCCGCCGCGTCGCCCCGCCACCCCGTCGAGACCGACCGGGCCAGCGCCGCCCGCACCGACGCCACCGTGGCCCGCGCGTCGGACAGCACCATGGCCAGCGCGCGCAGCCGCCGCCGGTCCCGGGCCACCGCCGCCAGCCGCTCCGGCGGCAGCTCGGTGGCGCGCAGCCCGGCCGGATGGCCGCCGTCCCGCAACTCCCCCGCCTCCGGCGCCCGCAGGCCGTCCCCGAACCGCGACGGCTCCAGCCAGCCCGCCTCCTGACCCGCGGCCAGCGCCGAGAGCAGCGCCCGCCCGACCCCGACCGGCATCCGGCGCGGCGGTACGAGCACCAGATCGCGCGCCGCGTACGGCAGCTCCCGTACCGCCGTCAGGGTCTCGGCCAGCAGCCGCTGCCGCAGCGCGAGCCGGGCGGGCGCCCCGGCGGCGCCCCCGGCCGGGTGGCTGCGGAACAGCAGGGAGGCGAGGGTCGCGTCGTACGTCAGCGCGGTGCCACCGCCGTCGAGCGCCACCGCCCCGTCGTCCGTGGCGCCCCCGGCGACGAGCGCCGCGCCGTAGGGGTCGGGGCCCTCGCCGGAGGCGAGCATCGTGTCCAGGCCGAGCCGCCGCGCGTACCCGGCGGTCCCGGCGTCCAGCATGCCGCCCGCGGGCCAGGCCACCCCCGTGCGGGCGCGGACGCCCAGCGCCCGGTTCACCACGGCGGTGCCGGTGGCGGACGCGCGGCGCAGCAGCGTGGCCAGCGCCGGGTCGCCGCGGCGGGCGAGCGAGGCCAGATCGGGGTCCGCGTACGGCAGGGCGATGACGTCCCGGCCGCGCACCGCCTTGCGCAGCGCGGCCAGCCACCCGGCCGCCGCCTTGCCGCCCCGGCCAGGACCGGCCTCCTGCGGATCGCTGCTGCCGGGGGTGCGGGCCACCCGGTAGCCGCGCGTCATGGCCTGCGCCTGGACGATCAGATCGGGGTCGACGGCCCAGGTCACCGGCTCGTCCTCGCCCAGTTCGACCAGCCGCCGCAGCCGCCCGCCGGGGCCGAACGCGGCGGTCAGCGCGTCGTCGCGGAAGACCGGCAGCACGCTGCCGTCGCCGGTGCGCCGGGTCAGCGCCTCCATGTGGGGGACGTCGGTGAGGGGCCACAGGACGCTGGTGCGCAGCCGCTCCAGGCCGGTGCCGTCGGGGTAGGCGGGCAGATATCCGCGGGTCAGGCCGAGCACCCGGCCGTCCGCGGCGGTCGCGGTCACGGTGAGCGGATACGCGCCCGCGCCGTCCAGCCCGAGGCCGGAGACGGGCACGGCCAGGTCGAAGCGGCGCCCGGCGTGGGCGCCGAGCCGGGCGAGGCGGGCGGTGTGGGCGGCGACCTCGGCGCCGTCGGCGCGGGTCAGGATGGTGCGCGCGGCGTGGTCGGCGAGGGCGCCGCGGGTGTCGGCGGACCCGGCCGCGCCGATGCGCACGCCGATGTGGGCGCCGGTGACGCGGTGCCCGGAGGTGTTGGTGACGGTGCCGCTGATCCTGAGATCGCCGTCGTGGCGGACCACGGTGGGGCTCAGCGACCGCAGTTCGACGGTGAGCGGGTACGGGCGCGGAGCGCGCACGGGCGTGGCGGGGGCGGCGGCGAGCGCGGCCGGGGCGGCGGTGGCGGGCCCGCCGGGCAGGAGCAGCGCGACCGCCACGGCGATCGTCCACCCGTACGCCCGTGCTCCCGCCGTCACCTCGCCGCCGTACCTCCCGCCTGACGAACCGGTCCGGTCCGGTCACCAGCCCACCACGGCGGCTGCCGGGCCGCACGCGGGGGCGGCCCGATGGGGTGGGGTGCGGCGGTCGTCAGACCCGCACGGTGTCCGAGCGGCGGGGGCTGGCGTCCATCGCGGCCCGCAGCGAAGCGAAGTCCTCGACGCAGCGGCCGGTGCCGACGGCGACGCAGTCCAGCGGGTCGTCGGCGACCAGCACCGGGATGTCCAGCTCACGGCCGAGCCGTACGTCCAGGCCGCTCAGCAGCGCGCCGCCGCCGGTGAGCACGATGCCGCGGTCCATGATGTCGCCCGCCAGCTCCGGCGGGGTCTCGTCCAGCGTGGACCGGACGGCGGCGACGATGCTGTCCACCGGCTCGGCGAGCGCGTGCCGCACCTCGTCCGCGGTGAGTTCGAGGACCCTGGGCAGCCCGGTGGCCTGGTCCCGGCCGCGGATGGTGCAGCGGTCGGGCGGCTGCAGGGCCTGGGTGTCCTCGTTGTCACCGCTGTCGGGCACCTCGACATTGCGCTCCGTCAGCCGGGCGAACGCTCCGCCGCGCGGCGCCGACCAGGAGCCGGTCGGCGAGGCGGACCCGATCGACACCTTGATCTCCTCGGCGGTCCGCTCGCCGATGGCCAGCGCGTACTGCTTCTTGACGTACGTGCTGATCGCGACGTCCATCGCGTCGCCCGCCGTGCGCACCGAGCGCGCGGTGACGATGCCGCCCAGCGAGACGACGGCGACCTCCGTCGTACCGCCGCCGATGTCGACGACCATCGAACCGGTGGGCTCGCCCACCGGCAGGCCCGCGCCGATCGCCGCCGCGATCGGCTCCTCGACCAGATGCACCTGCCGCGCCCCGGCCTGGGTCGCGGCCTCCATCACCGCGCGACGCTCGACACCGGTGATGCCGGACGGCACACAGACGACGACGCGCGGGCGGGCCAGCCGCCGACTGCCCATCACCTTCTTGATGAAGTACCGCAGCATGCGCTCGGCGACCTCGAAATCGGCGATGACCCCATCGCGGAGCGGTCGAACGGCGACAATGTTCGTCGGGGTCCGCCCCATGGTCTCCTTTGCCGCCGAACCCACCGACAGCACACTGCCGTCGGCCGTGTTGACCGCCACGACCGACGGTTCGTTGAGCACGATGCCCTTGCCCCGCAGGTACACCAGCGTATTCGCGGTGCCGAGGTCGATGCCCATGTCTCGCCCAGTGAACGACTTGTTCTGCGCCATAAGTTGACATTATTGCTTATGCCGGATTCTGTCCTGCCACCGCGGATATTGCTCCACCGCGCGCAACTCCCCGCCCCGCTGGTGCGACTGGCCCGTATCGCGGGTGCCCGGCGCGTCACCGAATAGCGGATCAATGTCCGCCTTTACCGGGACACCATGTCTCCGTCCGGTCCCAGGCGTGTCACGGACCCCAGACGTGACTTGTCTGATTGTCATGCACTCCTGTTACTTTATGGCTCGAATCTTTCGCGTTCCCCGCCGTCGCCGCATTTCGGCCACGGCTGTCCCCGAACGCGAATCACCTTCATCCCCGGGGGATTTCATGAGCCAGAACTGGCAGCAGCCGCAGCAGCCAGGCGGTTACCCGCAGCAGCAGGGTGGTTACCCGCAGCAGCCCGCCCCGCCGCAGCCCGGCTACGGCTACCCGCAGGCGCAGGCGCAGCACCCGCAGCCCGGTGCGCCCCAGCCGCAGTTCGGCGGCGGATTCCCGCCGCCCGCGCCGCAGGTGGGCCGCCAGGGCAACCCGCTCGCCGCGGTCGGTGCCGCCCTCGTGGCCGCTGTCGTCGGTGCGCTGGCGTACGCGTTCCTGCTGAGCTCGCTCGCGGACACCGACTCGAATCCGCCGGAGGTCCGGAAGTTCGCCTACGCCGGTGTCGCCCTCGGCGCGCTCGTCGGCCTGGTGGTCGCCAAGCTCGGCGGCCGCAACGTCGCGCTG
Organism: Streptomyces sp. NPDC019937; assembly: GCF_040631655.1. NCBI lineage: Bacteria > Bacillati > Actinomycetota > Actinomycetes > Kitasatosporales > Streptomycetaceae > Streptomyces > Streptomyces sp. NPDC019937. Next base: position 45,952 of record NZ_JBEYAL010000023.1, read on the forward strand.
TGGGTGGTCGGCGCGGTTCTGGCGCTCGTCGCCATCTTCCTCGGCGAGCTGTACGGCTACGCGATGATCCTCAACGACGCGACCGCCAACTACGTGGACAAGATCGGTGGCGCCGCCGCGGCCTCCGCCGACATCCCGTCAGCGAACGAGATCTTCTTCGACCACTTCGGCGACCTGTTCGACACCTGGAAGAAGGACGCCGACGCGATCACCTGGATCTTCATGATCCTCTCCCCGATCGCCGCCGCCGGCACCGCCTTCCGGGTCAGCAACCGCTGACGCAGCATGGGGAAGGCCCCGACCGCGATGCGGCCGGGGCCTTCCCCATGTCCTGCGCGTGCGCTCAGCGCTTGTCGTTCGACGGGGCCACCGTCACCTCGACGCGCTGGAATTCCTTCAGCTCCGAGTAGCCGGTCGTCGCCATCGCCCGGCGCAGCGCGCCGAAGAAGTTCATCGAACCGTCCGGGGTGTGCGAGGGGCCGAGCAGGACCTCCTCGGTGGTGCCGACCACGCCCAGGTTCATGCGCTTGCCGCGCGGCACCTCGTCGTGCACGGCCTCCATGCCCCAGTGGTGGCCACGGCCCGGCGAGTCGGTGGCCCGGGCCAGCGGCGAACCGATCATCACCGAGTCGGCACCGCACGCGATCGCCTTCGGCAGATCGCCGCTCCAGCCGACCCCGCCATCGGCGATCACATGCACATAGCGGCCGCCGGACTCGTCCATGTAGTCCCGGCGGGCGGCGGCGACATCGGCCACCGCCGTGGCCATCGGCACCTGGATGCCCAGCACATTGCGGGTGGTGTGGGCGGCGCCGCCGCCGAACCCGACGAGCACCCCGGCCGCGCCGGTGCGCATCAGGTGCAGCGCGGCGGTGTACGTGGCGCAGCCGCCCACGATGACCGGGACGTCCAGCTCGTAGATGAACTGCTTGAGGTTCAGCGGCTCGGCGGCGCCCGAGACGTGCTCGGCCGAGACGGTGGTGCCCCGGATGACGAAGATGTCGACCCCGGCGTCCACCACGGCCTTGGAGAACTGCGCGGTGCGCTGCGGCGACAGGGCGGCGGCGGTGACCACGCCCGAGTCGCGCACCTCCTTCAGCCGCTGCCCGATCAGCTCTTCCTTGATCGGCTCGGCGTAGATCTCCTGCAGGCGACGGGTCGCGGTGCGCTCGTCCAGCTCGGCGATCTCGGCGAGCAGCGGCTCGGGGTCCTCGTACCGGGTCCACAGGCCCTCGAGGTTGAGCACCCCGAGGCCGCCCAGCTCGCCGATGCGGATCGCGGTCTGCGGGGAGACCACCGAGTCCATCGGGGCGGCCAGGAACGGCAGCTCGAAGCGGTAGGCGTCGATCTGCCAGGCGATCGAGACCTCCTTCGGGTCCCGGGTGCGACGACTCGGCACGACGGCGATGTCGTCGAACGCGTACGCCCTGCGGCCGCGCTTGCCGCGCCCGATCTCGATCTCAGTCACGTGGGGTGCCTTTCGCTGGCTTGTTCTGCCGTACCAGTATCGCCATCCCCCGCGCGCGGCCCGTCGCGCGGGGGTCGCGCAGGTTAACGCCCGGAGTAGTTCGGCGCCTCGGAGACCATCTGGACGTCGTGCGGGTGGCTCTCCTTGAGGCCCGCGGAGGTGATCCGCACGAAGCGGCCCTTCTCCTTCAGCTCCGCCACGGACGCCGAACCGACATAGCCCATGGAGGCGCGCAGGCCGCCGACCAGCTGATGGGCGACCGAGGCCAGCGGGCCGCGGTAGGGCACCTGGCCCTCGATGCCCTCGGGGACGAGCTTGTCCTCGGAGAGCACGTTGTCCTGGAAGTAGCGGTCCTTGGAGAACGAGCGGGCCTGGCCGCGGGTCTGCATCGCGCCCAGCGAGCCCATGCCCCGGTAGGACTTGAACTGCTTGCCGTTGATGAAGACCATCTCGCCCGGCGACTCCTCGCACCCGGCGAGCAGGCTGCCCAGCATCACCGTGTCCGCGCCGGCCGCGATCGCCTTGGCGATGTCACCGGAGAACTGCAGGCCGCCGTCGCCGATCAGCGGCACATCGGCCGCGTGGCACGCGCGGGCCGCCTCGTAGATCGCGGTCACCTGCGGGACACCGATGCCCGCGACCACCCGGGTGGTGCAGATGGAGCCCGGGCCGACGCCGACCTTCACCCCGTCCACGCCCGCGTCGATCAGCGCCTGGGCGCCGTCGCGGGTGGCGACATTGCCGCCGACCACGTCGACCGAGACATTGGACTTCACCTTGGCGATCATGTCGAGGATGCCCCGGCTGTGCCCATGGGCGCTGTCGACCACCAGGAAGTCGGCCCCGGCCTCGACCAGCGCCTGCGCCCGGTCGAACGCCTCGTCGCCGACGCCGACGGCCGCGCCGACGACCAGCCGGCCCTCGCCGTCCTTCGCCGCGTTCGGATACTGCTCGGCCTTCACGAAGTCCTTGACCGTGATCAGGCCCTTGAGCACACCCGCGTCGTCGACCAGCGGCAGCTTCTCGATCTTGTGGCGGCGCAGCAGCTGCATCGCGTCGTCACCGGAGATGCCGACCTTGCCGGTGACCAGCGGCATCGGGGTCATGACCTCACGGACCTGACGGCCCCGGTCCACCTCGAAGGCCATGTCCCGGTTGGTGACGATGCCCAGCAGCTTGCCCGCGGCATCGGTGACCGGAACGCCGCTGATGCGGAACTTCGCGCACAGCGCGTCCGCCTCGTGCAGTGTGGCGTCCGGCCGGACCGTGATCGGGTCGGTGACCATGCCGGACTCGGACCGCTTCACCAGGTCGACCTGGTTCGCCTGGTCCTCGATGGACAGATTGCGGTGCAGCACGCCCACGCCGCCCTGGCGGGCCATGGCGATGGCCATCCGGGCCTCGGTGACCTTGTCCATGGCGGCCGACAGCAGCGGTACGTTCACCCGCACGTTCCGGGAGACCCTGGACGAGGTGTCGACCGCGTTCGGCAGCACCTCGGAGGCGCCCGGCAGCAGCAGCACGTCGTCGTACGTCAGCCCGAGCATCGCGAACTTCTCAGGCACTCCGTCGACGTTGTCAGTCATGACACCCTTCCAAATGGTCTTGCCCCAGCGCGGACTCCCATGCTAACGGCCATCCCCGGTGTCACATTCCGCCCTGTGGACAACCGACGAATACCGCTGGTGACGCCGCCTGGAGCGACCGCTCGCGCTACTGTTCGGCCAGCGCGCGCAGCCGGCTCAGCGCCCGGTGCTGTGCGACCCGCACCGCGCCCGGCGACATGCCGAGCATCTGCCCGGTCTCCTCCGCCGTAAGCCCGACCGCCACGCGCAGCAGCACCAGCTCGCGCTGATTCTCCGGAAGGTTCGCCAGCAGCTTCTTGGCCCATTCCGCGTCGCTGCTCAGCAGCGCCCGCTCCTCGGGGCCCAGCGAATCGTCCGGCTGCTCCGGCATCTCGTCCGAGGGCACCGCCGTGGAACCGGGGTGGCGCATGGCCGCCCGCTGCAGATCGGCGACCTTGTGGGAGGCGATGGCCACCACGAACGCCTCGAAGGGTTTGCCGGTGTCGCGGTAGCGCGGCAGCGCGCACAGCACCGCGAGGCAGACCTCCTGCGCCAGGTCGTCCACGAAATGACGAGCGTCGCCCGGCAGTCGGGACAGCCGGGTGCGGCAATAGCGCAGGGCCAGCGGATGGACATGGGCCAGCAGATCGTGGGTGGCCTGCTCGTCCCCTTCGACCGCGCGCCCGACGAGGGCACCGATCGCCCCTTGCGTCCCCGGGCTGCCCGCCTTGGGGGACCCTGGACTCTCGTCGTCGCGCATCCGTCCATGGTGCCTTGGGCCCGGCGGCTCCGTGGCATCACGTCCATAGTTGTGCGCTGAAGCGTTATGAGCAGGTGCGCCGGTAGTCGTCACGTCCTGCGCTCTCCCCTCACGCCCGGCCGACTCGTCCCCGAGGAACTCCACACCTTCAAGGATGCGGCATCGCGCGGGGAACCGGTACAAGCCGCCGTCACGGCCGGTGCCACGCACGCTCCCGCCCCGCCCGCCACTTGGCGGGCGGGGGTAGCGCCCCCGCTGCGCAGCATGTCGATACGGACCGATCGACAGGCCCGCCTAGCGGACCAGGCCCCAGCGGAATCCGAGGGCCACCGCATGGGCCCGGTCGGACGCGCCGAGCTTCTTGAACAGCCGGCGGGCGTGCGTCTTGACCGTGTCCTCGGAGAGGAACAGCTCACGGCCGATCTCCGCGTTGGACCGGCCGTGGCTCATGCCCTCCAGCACCTGGATCTCCCGCGCCGTGAGCGTGGGCGCGGCGCCCATCTCTGCGGAGCGCAGCCGGCGCGGGGCCAGCCGCCAGGTCGGGTCGGCGAGAGCCTGTGTCACGGTCGCGCGCAGCTCGGCGCGCGAGGCGTCCTTGTGCAGATAGCCGCGGGCGCCGGCGGCCACGGCCAGCGCGACCCCGTCGAGGTCCTCGGCGACCGTGAGCATGATGATCCGGGCGCCGGGGTCGGCGGAGAGCAGCCGGCGCACGGTCTCGACTCCGCCGAGGCCGGGCATGCGCACGTCCATCAGAATCAGATCCGAGCGGTCGGCGCCCCATCGGCGGAGGACTTCCTCGCCGTTGGCCGCCGTCGTCACCCGCTCGACGCCGGGCACCGTCGCCACCGCGCGGCGCAGCGCTTCTCGGGCGAGCGGGGAGTCGTCGCAGACGAGGACGGATGTCATGGCCGCCCTCCGCAGATGATGCGCGTCACCTTGAGCCTCCAGGCTGGTACATATCGTCACCTGAGCGATTGACAGCCCCGGATATGTGTCCGAGAGCTTTACCCATCAACCGCCTCCGCACTCTCAACGACGGTCACCCGAAAGAGTTACGGGGTTCGGCGGCCACCTTCGACACTCTACGTGAGCCCTCGGACACGGAGGCGCTTCCCCACGCAGGTCGCGCCCTGTCACGCCTCCCCCAAAGGTCATCCCCTTCGGTGGCATTTGGCGACCTTGCTTCCAATTTGCCGGTCTGTGTGGCTAGATTCGCAATGAGTCATATTTACATCTACTTACACAGTAGGTGTACGACCCGGGACACAGCGTCCGCAGCCGATCGCTTCGAGGAGACAAGGCAATGGCAGATTTCTCCCGTCTTCCCGGTCCGAACGCCGATCTGTGGGACTGGCAGCTCCTGGCCGCGTGCCGTGGTGTCGACAGCTCGCTCTTCTTCCACCCCGAAGGGGAGCGCGGCGCCGCCCGCAGCGCGCGCGAGATGTCGGCGAAAGAGGTGTGCATGCGCTGCCCGGTACGGGCGCAGTGCGCGGCTCACGCCCTGGCGGTACGCGAGCCGTACGGGGTATGGGGAGGACTGACCGAGGACGAGCGCGAGGAGCTGATGGGGCGGGCCCGCCATCGCACGGTGGCCTCCTCGGGAGCCCCGGGGTCCTGACCGGGATCCGGGCCCTCATCCGTCCTGAAGAAACGTTCCATCAGCAACCATCGCCCCACCACCGCCGGCCGTTCCCACCGACGATCGGCGGGTTTTCGCACGTCAGCGGCGGGGTTTCGCACGTCAGCGGCGGGGTTTTCGCACGTCAGCGGCGGGGTTTTCGTACGTCAGCGGCGTGCCGCCAGCTCCAGCCGGTCCAGGGTCGCCGCCACCGCGGGCACCCGCGCCAGGTCCGGCAGCGTCAGCGCCACCACCTCGCGCCGCACCTCGGGCGTGACCTCCAGCGTGGCCGTCCCCTTGGCCGTCACGCACTCCACCGCCAGCTCCGGCAGCACCGCGACCCCGAGCCCGGCCCCCACCAGCCCGACCACCGCCGGGTAGTCGTCCGTCGCGAAGTCGATCCGCGGGGTGAATCCCTCGGCCTGGCACACCTCCACCAGATGGCGGCGGCACCGCGGGCAGCCCGCGATCCACGGCTCCTCGGCCAGCTCCCCGATGCCCACCGTCCCGGCCCCGGCCAGCCGGTGGTCGTGCGGGACCATGACCACCAGCCGGTCCCGCAGCAGCGGCCGCACCACCAGGTCGTCCCATCCCGCCGCCGGGTCCGCGTCCGTACCCGCCGCGGGCCCCGCGTAGGGGTACCGGAAGGCGAGCGCGATCTCGCAGTCGCCGCCGCGCAGCATCTCCACCGACCGCGGCGGCTCGGCCTCCACCAGGGAGACCCGCGTCCCCGGATGGGCGGCGCGCATCCCGGCGAGCGCGCTCGGCACCAGCGTGGAGCTGCCGCTGGGGAACGACACCAGCCGCACCCGCCCGGCCCGCAGCCCGGCGAGCGCGGCGACCTCCTCCTCCGCGGCGGTCAGCCCGGCCAGGATGCCCGCCGCGTGCCGGACCAGCGCCTCGCCGGCCTCGGTCAGCCGCATCTCCCGTCCGGTACGGATCAGCAGCGGCGTCCCCGTGGACTGCTCCAGGGCCTTCATCTGCTGGCTGACGGCGGGCTGGGTGCAGCCCAGCTCGCGGGCGGCGGCGGAGAAGGAACCGGTGGTGGCCACCGCGCGCAGCACTTTCAGATGACGGGCCTCGATCATGCCTCGAGCATAAGGGGCACTTGGGTGCGGACCGGAATATCGCGCCGGTGCTTTGACGGCGTACGCGCGGGAGCGGGCCGCCCGGGGCCGCGGCGCCCGGCCACGTGGTGATCGTCCGGCCGATAACGTGCGCGTATGACGACTGCATTGATTACCGGAACCACGGCGGGCATCGGCTCCGCCTTCGCGAGCCGGCTCGCGGCGGACGGGCACAACCTGGTGCTGGTCTCCCGCGACGAGAAGCGGCTGCGGGACCAGGCCGCCGACCTCCACGACCGGCACGGGGTCGAGGCGGAGGTCCTGCGGGCCGACCTGTCCGAGGACGCCGGTATCGCCGCGGTCGAGGAGCGCTTGGGGGACCGTACACATCCGGTCGATCTGCTCGTCAACAACGCCGGGTTCGGCAACAAGGGCCGCTATCTGGAGGCGCCGCTCGCCGATGAGCTGCGGATGCTGAAGCTGCACTGCGAGGCGGTGCTGCGGCTGACCAGCGCCGCCGCCGGGACGATGCGGGCGCGGGGGCGCGGCGGGGTGATCAACGTGGCCTCGGTGGCCGCCTTCTTCCCGCGCGGGACGTACGGGGCGAGCAAGGCGTGGGTCGTGCAGTTCACGCAGGGCGCGGCGAAGGACCTGGCGCGGTCGGGGGTGCGGCTGATGGCGCTGTGCCCGGGGCTGGTGCGCACGGAGTTCCACGCCCGGGCGGGGATCAAGCCGGAGAAGGCGCCGGACTGGATGTGGCTGGACGCGGACCGGCTGGTCGCGGCGGCCCTGAGGGACTTCGCGCGGGGGAAGTCGCTGTCGATTCCGGACCCCCGGTACAAGGCGTTGACCGGGCTGGCGAAGCTGGTGCCGAGGGCGGCGGTGGCGGGCGTGTCCTCGAAGGTGGGCCGGGCCCCGGTCAAGGGGTGAGCGGGCCGGTGCCGCGCGCGGGACGCGCGAAGGCGCGGCCACCCCGTGCGGGGTGGCCGCGCCTTCGCGTGGCGCTCGGCTCGCGTCAGTGCGCGTGGCCGTGACCGTGGCCGCCGGCCTCGGCCTCTTCCTCGGCCGGCTTCTCGACCACCAGGGTCTCGGTGGTGAGCAGCAGCGAGGCGATGGACGCGGCGTTCTCCAGCGCGGAGCGGGTGACCTTGACCGGGTCGATGACGCCGGCCTTCACCAGGTCGCCGTACTCCTCGGTCGCGGCGTTGTAGCCGTGGCCCTTCTCCAGCTCGGCGACCTTCGAGGTGATGACGTAGCCCTCGAGGCCCGCGTTCTCCGCGATCCAGCGCAGCGGCTCGACGACGGCGCGGCGGACGACGGCGACACCGGTGGCCTCGTCGCCCTCCTTGCCCAGGCTGCCCTCGAGCACCTTGGCGGCGTGGACCAGCGCGGAGCCACCACCGGAGACGATGCCCTCCTCGACCGCGGCGCGGGTCGCGGAGATGGCGTCCTCCAGACGGTGCTTCTTCTCCTTGAGCTCGACCTCGGTGGCCGCGCCCACGCGGATCACGCACACGCCGCCGGCCAGCTTCGCGAGGCGCTCCTGCAGCTTCTCGCGGTCCCAGTCGGAGTCCGTGGCCTCGATCTCGGCCTTGATCTGGGCGATGCGGCCGGCCACGTCGTCGGCGTTGCCGCCGCCGTCGACGATGGTGGTGTCGTCCTTGGTGACGGTCACGCGGCGGGCGGTGCCCAGCACGTCCAGACCGGCCTGGTCGAGCTTGAGGCCGACCTCCTCGGCGATGACGGTGGCACCGGTGAGGGTGGCCATGTCGCCGAGCATCGCCTTGCGGCGGTCACCGAAGCCGGGGGCCTTCACGGCGACGGCGTTGAAGGTGCCGCGGATCTTGTTGACGACGAGGGTGGACAGGGCCTCGCCCTCCACGTCCTCGGCGATGATCAGCAGCGGCTTGCTGGCGCCGGCCTGGATGACCTTCTCCAGCAGCGGCAGCAGGTCCTGGATGGAGGAGATCTTGCCCTGGTGGATCAGGATGTACGGGTCGTCGAGGACGGCCTCCATACGCTCCTGGTCGGTCACCATGTACGGCGAGAGGTAGCCCTTGTCGAAGGCCATGCCCTCGGTGAAGTCCAGCTCCAGGCCGAAGGTGTTGGACTCCTCGACGGTGATGACACCGTCCTTGCCGACCTTGTCCATCGCCTCGGCGATCAGCTCGCCGACCTGCTTGTCCTGGGCGGACAGCGCGGCCACGGCGGCGATGTCGGACTTGGAGTCGATCGGGCTGGCGGTGGCCAGCAGGTCGTCGGAGACGGCCTTGACCGCGGCGTCGATGCCCTTCTTCAGGGCGGCCGGGGAGGCGCCGGCGGCCACGTTGCGCAGGCCCTCGCGGACCAGCGCCTGGGCCAGCACGGTGGCGGTGGTGGTGCCGTCACCCGCGATGTCGTTGGTCTTGGTCGCCACCTCCTTGACGAGCTGGGCGCCCAGGTTCTCGTACGGGTCCTCGACCTCGACCTCGCGGGCGATCGTGACACCGTCGTTGGTGATGGTCGGAGCACCGAACTTCTTGTCGATGACGACGTTGCGGCCGCGGGGACCGATCGTCACCTTGACGGTGTCCGCAAGCTTGTTCACGCCGCGCTCAAGGGCGCGACGGGCGTCCTCGTCGAACTTCAGGATCTTCGCCATGGTTGCGTATGTCCTCTCATTGCGATCCTCGGCCGCCGTAACGAGGCAGCCGCCGTCGCGTCAAAAAAACGAACCGCGCCCCGACCCCGGGTATCTGTGACACGGGCACCGGGGCGCGGCTCAAGGCAAGACTTCGGTGATTACTTCTCGACGATCGCGAGGACGTCGCGAGCCGAGAGGACGAGGTACTCCTCGCCGCTGTACTTCACCTCGGTGCCGCCGTACTTGCTGTAGAGCACGACGTCGCCGACGGAAACGTCGAGCGGAAGCCGCTTGCCGTCCTCGAACCGACCCGGGCCGACGGCCAGGACGACGCCCTCCTGGGGCTTCTCCTTGGCGGTGTCCGGGATGACCAGGCCAGAGGCCGTGGTCTGCTCGGCCTCGACGGCCTGGACCACGATGCGGTCCTCAAGCGGCTTGATGGCAACCTTGGAGCTGGCGGTCGTCACGATCCGACCTCCCCCTTCGGAGATCTCACGGGGTTAACTGTCTGAGGTGGCGACCAGGTGGATCCGTCGTCGCGGGTGCCGGACCTGCCCGTCGCTGTGTGGCTGGCACTCCGCAGTGCCGAGTGCCAGCCCTGACATTATGACGCGGTTAGCACTCCGTCAACCAGAGTGCCAAGCGAGGCGGCGACGGACCGCACGGATGTCCGGACGCGGCCGCCCCCACGAGCGGTCCTCGGACGCGGTCGGATGTCGTCAGATGTAGTCCTCCAGCCGCGCCAGGGTGAATCCCTGCGCCTGGACCTCCCGCACCAGCTCGGTGATCATGTCGGTCATGGTGTGCCCGTGCAGCTGCTCGGGGCCGCGGAAGTGCGCGAGCACGATGTCCCCAGGGCGCAGCCCGCTACCGGAGCGGTAGACCAGCCCCTGCGGCTCCATCTCGGCGCGCCACAGCACCGCCTTGTTCAGGCCGCACTCCGCCGCCGCCCGCAGCGTGTTCCGGTCGTAGTCCCCGTACGGCGGACGGAAGAGGCGGGGCTGGAGCCCGAGGCGTTCGCCGAGGACCTCCTGCTGGCCGCAGATCTCGTGGAGCTGCGTCTGGTAGTCCTTGCCCGCCAGGCTGGGGTGGGTGAGCGTGTGGTTACCGATCCGGTTGCCGAGTTCGCGCAGCGCGCGGAAGTAGTCGTAGTGGTCGCCGATCACCTCGTCCTCCAGGAACTGGGTGAACGGCAGACCGAGGTCCCGGGCCTGGTCGATGAAGGCCGGGTCCTTCTCGATCCCGTCGTCGAGCGTCAGGAAGACCACTCGATCGGTCGTCTCCACCCGGCGGATGACCGTCGCCAGCCCCGGCGCCGGCGGCCACACGGGCGCGAGCGCGGGTTTGACGGCGGGCGGGGGCGGCGGGTCCAGCGGGCGGTCGAGCCCCCAGCGGCGGTAGCCGTCCGGCGGCGGGTGCGGACCCTCGCGCCCGCTCCCGGGCGGTGGCGCTCCGGAGGCCCGGGACGCGGAGGACGGGGAGGCCGAGGCCGACCGCGTGAGACCGGCCGCCTTCCCCGTCCCGGAGCGCGGCTCGGGGCCCGTGCCCCCGCAGCCGGTGAGCAGGGCCGCCGCGGCGGCGAGAACCAGACACCCGGATACACCAGTCTTGAGCATCATCACAAAAGTGATCTTCGGTTCCACGGCACGCGCCCGCGCGCCGAAGGGGTGCGAATGCCCTCCCCGGAGCGGGGAGAATGGGCCATGTGGACGTTGACGCCTTCGACTCACTGCTCGGCGACGAGGGGCAGGCGCTGCTCTCCGCGCTACGGGACTACGACCCGGCGCGGGAGCTGGCCACCGCGACCCGGCTGCGCCGCGACCATCCGGCCGCCCTGGTCTCGGCGGCCCTGACCCAGGCACGGCTGCGGCAGCGGGCCGTGCCCAAGTTCGGGGCCGAGGACGCCCACCGGATGTACTTCACGCCGCACGGCGTCGAGCAGTCCACCCGTACCTCCGTCGCCGCCTACCGCGCCGACCGGCTGACCGGGTTCGGGGTGCGCACCGTGGCCGATCTGTGCTGCGGCATCGGCGGTGACGCGATCGCGATGGCGCGGGCCGGGCTCAGCGTCCTGGCCGTCGACCGCGATCCGCTGACCTGTGCGGTCGCCCGGGCCAACGCCGACGCGCTGGGCCTGTCGCAGCTGATCGAGGTGCGCTGCGCCGATGTCACCGAGGTCGACACCTCGCGTCACGACGCGGTCTTCGTGGACCCCGCCCGGCGCGGCGGCCGGGGCCGGGTCTTCGACCCCGAGGCGTACTCCCCGCCGCTGTCCTGGGCCATCGGGGCCGCCCGTACCGTCCCGCGCGCCGCCCTCAAGATCGCGCCCGGGGTTCCGCACGAGGCGGTGCCGGAGGACGCGGAGGCCGAGTGGATCTCGGACCAGGGGAACGTGAAGGAGGCCGTCCTGTGGTTCGGCACCGCCCGCCCCGGCATGCGCCGCGCCACCCTGCTGCCCTCCGGCCACTCCCTGCTCGGCACCCAGCTCCCGGACCCCGAGCCCGGCCCGGTCGGCCGCTGGCTGTACGAACCGGACGGCGCCGTCATCCGCGCCCACCTCGTGGCGGACGTCGCGGCCCGGATCGGCGGCCGCCTCATCGATCCGACGATCGCCTACATCACCACGGACGAGCTGCGCCCGACGCCGTACGCCACCGCGTACGAGATCACCGATGTGCTGCCGTTCAACCTGAAGAGGCTCAGGGCGCTGCTGCGGGAGCGCGAGGTCGGCATCGCGACCATCAAGAAGCGCGGCTCGGCCGTCGAGCCGGAGCATCTGCGCAAGAAGCTGCGGCTCGAAGGGGGGAACGCCTGCACGATCCTCCTCACCCGCTCGGCGGGCGCCCCCACGATGCTCCTGGGACACCCGGCCTCTTAGCTCTTCGGCTCCGCGAGGAGTTCGAACCACACCGCCTTCGCGTACATCCCCGCCGGGTCCGCGTCCGCCGTGCCCCAGGCGTCGGCGAGGGCCGCGACCAGGCCGAGGCCGCGGCCGCGGAGGCGGTCGCCCTCGGGGAGGCGGGCGGCGGCGGGGAGTTGGGCGGAGGCGTCGTAGACCAGGACGCGGAAGCGGGGAGGCTCGATCACCACGCGCAGCGTCAGGCAGTCGCCCTCGGCGTGCAGAAAGGCGTTGGTGGCCAGCTCGGAGGTGCACAGGGTGGCCACCTCGACCAGCGCCTCCTGCCCCACGGAGCCCAGCACGACGGCGACGAAGTCCCGGCAGACCTTGGCGGAGGTGGCGTGCCGGCTGCTCTGGAGCGTGTAGACGTACGGGTCCTTGGAGGGAGCGGGCGGGCGGCGCGGTGGACGGTCGTCGGACTCGTAGTCGGACTCCATGGATCAACTCCCTGCGAAAGGGCCGATATCGCGCGTACCGTTACAACGATCAACGCGCAGTAGCGGCGACGGCACCCAAGGTAGGGCAGCGGCACAAACAACTGCTACGGCCTCGTTGAATTTCCCCGACGATTACTCCTTAAGGGTTACGGAGGGTCATGCCACCCAGAAGCGTCCCGACCGCGCGTCAAGTCCGGCTCGGAACAGAACTGAGGAGGATGCGCGAGGGCGCGGGACTCAGCATCCAGGAGGCCGCCGACCGGCTGGGCATCAACCGCACCCACATCACCAACCTGGAGCTGGCCCGCTTCGGGGTGAGCGAGGAGCGGGTGCGCGCCCTCGCCGCCATCTACACCTGCCCCGACCACGCGTACGTCGACGCGCTCGTCGCCATGACCCGCGAGCGCAAGGGCGGCTGGTGGGAGGAGTACCGGGGCCATATCGCCACCGGCGGGCTCGACCTCGCCGAGCTGGAGTACTACGCCACGAGCCTGCGCGTGGTCGAGCTGATGTTCCTGCCGGGGCTGTTGCAGACCGAGGAGTACGCACGGGCCGTGCTCGCCGAGGCCGTTCCGGCGTGGTCGCCGGCCGAGATGAGGCGCAGGCTGTCCCACCGGATGAAGCGGCGGGACATCCTCGACCGGGACGATCCTCCGCCGTGCACCTTCATCATCCACGAGGCCTGTCTGCGCATGCGGCTCGGCGGACCGCAGCTCATGCGCAGACAGCTGGACAGCCTGCTGGAGGCCTCGACGCGGAAGAATGTCACCGTGCGGGTCATCCCGTTCGAGGCGGGCGGGTTTCCGGTCTCCGGCGTATCGGTCACCTATGCCTCGGGCCCGGTGCCGCAACTGGACACCGTGCAGCTCGACGCCGCGCACGGCCCCATGTTCCTGGACGCCCAGACCCAGCTGACCAACCACCGGGCGGTGCTGGCCCGGACCATGAAAGTGACCCTCCCCCAGAAGGAGTCACGTGACATGATCCACGGCATCGCCCAACGTCTCTGACGGCAAGACACCCCTGAAGGCAAAGACATGTCTGAGATCAACTGGCAGAAGTCCTCGTACTCCACGCAAGGCGACGGCAACTCCTGCATAGAACTCGCCGCCCTGGGACCCGGCGCCATAGCGCTGCGCGAAAGCGACGAGCCCGGCACCGTGATGACCACCACCCCCGCGAAGCTGCGGCCCCTTCTGGATGCCATCAAGGCGGGCGAGTTCGACCACCTTGCGGGCTAGCCCTCCGGACGGGCCCCGGTCATGGCACGATCATCCCGCTGAGGGGCCGGACCGGAGGTGGCAGGGGCATGGAACATGAGTGACGAGAAGCGACCGGTATCGGATCAGGAACTGTCCGATCTCCTTCAGGATGTGGAGGAGATGCTGCGTTACCTGGAGGAGACGGTCGAAGGCCTCGACCAGTTGGCGAAGACGGTCGGCGACGACTGGAAGGGCCCCGCGGCGACCGCGCACAAGAAGCTCCAGCGGGACGCCTACCGGGACGCGGCCCGCGTCCGGCAGATGCTGCTGCACGTCGAGGACGCGACGAAGCGGCGCGGCGAGAGCCTGGGCGAGCGGTATCTGGACCTGCTGCACCGCTTCCAGTCGATGCAGCGGTCGTCCGACTGAGGTGGTACCGAGCCGGGCTTACGTCAGTCGGTTCCCTCGGCGTCGTCGGGGCTGAGTTCGCGGCTGACCAGACGGTAGTAGCCGATCGCCTTGACCAGGCCCAGGCCGCCCGCCGCCGCGAAGACGACGGCGATCCCCATCGCCACCCGGAACGTCTCCGCCCCGAGGTCCGACATCGCCGTGGACGCCCCCAGCACCAGCCCGAGGCAGCACAGCAGCAGCGACGGCAGCAGCCACAGCAGCGCGCTGCCCGACACCCTCCAGTGCGGCAGCGTCTGCGGATCGCGCCCCAGCTCGGCCCAGTCCCGCAGCCGCGCGCCGACGAACACGTCCCGCCGGATGCCCGAGGCCAGGCCCAGGCTGGACGGAACGGTGGCGCCCAGCGCCAGCCCGAGGAAGATCACGCCGAGGATGTGCTCGACGATCTCGCCGGTCACCAGGAACTGGAACCCCGACACCGCCAGCGTCCATCCCAGCGCGAACACCAGCGTCAGCAGCCACAGCAGCAGCGCCCGGTGCGGCGCCATGTACCACCGCGCCAGCGTCCCCATCGCGCGCGCCCGGTCGGCGAGCAGCCCGGCGCGGTCGGGCCACGGACGCATGTCCGGGGCGGGCGGGGGCGGTGGCAGGGCGTCGGGCGGGGTCATGGAACGCAGTCTCTCAGTTCTCCCGGAGGCATGAACTTCATTCCTCCGCGGCTCCCGGGAACCGCGGTCCTGTCGGCCGGTCACCCCTTCCAGTACTTCGCCACCGCCTGCGCGTACGCCACCCGGTGGTCCAGCCCGTCGTCCCGGACCCGGAACCGGCCGCGCACGGACTCGGTCATGACCGCCCGGGCGATAGACGCCCCCTGCCGCTTCCAGGCCGTCCGCAGCGGGGCGCCGATACTGGCGGCGGGCATGTCCGACAGCGCCAGGCCGACCAGGTACAGAAGGACCAGCGGCAGCAGCACCGCGCACAGGAGCAGCGACGGCACCGTCCCCTCCCGCCCCCGCAGCACCGTCCCGTCGGGCAGGTGGATCTCGTACGGACGCCGCCACCGCGTCTTCCGCGGCGGCAGGAGCAGTTCGGCGAGGAGTTCGTGGTCGGAGGTGAGCACGGCGAGGCGGCGGTCGCCCTTCCGGACGACCACGGCGAGCGGCGAGGCCCCGGCAGCGTCGGCGGCGATGACGAAACGCGGCTTGCACCCCTCGGGAGGGGGACGGCCGTCGGGGGCGCCACGGCGCACGTGGAGCGGGTCAGAGCCCCGAGGGCGCAGGAGGTAGCGCTTGGAGTCGAGGTCGCGGGTGAAGGTGAATGTCATGGTGTCTCGCGGTGGAACGGCGTGCTGGTCCCGCTACCCGACCGACTCGAAGCGCCACCGGTGGACCGCCCGGCGCGCCAGTTCCGGTCCCGGCTCGGGGAGTTCGGGAAGGCCCGGGGTGTCGTACGTGCCGTCCCACCACGTGATCACGAGCACCCGGTCCTCGGGCGCGCGGAAGGTCTCGCGGCGCAGCGGCGCGGGGTC
Organism: Streptomyces sp. NPDC019937; assembly: GCF_040631655.1. Taxonomy (NCBI): domain Bacteria; kingdom Bacillati; phylum Actinomycetota; class Actinomycetes; order Kitasatosporales; family Streptomycetaceae; genus Streptomyces; species Streptomyces sp. NPDC019937. Next base: position 61,527 of record NZ_JBEYAL010000023.1, read on the forward strand.
CAGGGGCTGACCCGCGGCCCAGGCGAGCAGGTCCTCGCCCCGGCCCTCGACGGCGCGGGCCTCCCACATCAGGGCGACGGTCATGCGTAGAGGTTCTTCCGGCTCAGCTCGTGCACATGGTCATGGTCGTGGGAGGCGGGCGCCGGGACGTGGGGGTCCGTCACCGGGAGGGAGGAGTCGGCCGACAGGTCCCAGGCGGAGGCGGACCGGCCGCGCGCGACCATCTCCGCGCCGAGGGCGGCGACCATCGCACCGTTGTCCGTGCACAGCTTGGGGCGCGGCACGCGCAGGGTGATGCCCGCGTCCTCGCAGCGGCGCTCGGCCATGGCCCGCAGCCGGGAGTTGGCGGCGACGCCGCCGCCGATCATCAGGTGGTCGACGCCCTCGTCCTTGCAGGCGCGGACGGCCTTGCGGGTCAGGACGTCGGCCACCGCCTCCTGGAAGGAGGCCGAGACGTCGGCGACCGGAACCTCCTCGCCCGCCGCCCGCTTGGCCTCGATCCAGCGGGCGACGGCCGTCTTGAGGCCGGAGAAGGAGAAGTCGTAGGCGGCGTCGCGCGGGCCGGTGAGCCCGCGCGGGAAGGCGATCGCGTCGGGGTCGCCGTCGCGGGCGATGCGGTCGATGACGGGGCCGCCGGGGAAGCCGAGGTTCAGCACCCGGGCGATCTTGTCGAACGCCTCGCCCGCCGCGTCGTCGATGGTCGAGCCCAGCGGCCGTACGTCGGCGGTGATGTCGGGGGCGAGGAGCAGCGAGGAGTGGCCGCCGCTGACCAGCAGCGCCATGGTCGGCTCGGGCAGCGCGCCGTGCTCGAGCTGGTCGACGCAGATGTGGGAGGCGAGGTGGTTGACGCCGTACAGCGGCTTGCCGAGGGCGTAGGCGTACGCCTTGGCGGCCGAGACGCCGACGAGCAGGGCGCCCGCGAGGCCGGGACCGGCGGTGACGGCGATGCCGTCGAGGTCGGAGGCGGCGACTCCGGCGTCCTTCAGGGCGCGCCGGATGGTCGGGACCATCGCCTCCAGGTGGGCGCGGCTGGCGACCTCGGGGACGACGCCGCCGAAGCGGGCGTGTTCGTCGACGCTGGAGGCGATCGCGTCGGCGAGCAGGGTGTGGCCGCGGACGATCCCGACGCCGGTCTCGTCGCAGGAGGTCTCGATGCCGAGAACGAGCGGTTCGTCAGCCATGGGTCTTCGTTCCTTGTACGGATGAGGGGGTCGCGAGGGTCGCCGCCGGGCCGGTCAGGCGCATGACCAGCGCGTCGACGTTGCCGGGCTGGTAGTAGCCCTTGCGGATGCCGATGGGCTCGAAGCCGAAGCGCTCGTAGAGGCGCTGGGCGCGGGTGTTGTCGACGCGCACTTCGAGGAGCACTTCGCGGCATTCGAAGGCGGTCGCGGCGGTGAGCAGGTCGGTGAGGAGGCGGGCGCCGAGGCCGGTGCCCCAGTGGTCGCGGGCGGTGGCGATGGTCTGGACGTCGCCGGTGCGGTCGAAGACGGCCAGCCCGGCGTAGCCGACTATCGCCCCGCCGTCCTCGGCGACCGTGTAGTGGCGGGTCGCGGCGCCGCCGCGGGCGTGCGCCAGCTCGGACCAGAACATGCCGGGCGACCAGGCGTCCTCGGGGAACAGGTCCTCTTCCAGCGCCAGCACCCGGTCGATGTCCCACCAGCGCATCTCGCGCAGCACGGGGGTCGTGTCCGTCACTTGGGGGTGACCACCTTGTAGTTGGCGGGCACCTGGGCGTCGGGGCGGCGCAGATAGAGCGGCCGGTCGGGCAGCAGCTCCTCGCCGCGCGCCAGCTTCCCGGCGGCGACGGAGGCCAGCGCGCCCGCCGACTGGTGCTCGGGCATGCCCGGCGGGACGGCGGCGAAGGCGTCCGGGTAGAGCAGGGCGCCCGCGCCGACGGCCGGGAGCCCGGCGACGCCGGGCCGCTCGGTGAGGTCGGCGGGGTGGTCCACGGCGGGGTCGGTGACGCGGGTCAGCGGGTCGTCGTACCGCGCCCAGTACACCTCTTTGCGGCGGGCGTCGGTGGCCACCACGAAGGGGCCGGTGAGCCCGGCCCGCCCGGCGGCGTACGCGATCCCGTCCAGCGTGCACAGCCCGTGCACGGGTACGTTCAGCGCGGCCCCGAAGGTGGCGGCCGTGACCAGCCCGACGCGCAGCCCGGTGTACGGGCCCGGGCCGACGCCGACGACGATCCGCGTCACGGCGCCCAGCTCCACGCCCGCCGTCCGCAGGGTCCGGTGGACGGCGGGCAGCAGCAGCTCGCCGTGGCGCCGGGCGTCGACCTCGGCGGTCTCGGCGAGGACTTCGGCGCCGTCGTGGAGCGCGACGGTGACGGCGGGGGTGGCGGTATCAAGCGCGAGCAACAGCACGAGGACAGCCTACGGCGCCCCGGGAGGCGGTCGCGGTGGACCGGTCGCGGCCGTCCACCGGTGCTACCGTCGTCAGGAAGTGCGTACGGGCGGTAAGCACGTACTGACCGCAGGAGAGGGTGGCCACCGTGCCAAGGAGCAGCACCGGGCCCGCCGTGGCCGTTCTGACCGCGGCCGCGCTGGGGGCCGTCGGCTTTCTCGGCTACCAGGCCAAGGCCACCGCACCCGACCACCGCACCCAGGAGCGGCGCAGCTCGCACGCCAACGACGCCAAGGGCAGGACGAAGGACAAGGCGGCGAAGAAGTCCACCGCGCTGCCCGGGGGCTCCGGCACCGGTGAGCGCGTCGTCTACGCCCTGGGCGACAGCCGGGTCTGGCTGGTCGGCGCCGACGGCAAGGCCACCCGCACCTTCCCGGTGGGCGCCAGCTCGGCGAGCCCCGACCCCGGCACGTACCAGGTCACCTCCCGTAACCCGAGCGGTGTCGGGTCGGACGGGGTGCAGGTGGAGCACATCGTGGTGTTTCACCAGGACGGGGGAGTCACGTTCGGTTTCAGTGCGGCCATGGACGGGACGATGCCCGACCCGCAGGCGCAGAAGAAGACCGGCGCGGTGCGGGAGTCCCGGGCGGACGGCACGGCGCTGTGGGAGTTCGCGCAGCCGGGCACGAAGGTCGTCGTGATCAAGTAACGCCCCGCTGTCGAGCAACCCCTCGCGGGGCCGGCTACGCCGCGTCGCGCTCCGGGCCGTCCCGCCGTGGCTCCACGGCGGAGGGGGCGTCGGCGGGGGCCTCCGCCGGTGGGGTGGAGACGGCGCTCGCCGCCGCGCAGGCCGCCAGCAGGTCCCTCATCGACGGTGACCGGTCATCGCGCCGGGGGTCGTCCAGGGCGGTGGGTTCGTGGGCCGACATGGATGCCTCCTGAGGGTCCTGGGGGCAGGCGGTTAGGCACGCCTAACCACGCTTCCCTTTCCATGTGACCACGTCCGATGCCCGGAGTGCAACATCATGCCGACGGCCTGTCGGAAAACTCTTCCCGAATCTCCCCGGCGCTCAGCCCGCCAGCGACGCCAGGTCCTCGTCCGCCCAGCGCGGCCCCACGCCGGTCACGGCGACGCCGCGCACGTCGCTCTCCTGCGCGTCCGTGCCCGCCGTCCGCTCGATCACCACGTGCAGCCGGTCCTCGGACAGCCCCTCGACCTTGCCCTCGCCCCACTCCACCGCGATCACCGAATCCGGCAGCGAGACGTCCAGGTCCAGGTCCTCCATCTCCTCCAGGCCCCCGCCCAGCCGGTAGGCGTCGACGTGCACCAGCGGCGGGCCGTCGGACAGGGAGGGGTGGACGCGGGCGATCACGAAGGTGGGCGAGGTGACCGCGCCCCGTACGCCCAGGCCCTCGCCCAGGCCCCGGGTCAGCGTGGTCTTGCCCGCGCCCAGCTCCCCGGTGAGGAGCACCAGGTCGCCGGGGCGCAGCAGCTTGGCGAGCCGGCGGCCCAGGTCCCGCATCTGCTCGGGCGAGGTGACGGTCATGCGCGTGCCTACGTCCATACCGGCGATGGTACGGGCCCCGGGAACGCGGTACGTGCCGCCTCGGCCCCCGGCCGAACAGCCGCCGCCGCGGCCGCTACCCCCGGGCCGAGCGGCGGCCCGCGCCGTCCCCGGAGACGCCCCCGGCGCCGCCCACCACCTGGGTCAGCAGCTCGGCCAGATGCCCGTTGACCACCTCGGGGTGCTCCAGGATCACCAGATGGCCGCCGTCCTCCACGACCACCAGCTCCGCGCCCGGCAGCAGCTCCGCGATGGCCTCGCTGTGCTCCATCGGCGTGATCAGATCCTTGTCCCCGGCCAGCACCAGCACCGGAACCCCGTCGAAGGACGGCAGCGCCGCCGCCTTGTCGTGGGCGATGAACGCCGGGTAGAACTCGGCGACCACATCGATCGGCGTCGCCTCGATCAGCCGCTCCGCGAACCGGGCCACCCCCGGGTCCACGTCCTTCGTCCCGAACGAATAGCGCTTGATCAGCCCCGCGAAGAGGTCCGCGGTCGCCCGGCGGCCCCGCTCCACCAGCTCCACCTGCCAGCCGAGCGCCTTGAGCAGCCCGGGCAGCACCCGCCGCACCGCGTTCATGCCGACCACCGGGAGGCCGAAGCTGACCTCGCCGAGCCGCCCCGCCGACGTACCGACGAACGCCGCGCCGACCACCCGCTCGCGGATCAGCTCCGGGTACTGGGCGGCCAGCGCCATCATCGTCATGCCGCCCATGGAATGGCCGACCAGCACCAGCGGCCCCTCGGGCGCCGCCGCGTCGATCACGGCCTTCAGATCGCGGCCCAGCTGGTCGATCGTGACCTGGGTGCCGTTCGTCTGGGAGCAGCCGCGCTGGGACCGGCCGTGGCAGCGCTGGTCCCAGTAGACGGTGCGGACCACATCGCGCAGCGCGGCCCGCTGGAAGTGCCAGGAGTCCTGGCCGAGGCAGTAGCCATGGCTGAAGATCACGGTCACCGGCGCGGTGGCCGCCCGGCGCGCGAACCGGCGCTTGCGGCGGGCGGGCGCGGCCGGCTCGCGTATCTCCTCGACCTCGTAGTACAGCTCCGTGCCGTCGTCGGCGACCGCCCGGCCGGGGACGCCGCGCAGGGTGCCGTACGGGCCCTCCGCGTCCAGCGCCAGCCGCGCCTTGCGCCTCACTCCGCGGCCGACCGTCAGCCGCTCCAGGGCGACGCCCATCGCGGCGCCCGCCGCGACCACGCCGATCGCGGCTCCCGCGAACCCGGCGCCCCGGCGCCAGCCCACGGCCGTGGCCCCCGCCGCGACCTTCGTCGCCGTCTCCACCGTGCTGTCCTCGCCCATGGTCAGATCCCTGTGCCCCCGAGGTCACCCACATAAACGCGCGGGACCCGCGCGCTGATGCGGGTGACGATCTCATACGCGATCGACCCCACGGACCGCGCCCAGTCCTCCGCCGTCGGCTCCCCGTGGTCACCGGGGCCGAACAGCACCGCCTCGTCCCCCGGCTCCGCGCTGTCGCCGCCGAGGTCGACCACGAACTGGTCCATCGCCACGGTGCCCGCGATGGTCCGCCACTTGCCCGCGACCAGCACCGGGCCGGTGCCCGAGGCGTGCCGCGGGATGCCGTCTCCGTAGCCGAGCGGCACCAGCGCGAGGGTGGTCTCCCCCGGGGTGACGTAACGGTGCCCGTAGGAGACGCCGTGCCCGCCCGGCACCCGCTTCACCGCGGCCAGCGAGGCCTTCAGCGTCATCACCGGGCGCAGCCCGAAGTCGGCGGGCCCGCCCAGCTCCGGGCTGGGCGAGATCCCGTACAGGGCGATTCCGGTGCGCACCAGGTCGAAGTGCGACTCGGGCACGGTCAGGGTCGCCGCGGAGTTCGCCAGGTGGCGCACCTCCGGCCGCAGCCCCGCCCGCTCCGCCTGGTCCAGCATCTCGCGGAAGACGGTCAGCTGGGCGGCGATCGACGGGTGGCCCGGCTCGTCCGCGCACGCGAAGTGCGACCACAGCCCGGTCACCCGGATCGTGCCCTCCGCCTCCGCGGCCCGGGCCTCGGCGATCAGCTCCGGCCAGTCGGCGGGCGGGCAGCCGTTGCGGCCGAGCCCGGTGTCGGCCTTGAGCTGGACGCGCGCGGTGCGCGCTGCCGTCCGGGCGGCGGTCGCGGCCTCGCGCAGCGCCCACACCCCGCTGGCCGACACGTCGATGTCCGCCTCGATCGCCTGCCGCCACGGGCCGCCGGGCGTCCACAGCCAGCACATCAACCGGCCCTGGTCGCCCGCCGCGCGCAGCGCCAGCGCCTCCTCCGGCGTGGCCGTGCCCAGCCAGCCCGCGCCCGCCGCGCGGGCGGCGCGCGCGCACGGCACCGCGCCGTGGCCATAGCCGTCCGACTTGACCACGGCCATCAGCTCGGCGGTGGGCGCCGCTTCACGCAGCACCCGAACGTTGTCCCGCAGGGCGGTCAGATCGACCACGGCACGGGCGCGCATCGGTGTCTCGTCCATCTCCGTCAGTGTCTCAGGCCGATCGGCGCACCGGAGGATGTACCGGAATGTGTGCTTCCGGAGTGGACCGGAGTGCGCGCTTCCAAGCGAGGAGTGCCCTCCGTTCGGGAGACTATGGCCATGAGGATCGCCTACAGCGTCGAGACCGTACGAGCCGCTGAACAGGACCTGATGGCGCGGCTGCCCGAAGGAACACTCATGCTGCGCGCGGCAGCCGGACTCGCCGCCGCCTGCGCCGACCTGCTGCACCGGGTCTACGGGGCCCGCGTCGCCCTGCTGACCGGCAGCGGCGACAACGGCGGTGACGCGCTCTACGCCGGCGCCCGGCTAGCCCGGCGCGGCGCCGGCGTCACCGCCGTCCTGCTCGCCCCCGACCGCGCCCACCCCGGGGGCCTGCGCGCCCTGCGCGCGGCGGGCGGCCGCGCGGTGACCGCCGACTCCGGCGCTCTCGCCGAGCGCGCCCTCGCCCAGGCCGACCTCGTCCTCGACGGCATCGTCGGCATCGGCGGCAAGGGCGGCCTGCGGGAGGAAGCCGAGCGGCTGGTCCGGCTGGTGCGCGGCACCGTCGTCGCCGTCGACCTCCCCAGCGGCGTCGACGCCGACACCGGCGAGGTGCGGGGCACGGCGGTGCGCGCCGGCGCCACCGTCACCTTCGGCACGTACAAGCCCGGGCTGCTCATCGACCCCGCGCACGAGCACGCGGGCGCCCTCCGCCTCGTCGACATCGGCCTGGGGCCGTATCTCCCCTCCACCCCTGACGCCGAAGCCCTCCAGCACGAGGACGTAGCCGCCCTCCTCCCCCACCCCACCGCCGAGAGCGACAAGTACCGGCGCGGCGTCGTCGGCGTCGTCGCGGGCTCCGCCCGCTACCCGGGCGCCGCCGTCCTCGCCGTCGCGGGCGCCCTGCGCGGCGGCGCGGGCGCCGTACGGTACGTCGGCCCCGGCGCCGACACCGTCATCGCGCGCTTCCCCGAAACCCTCGTCCACACCGGGCCCCCGGCCAAGGCGGGCCGCGTCCAGTCCTGGGTCGTCGGCCCCGGCCTCGGCGACGGCGCCGCCGCCCGGCACTCCCTGGACGACGTCCTCGGCTCCGACGTCCCCGTCCTCGTCGACGCCGACGGCCTCCACCTCCTCCCCTCCGGCGGCCTCCACGGCCGCACCGCGGCCACCGTCCTCACCCCGCACGCGGGCGAGGCCGCCGCGCTGCTCGGGACGAGCCGCGAGGAGGTCGAGTCCGGCCGGCTCGCCGCCGTACGGGCCCTGTCCGACAAGTACGGCGCCACCGTGCTGCTCAAGGGCTCCACCACCCTCATCGCCTCCCCCGGCCACCCCGTGCGCGTCAACCCCACCGGCACCGGCTGGCTCGCCACCGCGGGCAGCGGCGACGTCCTCTCCGGCCTCACCGGCTCCCTCCTCGCCACCGGCCTCCCCGCCCGCGACGCCGCCTCCACCGGCGCCTACCTCCACGGCCTGGCCGCCCGCCGCACCACCGCCCCGGCGGGCGCCCCCATCGCGGCGTACGACGTCGCGGCGGCCGTCCCGGAGGCGTGGCGGGACGTGCTCGGCTGAGGGGCGCCGCCGGGATTGCCTCGGGGGCCGGGTGCGAGGCCTCCGGGGCAGGGCCCTGGACCGTATATTTACGGCGCCGCTGACGGAGAACGTGTCGTGAACGCCGGCCAATCGGCGCCACACATACACGTCAGCGTCCAGGACCCCACCCCCCTGCGACCCCGCCCCCTCCCGAATCGTCGGCGGCCACCCGCCGGTGGGGGCCCGGCCCGAAATCCGGATGACGCCGAGGAGCTGCGGTCCTAACGTGGCCGGGTGACTCTTCTGGGCTTCGACCGCTGCCGCGCCGAAATCGTCGAGCAGACCGGCCTGTTGAGGGCGTATCTGGCGGGGGCCGACCCGGCGGCCCCGGTTCCGTCCTGCCCGGGCTGGGACCTCGGCCAGCTCGTGCGCCACCTCGGCGGTGCCCATGGGTGGGCCGAGACGGCCGTACGGACCCGGGCGGCCGAGGCGGTGTCGGACGACCCGGTCAACGACGTCCCCCGCCGCACCGGCGAGGACCCCGTCGCCCTGAGCGCCCAGCTCGGCGACGGCGCCGGGCGGCTGGCCGACGCGCTGCGCGACGCCGGACCCAATACGCCGGTGTGGAGCCCGGGTCCCGGCGAGACCGCGATGTGGTGGGCGCGCCGGATGACGCACGAGACGGTGGTGCACCGGGCGGACGCCGCCCTCGCCGTCGGCGCCGCGTTCCACCTGGCCCACGACGTCGCCCTCGACGCCCTCGACGAGTGGCTGACGTACAGCACGCTGCCCGAGGCGTACGAGGGCGACCCCGCCCTCCTCGGCCCCGGCCGCGTGCTTCGTCTTCAGGCCACCGACGCGGGCGCCGAGTGGCTGGTCGACCTCACCGGCGACGCCCCCGTCCTGCGCGACACCGGCGGGCAGGCCACCGTCGAGGCCCGGGGCACCCTGACGGATCTGCTCCTGCTGGTCTACCGGCGGCCCGCCCCCGGTGTGGAGGTCACGGGCGACACGGCGCTGTTCGACCTGTGGCTGACGCGTTCGGGGTTCTGGCTGCAATGACGCCAGGTGCTCACCCCTTGACCGCGGAGCTGGCGACGCCTTGGACGAACCAGCGCTGGAAGAAGGCGAAGACGATCAGGACGGGCAGGACGAGGAGGACGCCGAAGGCGAGGATCTGTCCCCAGTCCGGGGGCTGTTGTCCCTGGAAGACGCTCATCTCCAGGGGCAGGGGACGGACGGACGGGTCGGAGACCATCAGCACCGGCCAGAGGAACGAGCCCCACTGCATGAGGAAGGTGAGGATCGCGACGGAGGCGAACACCGGTTTCGACATGGGGATGATGATCGCGAAGAAGGTGCGCCAGGGGCCCGCGCCATCCAGTCGGGCGGCTTCTTCGATGCTGGGCGGGATCTTCCGGAAGAACGTGTGGAACTGGTAGACCGAGAAGGCGTTGGCGATGAACGGGATCGCCTGGATGTAGAGGGTGTTGCGCTGGTCGTTGAACATGTAGAAGAGCGGCACGGCCACCGACTCGAACGGCACCAGCATCAGCAGCAGGACGAGCGTGAAGACGGCATCCCGGCCGCGCCACTTCAGTCGTGACATGCCGTACGCCGCCATCGAGTTGACGAAGAGGCCGCCGGTCACGACCACGAACGACACCAGCAGCGAGATGCCCATGAAGCGCCAGAAGTAACCGGTGCTGTCGGAGTTCAGGGCAGTCAGCACATGTGCGTAGTTGTCGAAGGTCAGGTGGGTGGGGAGGAAGCCGGTCAGGCCGTTCAGCACCTCGTCGGAGGGCTTGAGGCTGCCCAGGAGCAGGTACAGGACGGGCAGGATGAAGACGAACGCCAGAACACCGAGGACGGCGTAGTCGGCGAGGTGGCGCAGCCGGCGGCGCGGCGCGTGGGTCGTGGCCATGGCTCTCAGTCCTCGTTGTCGGGCCGGACGACGCGGCGCTGGATGAGGGTCAGGACGACGACGATCAGGAAGAAGACGACGGTGATCGCGGACGCCTGGCCGATGTTGTTCTGGTCGAAGGCGGTGGTGACGGCCTGGTACATCACGGTGCGGGTGGCGTCCTCGTCGAGGCCGCCGCCATGGGTGAGGACGTAGACCTGGTCGAAGACGCGGAAGGACAGCACCGAGGTGAGCATCGCGACGAAGACGAGGGTGCCGCGGATGCCGGGCAGGGTGACGTGCCGGAACTGCTGCCAGCGCGAGGCCCGGTCCAGTTCGGCGGCCTCGTAGAGCTCTCCGGGAATCTGCTGGAGGCCGGCGAGCAGGATGACCATCTGGAAGCCGACGCCCTGCCAGATGGACAGCACGATGATCGAGGCCATGGCGGTGGCGGTGTCGCCGAGCCAGTCGAAGGCGCCCCAGTTGCCGAAGGTCACCGCGTGCAGCGCGGAGTTGAGCAGCCCCTCGTCGCTGCGGGCGAGGATGAGCCGCCAGATGACGGCGACCAGCGTCATGGGAAAGACGACCGGCATGAAGAACAGGGACCGGAACAGACCGATCGCCTTCAGCTTGCGGTTGAGGAGGATCGCGAGGGCGAGCGCCAGGCCCGTCTGGAGCGGTACGACGACCACGGCGAAGGTCAGGTTGTTCAGCAGGGCCCGCAGGAACGGGCCGGACAGGTCGGGGTCGGTGAACAGCCGCCGGTACTGCTCCAGACCGAAGAACTCAGGGGCCAGCGGCGAGCCGAGGCGCACGTTGTAGAAGGAGAGGACGAGGGCGTAGCCGAAGGGGATGCCGACGAAGGCGATGAGGCCGGCGACGGCGGGCGCGGACATGAGCAGCCCGTGCAACCAGTCGCGGTTCCTGGGCCCTGAACGCGCCGGACGCTGCGGCCGCGCGGACTGCGCGGAGGTCACGGGCGGGCCGTCCGACCTGCCGGGGAGCGTGGTGTGCGCGGGTTCCACGGTCTTCACAGGGGTTCCTGTTCCCGGCCGGGGGCGGACGCGCCGCCAAAGGGGGCCGCCCCGGCCGATGCGTCCTACGGGATCTTGTAGCCGGCGTTGTCGGAGAAGTCCCGGTCGATGGCGCGGGCGGCCTTGGACAGGGCGCTCTTGGGGGCGGCGCCGCCGTAGACGGCGCTCAGGGCGTCGCTGAACTTGGCGGTGATCGTGGGGTATCCGGCGCTGACCGGGCGGGTCACGGCGACGCAGGACTTGGTGATGTCGCTGTCGCCGCAGGGCTTGGCGAGTTGGTCGGCGAAGAGCTGGAGCGGGCCGCCCCGCTTGTAGAGGGGGCTCGCGGCGAGCGCGGTCTTCGTCGCGGGCGGGGCGCCGTTGGCCTTCGTCATCGCCGTGACGTTGGTGTCGTTCAGGAGGTAGTCGAGGAAGGCGCCGGCGGCCTTGCCGTTCTTGGAGCCCGCGCCGATGCCCCAGGCCCAGGAGCCCTGGCCGGCCTTGGGTCCGTTGCCGAAATCGGGCAGCGGCAGCACGACCAGGTCGCTGCCGAGTGCCTTGCTGTAGGCGGGGTACATCCAGTGGCCGACCCAGCTCAGCGCGACGCGGCCCTTGGCGAAGGCGTTGCCGTCGGTGTTGGGGTCGACGTACGGCTTCCAGGAGTGGAAGGTCTTCATCGCCGACACCACGGCCGGCGAGTCGAGGGCGCCTTCGGCTTTGCCGTCCTTCAGCAGGGAGCCGCCGGCCGACCAGACGACCGGGGCGAAGCCGTAGGTGCCCCATTCGTTCGCGTAGCCGGTGCTCTCCTGGAGGTCGAGCACCTTGCCGCCCGCGTCCTTGGCCTTGAGCGCCTTGAGCGCGGCGGTGAACTGGTCCGCGGTCCAGTCGTCGGACAGGCCGGTCGGGTACTTCACCCCGGCCGCGTCCAGCAGCTTCTTGTTGCCGAAGACTCCGAGCCCGGAGTCGTACATGCCCAGGCCGTAGTGCTTGCCGCCGATCCCGCCCTGGGCCTTGTTCGCATCGGTGGCGTTGGCCAGGGTCTTGGCCGAGACGTAGGAGTCGATCGGGGCGAGCTTCTTGTTGTAGACGAAGTTCGCCATCGTGGGGCCGTCGAACTCCATCACGTCCGGCATCTCGGATGCGTCGGTGGCGGTGATGGTCTTGGTGTAGTCGTTGCCGGGTATCAGCTTCAGCTCGACCTTGATCTTGTCCTGGGAGGAGTTGAAGGACTTCACGGCGCTCTGGAGGGCCGTGTCCTCGCTCTTCTGACCCTGGTGGGCCCAGACGCTGATGGTGCCCTTGCCGCTGCCGGCCGAGGCGGAGGCGTCGCCACCGCTGCCGCCGCCGCAGGCGGCCAGGGCGGCGAGGGACAGGGCGAGGGACAGGCCCGTACAGGCCGTACGGCGGTACCTTCTGCTGGTCGGGCTCATGGTGTCGTGCCTCCGTGCGGTGCGAGGGTTCGTGGTGCGCTGGCGCTTTCCGGCGTTGGGGGGGGACGGGTTACTGGGGTCCGCGGGGGCGCGGCGGTGCGGTGGTCTCGCGCAGGACGAGACGGATGGGCATGTCCACCTTCTCCGGCGGTTCGGCGTCGGGATCGTCCAGCCGGCTCAGCAGCAGCCGGGCGGCCTCGGCGCCTTGACCGGCCACCGGCTGGGCGACGGTGGTCAGCCCGAGGACGTCGGACAGTTCGTGGTCGTCGAAGCCGACGACCGACACGTCGTCCGGCACCTTCAGCCGGTGCCGTTGCAGGGCGCGCAGCGCGCCCATCGCCATCTCGTCGGACTGGGCGAACACCGCGGTCGGCGGCCGGGAGGCGGCCAGGAGTCCGGTCATGGCCCGCTCGCCGCCCTCGACGGTGTAGTCCCCGTCCGCCTCCAGCGCCGGATCGTGCGCGATCCCGGCTTCGGCCAGCACGTCCAGGTACGCCTGGCGGCGCGCGATGGGCGTGGTCCAGTGCTGTGGCCCGCTCGCCCCGCTGATCATGCCGATCCGGCGGTGGCCGAGGTTCACCAGATGCCGTACGGCGCTCTCCGCACCGGCCCGGTCGTCGATGCCGACGACGGTGAAGCCGGGACGGGCTCCGCCGACCGTGCTGGCCAGCGGTACGCCGAGCGAACGCAGCGCGGCCGACTCCTCCTCGTCGGGGATGAGCAGCGACAGCACGGCGTCCACCCGCTTGCGGACCGGCATCTTGGTGAAGAAGCGCTTGCGCGTCTCGGGCGAGCCGAGGTTGTACAGCAGGACGTCGTAGCCGGCGGCGCTGAACACGCGCTCGGCGGCGTCCAGCACGGTGCCGAAGAACCAGCGGCCCACGTGCGGGACCACGACCCCGATGGTGAAGGTGCGCCCGCTGGCCAGGCTGGACGCCGAACGGGACGCCGTGTAGCCGAGCCGCACGGCGACGGCCGTGATCTGTGCCCGCACCTCGTCGGAGACGCCCGGCCGACCGCGCAGGGCGCGGGACACGGTGGACGCCGAGACTCCGGCGGCGCGGGCGACATCGGTGATGCTGACGGTCACGGCACTTTTCTCCCGTCGGTTTCACATCGGTGTGATCTGGGGGTGACGAGACCGTAAGCCCGGCCTCGCTATTGCGCAAGCGTTTGCGTTCAGTTTTACTTGGCCCAATTCTCAAACGAGACCTTCGGGAATCACTGGTCAGCGCACGCGTTTGAGCGCTGCGAGCCGACAGGAACTGTGCATGCGATACGCCCCGCCCGGCCTCTGCGTGAACGACTTCGCCCTGCTCCGCGACGGCGACGGCACCTACGCGGTGCTGCACCTCCAGGGCCCGTGGACGAGCGAGTTCGACCACCTGAGGATGGAGACCTCGTACGGCAGGGCCACTTCCACCGATCTGATCTCCTGGCGGCCCGAGGGCCCCGTCTTCGGCAACGGCCTGCCCGGCCGCTTCGACCAGCAGGCCGTGTGGACCATGCACCCCATCCCGCACGGCGACGGAATGGCGATGTTCTACACGGGCGTCAGCGGGTTCACCCCGGACGGCACGCCGCTCCAGGCGGTGGGCCTCGCGTACTCCGACCGCACCGACGGGACGGGCTGGCGCCGCCACGGCACCGGCCCCGTCGCCGAGGCGGACGCCCGCTGGTACCGCACCGGTGAACACATGGGCTGGCGCGACCCGTTCGTCGTCCGCGACGACGAGTCGGACGGCTGGGTCATGGTCGTCTGCGCGGCCGACGCCTCCCTGCCCGTCGAGGTCAGCGGCTGCGTGGCGTGGGCGACCTCGGACGACCTGGAGCACTGGACGGTCCACCCGCCGCTCGTCTCACCCGGTGACGTGGACGAGCTGGAATGCCCGGTCCTCGAACGTCTCGACGACGGCAGCTGGCTGCTGATGGGCTCGATCGGCGCGACGCGCGGGTTCGAGGCGTGGACCGCGCCCCGGCTGCGGGGACCGTGGACCCGGCGGGGCCCGCTCGGCCCGACCGGCTCGTACGCCCCCCGCGTCATCGCCGGCCCCGACGGCTCCCGCGTCGTCCTGCACACCACCCCCCGCCGGGTCGGCCTCACGGACTCCGGCGATCGCTGCCGCGGCATGCTGGCCCAGCCCAAGTCCCTGGTCGTAACGGAAGGTTCCGCACCCCGCCTGGAGTGGTGGCCCGGCCTGGACGCCTGGCTGCGGGAGGAGACGACGGAGCCGACGCTGCACGCGGTCGGCGACCTCGACCTCTCCGGGCGCGTCGAGGTCACCCTGCGCACCGGCGACGACGGCCCCGCCCTCGCCGTCGGATGCGACGGCAAGAACCTCTGGATCACCGGCCCCGGCGGGGGCGTGACCGGCGAGACCGTCCTGGCCGAGCCCGCCTCGGCCCTGCGCATCCTCACCGTCGGCGAGTACGTCGAGGTCTACGCCGACGGCGTCTTCGTCCTGGCGGACCTGTGCTACTCGGGGCGCCCCGCCCCGTGGACGGCGGTCTCGGAAGGCCGCACCCGCACGATCCCCGTCCGCCCGATCCACCTGCCCGACCCCGGCCGCGACGACGCCTCGGCCGTCTGGCCCGGGCCGGCGGCGCGTTGACTCAACAGCGACTGGTGGCAGCCGGAGCACGCCCGCCCCGATCGAGAACCATCACGTCATGCGGATCGGCCCCGTCCCACGGGTGCGCCTCGCTCACCTTGCGGTACCCCCACGACCGGTAGGCGGCCTGCGCGGCCTCGACACCCGGCCGGGCGTTGAGCAGTACGCGTTCCTCGGTGCCGTCGACAAGGGCCGCCTCATGCAGCCGACGGGCCACGCCCATGCGACGCCACGGGGCGCGTACGGCCAGCTCCATCAGCCCGAACGTCCGACGCCCGTCCTCGCGCCGCAGCTCGTCACCGACCGGCGTGATGAGCCGGTCCCACCAGCCGGTGCTCGGGCTGAGCGGATAGCCGTACGCGATGCCCACGGGCTCACCGTCGCCCGTGCGGGCGAGGGCTCCCCGGAAGATCTTCTTGCGGACCTGCGAGCGGAACCGCCGGAAATTCACCTCGACCGAGTCCGGCTCCTTGCCATACGGAGGCTCCGCGAAAGCCTCGGCGTAGACAAGGGTGAAGGCCTACTCGGCCCGCCCCGCCGCCGCGCCATTCATACGCTCAATAGCAATAATCTTCACCGTCCTCCCTCTCGTTTTGCCTCGCGGATACGCTCTATCACGTCGTGCAGCAGGAGCAGCAACGCTTATGTCAGATCGCTCGAAGGCCTATAACCGGCGCTTCGTCAGTTCGGGGGGTCTGACACCCAGCTCCCCGGCAACCCACCCGCGCCTTCCTGCGCTGGGCAATGCGGTCAAACCAAAAACGATCACCGAGCACACCAGTTGAATATTCATCTTCCAATAAAGGAACCCGAAAGTTCATCAAAGGCCGTCTGACCTGGCCAGTTGCCACCGCGATCCACGAGTAAACGCCCCCAGGCCCTTCAAAGCTCAACTACACCGGGGCCGTAACGACCGACCAAGGCTCAGAGGAACCTCAGATAAGTGAAGATTTGTTGACGCGCCATAGGTGACTCCTGACTGCGCACAGGAAGCCACTACCGGGCAGAGCATCCTCGCCAACATCGGCTCCCTGACCTCGCTGGTCGCATGGATTGGCGGACTGTTTCTCCTCAACCGGCTCCTGGGCAATGCCGCACGCACCGGAATCCACACGCCTCAGACAGCTTCCAGGCTGCGTCTCTTGGGGTGGTGGCTTTTGGTGGGAAGCGTGATCACGCAGACCGTCGCCGCCTTCGCCCAAACCGCGCTACTGGACACCCTCTCCCGCAGCGCGGAACTCAGCGCCGGGGCATGGATTCAAGCCTGGGACCCGCCGTATCTGGCCATCTTGACAGGAAGCGGCCTGTTGGCGTTCGCCCGCATCACCCGGGTCGGCTCTAAAATGCGAGAAGACCTCGAGGGGCTCGTATGACGGCCGAGGGAGACGACGGGCACGCGGTGGTCGTCCACCTAGACCGGCTTCTAAAAGAACGCGGAATTACGTTGGCTTCGCTCGCCGAAAAAGTTGGCGTCACGAACGTCAACCTGTCGGTGTTGAAGAACGGCAGAGCCAAAGCTATCCGATTCAGCACCCTGACCCATATCTGCAACGCACTGGGATGCCAGCCCGGAGACCTTCTCAGCGTTCGAGGGAAGGAAGACGGCACCGCCGAGAGTTAAGCGCATCAAGTATCCCATACACCGAACCGTCGAACAAGCCCGCAAATTTTCTTCGAGGAGAAGCCCGTGTACGGCACCATGGATATTGGCTCAAAAATCGCCCTCACTGTGGTACTTGTGCTGCTAGCCGCCGCAGTTGTAGGCGGTATTGCGTGGCTGAAGAATCGGGACCGCTCCACTGAAGAAGACTGACCCTTCAATTGCAGATCAGCGTGAACCCCCGCGAGTGGCTCCCGCGGTCATCGCGGCTGGGCCACTGGCGGCGACATGCTGGGCCGAGTGCAGCGCCATACTTGTCTGCTTTTGGGATGTTCGCGAGGGTACGGGCGTGGCTGGGCCGGCCGGTGACCTTGTTGTGTTCCTCCGGAGCGTCGGAGTAGTACGACGCCGCCAAGGACATGCCGTCGCGCTGGAGGAGCGCCCACCAGGCTTCGGTGACGCGCACCAGGTTGCTGTAGATCTCCACGCCCAGGCCGAGCGACAGCGCACGGTCGGCCAGGAGCAGGCTGTCCGGGTACAGGGTGGGCTCACCCTCGATGAGCTGGACGCGGCGCACGCCACATTCCGTGGCCTGATCGAGGACGCGTAACCAGTCCTCGCGCGTCATGGTGCCGTGGGTTCCGCCCGGCCCCGAGGCGTTGAAACACGGAGTGCAGGAGAGTTGACACTTCCGGGTCAGGTCCAGCCATAGGAACTCGGTGTCCACGGCGGGGGTCGCAACGACGGTCGCCACAGTCGTGTCCTTTCTTCTTCTGTCGGTGTCATTTCGGGAGGTCGATGACCGTCACCTTGCGCAGCTCGCGGATCATCCGGGAGGCGAGGACGGCGTTGAGGCCGACGTGGCCGTACGGGACCATGACGTTCGAGTCCCGCGTACGCCATCCGCTCGTCGTGAGCTGGTAGTTGGTCCCGGAGATGCCCCACAGCCGTGGAGTCCGGACCCTGAGCACCGCGTAGTCACCTCTGCCCAGATGGGAGCGCTGCTCGACGGACATGCGGGCATGTGGCTCGCACAAGGGCGGCTGCTCCGTCAGCGAGCCTTCCGGCCATGTCGGCGGGTCCCATGGTCTGCGCCAGTTGATGAACAGCCAGCCGTCCTGGTCGCGGCTGGCGACGTGCCCGCAGATCTGGCATTTCATGGCGTACATGCACATCCGCTGCCGAGCGACGTGCATGCTGTCGTAGATCGGCCTGCTCGTACCGGGAAAGTGGGTCATCCGCGCCCACAGAGCCCCTGCGGTATCGCGATCCGTCTCGCGGGGCGCTTGTAGCCGAGTCGCGGCCCGGGCGTCAGCAGGACGGTCAGGTCGGATTCCGGGCCGAGGGTTTCGCCGCTCCACGCGGTGACGAACGGAACGACGGTCGGGCGGGCTACGAGCGGCGGCATCAGGCGCCACCCTTGGCGTGAAGCTCGGCCCAGACGATCTTCCCCCAGGTGCGGTACTCGGTGCCCCAGCGGTCCGCCATGGCATCGACCAGCATCAGCCCGCGGCCGGACTCGTCGTCGCAGCACGGCTCCTGGGCGGTGGGCAGCTGCCGGCATTTGTCCGTGACGGTGAGACGTACGCGATCCCGATCGTGCAGCCGGACGCTGACGCGTACGAGACGGCACCCGCTGTGGCGGGCGGCGTTGCCGACCAGTTCGGAAACGATCAGCATGCCGTCCTCGATGAGGGGGTCGAGGTCCCAGGTGTTCAGCGCTGCTCGGACGAGTCGTCGGGCGCGACTTGCGGACTCCGGCTCGCACGGCATCGTTTCGCTGTAGCCGGGGGCACCGATGGCGTTCGGCCTGATTGCAGTCATGGTCACGGGGTCTTTCCTCCGAGGGCCTGCCTGTCGTCTGATGACCAGTCAACGAGTGCGGACGCGACAAAAACAGGCAAAAGTGCCACCTTTTCGCATACCGCGCACCGGAAGACTTTGCGTGCGCATTACCCGGGGTCTGGTGCGCGCAGTGCTCGAGTGGCTACGTTCAGCTCATGGGAGTCAACGTCATCCTCAAGCGGCGGATGGCCGAACTTGGTCTCACGCAGCACGAGTTCGCAGCTCGGATGAACGATGCCATCGAAGAGATCACAGGGAAGCCGGGGGATGTCTCGGACCGCACCGTCCGCAACTTGGTGAATGGGAGGACCAAGCGCCCCATCGGACGGACCTGTGCGGCGCTGGAGAAGGTCTTCGGGCGTTCGGTCGAAGACTTAGGGTTCACCTCGCCACGGACCGCATCACCGCAGGAGGACCCTGTGCGGCGACGTACTTTCATGACCTCGGCCGCGGGCACCGCAACCGCAGCCGTCGTTCCCGGGCTCGCCGCTCCCCAGCGAGTAGGGCAGAGTGACGTGAAACGGCTGGAGATCAAGTTCGCCGCGATCATTGCCCAGGATCATCGGTACGGCGGACGCGTCGGTATCGAGACGCAGGCGGCCGCCCTGGCCGAAGAGGCGTTATCCCTGCTTCAGCGCGGCACGACCAGCCAGAGAGTCCGCAACAGCATCTACGCGTGCGCGGCCTCGTTCACGTCCAGCGCCCTGTGGGCCGCGATCGACGGCCGTCGTTTCGACGAGGCCCAGCGGTACATGGGCCGGGCGTCCATCCTTGCCGCCATGTCCGGCGATCTGACCATCCAGTTCCGCATCTGGTCCCACGCGGGCAGCCTCTACCGGCATCTCGGACGGCCCATCGACGCCCTGGCCGCGAACGATGTGGCGCGAGGCCTTCCCCTCACCCGCCGCGACCCTCTCTTCGCCTCGCTGGGCCATGCGCGGCATGCCGCCATCTACGGCCTCACGCGCGACGCCGTGGCAGTGGAGCGCGCCATCGGCCAAGCACAGGCGGCCTTCGGCCGTGCCGATCCAGGCATCGACCGACCGGCATGGATGACGGCCTTCTTCGGTCAGGCGGAGATCGAGAGCCTCGCCCTCACGGCACACCTCGGGCTGGGGAACTTTGCCCAGGCTGAGGCCCATGCCCACCGCAGTATCGGACTCCTGCGCCCCCACTTGCTGCGGAGCCGTGCCATCGCCACCGCCCGGCTGGCGCAGGCCCAGCTGGGGCAGGGCGATCTTGAGCCTGCCGTCTCCACGGCCATGACCGTCCCCACCGGCTCCCACCCCCGAGTGACCCGGATGCTGGACGCGTTCGGGGACAAGCTCCGTTCCACGGCGCCCCAGAGCGAGGCTGCCAGGACCTGGGACGCATACACCGACTGCCGAAGGGACGCCTCGTGACCTCCGCGGCCATCGAACTCCGGCACTTCCGTGTCGTGGCACCCGTCTGGGACACGCTGATCTCGGTCTACGCCGAAGTGCGGGCCGACCGGCTGCACGATCCGCACTACTCGGTCGAGCGGTACGGCGAACGCCTGGCCCGGCACGCCTCCGAGCCCGGCTGGGAGGTGGTCGTCGGCTACGACGGGGACGAGGCAGTCGGGTACGCGTACGGCAACACCATCGAGCACGGTGACCGCTATTGGAAGCGGGTCACGCCACCGCCGGCGTCGGCGCTTACGCAGGCCCCGACGCTGGCGCTCAAGGAAATGATGGTCCGTGTGCCCTGGCGGAAGACCGGAGCCTCTCGGGGCATCCATGACGAGCTGATCGCCCGGCGGTCCGAGGAGCAGGTGACGCTCATGGTCAACCCGCTGGCGGGTGAGGGAAAGGTCCATCGGCTGTACGAGTCGTGGGGATACGAGGACATCGGGGAGAGCCGGCCGTCGCCGGACTCGCCGGTTCTGCTGGCTATGGTGCGCCTGACACGGTGACGAAAGGAGCAAGGATGTCGCAAACCGAGGGTGCCCGGCTGTTCCGGGAGGCGTGGATCGCGGGGGTACGGCGGCACTTTCCCGGGGAGCCCAAGCCGGACTATGTGACTCCCTGGGAGGACACCCCGGAGTGGGAGCGGGCGGCTGCCGGGGCGGTGTACGCGCAGGTGCGGCAGTTCCTTGAGGTGAGCGAGGGGCACGCGGGGCGGCTCACGCGGGAGCAGAAAGGGCGCTTCGTCGCGACGTGCTGGACCGCGCAGATGTACCGGCACTTCGACGACCCGAAGCCGGGGTACGTCGCCGACTGGCCGGACCTTCCCGGCTGGTAGCGGGAGACGGACGCGGACATCTTCGAGGCGATCGAGAAGGGCGCCGGCTGATGCGCGTCGCGTGATCCTCAGCCCCTGGATGACGGCAGGTGGGTGGCGAAGAAGGCGGTGAGCCTGGCGACGGCCGGGGTGACGTGCTCGTCCTTGTCGTAGAGGGAGATGTGGGTGCCGCCGTCGATGACGAAGAGTTCCTTGGGCTCGGCCGCCTTCTCGATGGCTTCACGGCTGAAGTACGCCGTGTTCGCGTCGGATCCGATGATCATCAGCAGGGGGCGGGGCGAGATGAGGTGGATCAGGGCGTAGGAGTCGTACTGGATGATCTGGTCGAGGCTGCGGACGGGCCAGGGCCGGACCGCGCGGGGGTGGTGACCGCGTGGGGTGCGGTAGTACTCGTAGGTCTCGGCGTCCACGGCCTCGGTGATCCACTCCTGCCGGGGGACGGCCTCGCCGCGGGCCTCCGCGGTGCGTGCGGCATTCGCGAGCTCCAGGATCGAGCGCAGGGTCTGTGGGTCCTGGGTGCGGCCGAGGCCCTCGCGCGTCACCGATCCCAGGTCTGCCGCGCTGACCGTGGCGACGGCCTTGATGCGCAGGTCGGTCTGGGCGGCGTAGGGGACGTAGCCGCCGGAGGCGCAGATGCCCAGGGCGCCGATCCGGACCGGATCGATCTCGTCGCGGGTGGCCAGGAAACCGACGGCGGACTTGATGTCCTCGGCGCGCTGGAACGGGTCCTCCAGCCCGCGCGGCTCGCCCTCGCTCTCGCCCTGGTAGGCGGCGTCGAAGACCAGCGCGGCGAAGCCCTCGCGGGCCAGGCGCTCGGCGTAGACGCTCGCGGTCTGCTCCTTCACGCCGCCGCTCGGGTGGCCGACGACGACGGCCGGGAGCCGGTCGGCGGTGGGTGCGTCGGGCAGGAAGAGGATGCCCGCGAGTGTGAGGTTGTTGCTGAGGAAGGTGACGTCCGTCTTCATGCTCCCGACCCTGGCAGGCGTCACACGCCGGGATAAGGGGACAGAACCGGCCCCCCTTCCGGACCGGTCCGCGGTGCGAGACTCGATCGCATGAGCAGCGAACTGGGTGACTTCCTCAAGGCCCGGCGCGGGGAGCTGAGCCCCGCGACGGCCGGGCTCCCCGGCGACGGGCGGCGGCGGGTCCCGGGCTTGCGCCGGGAGGAGGTCGCCCTGCTGGCGTCGATCAGCCCCGACTACTACACCCGCCTGGAACAGGGGCGTCGCCGGGCCTCCGAGCCGGTGCTGGACGCCCTGGCGCGCGCGCTGCGCCTCAGCGAGGACGAGCGTGCCTACCTCTTCGAGCTCTCGGGCAAGGATGCCGGCCGGCCGCGCCGGCGGCCCGCCCAGCGGGTCCAGCCGCAGTTGCGGCGCCTGCTCGACGATCTGGCCAGCATCCCGGCCCTCGTCCTTGGCCGGTGCACCGACGTCCTGGCGTGGAATCCGCCGGCCGCCGCGCTGTTCACCGACTTCGCGCTCCTCCCGGAGGACCGGCGCAATTTCGTCCGCCTGGTGTTCTGCGACCCGGTGGTACGGGCCCTGTACACCGACTGGGACTACATGGCGCGGGCCTGCGTGGCGCAGCTGCGGATGGAGGCGGCCCGGGACCCGGCGGATCCGCGCCTGACGACGCTGGTGGGAGAGCTGTCGGTGCGGGACCCGGACTTCCGGGCGTGGTGGGGCGACCACCGCGTGGCCGTGCGGACCGCGGGCACCAAGGCCCTGCGACACCCGGTGGTCGGCGAACTCGCCCTCGACTGGTCCACGCTGACCGACGCGGCCGACCCGGACCAGCACCTCATCACCCTGACCGCGGCCCCCGGCACTCCCTCCCACGACGGCCTGCGCCTCCTGGCCGCCGTCACCGCGGAACCGTCCGCATCGCCGCGACCGGTACGTGGCTCCGCCGGCCTCCCCGGCACTCCCTGAGCACGGTCCCGCCTCCCGCCCGGCAGCCGGCCGTTCATGCCGACGTATCAGCCGACCGCCGCGCCCACAGCCACCGCTGCGCACAGTGAGCCCTTCTCGGTAACCCCTCGCGACGGTTCGTGATCATGGTCAGGCGATGTGGCCGTGTTCGAGCTGGACGAGGATCGGCACCGACGGCCCGATCCCCGCCCCGGACGACGCCGAACGCACCATCACCGGCTGGGAGTACTACCCCGAGGCCGTCGGCCACACCCTGCGCCACACCGCCGCCCTCGTCGGCGATGTCCCGCTGATCGTCACCGAGAACGGCATCGCCACCGCCGACGACAACCGCCGCGTCGACTACTACACCGGCGCCCTCTCCGCGGTCGCCGCCGTCTTGGATGACGGCCTCGACATCCGTGGCTACCTGGCCTGGAGCGCCCTCGACAACTACGAGTGGGGTTCCTGCAGGCCCACGTTCGGCCTCATCGCCGTGAACGCCGAAACCTTCGAACGCACTCCCAAGCCGTCCGCCACCTGGCTGGGCACCTTCGGACGCACCCGGCTCCTGCCGCGGGCCGACCGCTGAAAGCCACGCAAGGGCGACAGCGTCGAGGGCCTCACGCCTCCGCGATCAGCACAGCGGACGCCACCCCGGCGTCGTGGCTCAGCGCGACGTGCCAGGCCCGTACGCCCAGCTCGTCGGCCCGTGCCGCGACCGTGGCGCGCACGGCCAGCGAGGGGCGGCCGCCGGGCGCCGTGCGGACTTCGGCGTCCGTCCAGCGCAGACCGCCCGGCACGCCCAGCGCCTTGGCTACGGCCTCCGTCGCCGCGAACCGGGCGGCGAGGGACGCGGGACCGCGCCGCACGGTCACATCCCGGTCGTTCCCGTGAGCCAGCCATCACCATTTTTGCGCCAAGGCCACAAGAGTTGAGCCTGCACCGAAGGCTGAGCAAATCACCACAAAAAGGCCGAAGACAGTCCCCCTGTGGGAGATTTCAAGCCACGGGAGCCCCCAATTCCACTTTGTGGTATTGATTTAATATGCGACCCGCATTTATCTTTTCTGCGGGCCGGAATCCCGGTCTTCTTTCACCGAAGAATGAGGTGGTCCTTATGTCCATCACCATCAAGCCGGTCGAGAAGCCCGCGATGAGCAAGGTCGCCGGTGCCGTTCTCTGCGGCTGACGCCCATAAGTAATGGAGGGGAGGCGCACCTTGCGCCTCCCCTCCATTAGGCGACGAAAGGACTGCTGCATGCTCAAGCGTGACCTCGAATTCCGTCCGCGCCTCAGGCATTGCACCTTCTTCGTCCCCAGCAGCGGGGACGACGTGCTCATGATCGTCGGCGACCAGCACTTCCAGCTGGAGCAACACGGTGCGCAGCTCAAGGACTTCCTGAACCTCAAGCGCTACCTGGACGGGCGGCACACGGTCCAGCAGATCTCGGAGATCACGAACGTCACTCCGGAGGATGTGCTGGGGATAGTCAACGCGTTCGCGGAGCAGGGCCTGCTGCGCGAGGAGAACCCCGACCTCGAGAACATCCCGGTCGACGTTTTCCTGAAGCAGATCGATAAGTCCACAGCCATGTGGACCGAACAGATAGGCTACCATCGCCTGTGGTCCGGACTCGAGAACCAGGAATACCGCAAGGAGGTATTCCTGGGCCTCATCCTGGAAACGTACCACTACATCAATTCGGCGAGTCGCCACATCTCGACGGCCATTGCCCACTGCTCGGACCCGCAGTGGAAGAGGCTGCTCTCGGAGTACCTCGCCGAGGAATACGATCACGCCTGGATGGCCCGGGACAGCCTCATCCGCATGGGTCTGTCCAAGGAAGAGGTCGAGAACGCCCACCCCATCATCGGCACCTGGTCGTGGACGAACAACCTCTGCGAGATCGCACGCGAGGACACTCTCGGGTATCTGGCGTGCACGAAGCTCTTCGAGGCCCGTGGCACGGAGACCGTCGAAGGCGCCGAGACCCTGCAGCGGCTGGCCGAGGCCTACGGCTACCCGAAGGACTGCCTCGATCCCCTGGTCTCTCACGTCAGGACGGACGTCGAGGCGAACCACACCGGCCTGCTCGAGGAAGCCCTGGAGGGACGCAAGTACATTCCCGCGGAGCAGGCGCACCGCGCGGTCAACAACCTGCACGATCTCAAGCACTCGTTCGACCAGTACAACGACGGAATCATCCTGTACTACTCGGACGTGTCGAACTACATCCCTCGTCTGAAGGTCGACTACTTCAGCCTGTGACGAACCAGCCGATCCCGATGTCCCGTCCGCCGGCCGCCGCTCCGGCAGGCCGCTTCGCCCGCCTTTGGACCGCGTACACGGTCAACGTCGCCGGGGACGAGTTCTACGTTCTCGCCGTCCCGCTGATCGTCTACCAGGTAGGTGGGACAGCCGCTGCCA
The DNA here is from genome assembly GCF_040631655.1 of Streptomyces sp. NPDC019937. Taxonomy (NCBI): domain Bacteria; kingdom Bacillati; phylum Actinomycetota; class Actinomycetes; order Kitasatosporales; family Streptomycetaceae; genus Streptomyces; species Streptomyces sp. NPDC019937. The sequence goes on from NZ_JBEYAL010000023.1 coordinate 86,434, forward strand.
TGAGCCTCGTCTACGCCTGTGCCCTGCTCCCGCAGGTTTTCATGGGTGTCTGGGGCGGCGTGCTGGCGGACCGCCAGGACCGTATCAGGCTGCTTCGGCTGTGTTACCTGTGCTCGGCGTTGGTGCTGCTGCTGGCCTACGCGGTGTTCTCGGCCACCCATGTCAGTGTCGGGGGGCTTGCCACCATGGCAGTCCTGCTGGGCTTCATGGCGCCGGTGGCCGCGGCGAGCTTCGACAGTGCGCTGCCCCACTTCGTTCCCCACCACACGCTGCCCCGCGCGAATGCCGCCACCGAGGCGTCTCGGACAGCCTGTGTGGTGCTGGGCCCTGCGGTAGCAGGATTCGCCGTGAGTCATCTGGCACCCGAACAGGCCGTGCTGTTCAACAGCGTCTCCTTCGCTGTGGCCTACCTGCTGCTCCACCGCATCACCTCTCCGACCGTCCCTGTGGAACCCGCCCACGGAGGGCTCGCGAGCCAGTGGCGCGATCTGACCACGGGGCTGCGGTATCTCGTGACCGGCGATACCGCCGTTCGCATCGGCGTCCTCACAAGTACCGTGGTCAACTTCGTGTTCGGCGCGTATGAACCCATGGTGGTCTACCGCATGCGGCACAGCCTGAGCCTGGGAGCTGACACCGTAGGGCTCGTTTTCGCCCTGTCCGGGGTGGCGTCGGTCGTGGTCGCGCTCCTCCTCTCCTGGAAGGCACCCTCGCGCGGCTACCTCGTGGTCATGGCGCTGTCTGTGACTCTGCAGGGTTTGGCCGTAGCCGGCCTGGGAGCGTTCACCTCGCTGGGAGCCGTCATAGCCGCCCAGGTCGCCTTCGCTACTGGCACCGTGCTCTACACCGTGTACTGGCGCGCCCTGCGCCAGACCGTCGTTCCCGGAGAACTGCTGGGACGAGTTGCCGGTACATGCCGCTCCATCGCCTACGGAGGCGCGTTCCTCGGCAGCTCCGTCTCGGCCGTGGTGCTCAGCAGGTTCCTCGGTGTCGACACGGCGTTGCTGCTGGCCGGTCTTGTCTCCACGACCTTGGGCGTCACGGTCGTCGGTCACGCCTGGACAAGAGCGGTCTCCGGAAAGGGCGCCCCATGACAGTCCTCCTCGGGGCCGGCGAACTGCGGCAGCTGCTGACACCGCGGGCCGCTATGCAGTCGCTGCGCCAGGGCTTTGTCGCAGCCCTCGAAGCGCAGACATCCCCGCAGCGCGTACGCCGGAGTCTGCCGTCGTCCCCCGGGACCATCGCCGTACTGCTGCCAGGACTGCTGACAGGCATCCCTGCGTACACGGTCAAGGTGAACGCGAAATTCCCCGATGCGGAACCGGCGATCTCCGGCATCGTGTGTCTCCACGACCTGCGGACGGGGGAATTGCTCGCGCTGCTGGACTCCGCCTTTGTGACGGCGTGGCGGACCGGGCTGTCGGCAGCTTTGGCCACTGATCTGCTGAGCCCAGCCCGGACACACACGGTGGGGGTCATCGGAGCTGGAGCCCAGGCGGACATGACCCTGCGCGGGCTGGCCCAGCTACGCACAGTGAAACGAGTCGTCATTCATGATGTCGATGGCGGACGAGCTCACCGGATGGCCGAGGCCTGGCAGCAGGCCGGACTCGACTGCTCGGTCGTCGGCAGCGCGCGAGAGGTCGCCCGCGCCTGTGACAGCATCGTCACCGCGACGTGGTCCCGCCGCCCGCTGCTGCACCTTGCTGACGTCCGGCCGGGCTCGCACGTCACCTCGCTGGGCGCGGACGAACCAGGTAAGGCGGAGCTCGATGCCCAGTTGCTGCGACATGCCCGAGTCGTCGTGGACGACCTCGGTCTGGCCATGACGTCCGGTGCGCTGGGGACGGCAGGCCTGCGGCGCGGCGACGCCGCAGCCGTCCTGGGCCAGATCATCGAAGGCACTGCCCCCGCGAGGACCGATGCCGAACAGGTGACCGTCTACACACCGGTCGGCCTGCCCTGGCAGGATCTCGCCCTCTCCTGGGCCGCCTACCAGGCGGCCCTCCAGCAGAGGGCCGGCATCGAGTTCCGGTTCCATCCGCAGCCGGAGAACGGGGGCAGCATATGAGTGCGACCACAACCGCTCCTCGGACAGGCCTCGCGGACATGCGGCTGGTCGACGTGGCGCCTTCGGCGGTCCCTCCACTCGCTCTGTATCAGAGTCCGTGGACGATCGCCCTGGCGATCGCGTTCGCGTTCCGTGGCGCCGGGACCTACGTCATCGATGACATCGACAACGCAGGAGTCGCTCGCGGCAAGGAGGAGCAACAAGACTTCCGCACCATCCGCAAGGAAGTGCTGAGCAAGAAAGGGTGGACCAACTGCCGACCGCTGGCCGCCTTCTGCCCCGACGGGCTGCTCTTCGCGAATCTCTCGCGCGCCGACTACCTGGCGCTGGACCGTCGCATGCCGCTCGCCGTGCTGGCCAAGCACGTTTCCACGACCGTCGAGCGACTCATCCGCGACACCTCCCGCGAGCATGGCATGTGGAGTCTGACCGGCCCGGACCGGGCGATCACCGCCGTCCCCATGCGGACCGCGATGACCGGGCTGCGCGACACCATCACCAAGCACGAAGAAGCCGTCCTGCGCACCCTGGCCCGTCCCCAGGACCATGAGCCGGCACTGCGCAGGCTCCGCCACCTCATGCCGGAACCCCGACCAGAGGAAAACCTGCTGGACTACTTCCAGCAGTGCCTGCGCCGGGGCCTGGAACTTGTGGGCAGCGATGCCCCCGTCCTTTCTGCCGCACGCGACCTGATCCCACCCGACGGAGGCCGCCTACTGCCCCGTTTCCTCCAAGGCGACCCCGAGACCATCGACGTCTACAACGCCGCGGCAGCAATCCAAGGAAGCAGGCCCATCGGCACCGACCACCCACTCCCCTACTACACCGTCGGTCTCTCCGACGGTGCGCGCGCCGACCTGACCCACGCGATACGACGATCCCCGGACCAGGTCATCGCCCCCAAGATCCTCGCCCTGGAAGGGATCGCCGGGATGGCACTGCCGAGGACGACAGCGCACCGGAGCACGATCCTGGCCCGTGAGCACGCTTACCGCGGTCTCGCAAGCGGCTCCAGCCAGGTGTTCTTCGACACCGACTGGCTGGAATCCCTCGGCTCCTGCGGGACGCGAGTCCACGTGGACGGCATCTTCCAGCCGCTGGTCGGCGGCCGGCAGACGATGCCACTCGGTGACCTTGTGATCGAACTACTCCGCCACGAGGAGTCCGGCGAAGAAGACCACCGAGAGGACCCCAGACGACTGTGGACGCTCTGGGCGCTCCACGAGACCCTGGCGGACCTGCGAACGTGGCAGTATCCGGTGCTCGCCTACGCCGTGGCCGGAGACAAGTGGCTGGAGCGGCTCAGCCTGCGCTCGTACGCCGAATACCGCCCCCTCTCTCCGACGCGTCCGACCTCATCCGGAAACGGAGGGTCGGGGCGACCTCAGCCCTGATCAGGGCTGGCGGCATGCGCCGAACCGGGATACGACGGGACGGCAGCGGGCGAGGTCGCCCCACCCCCGCCCACCGCCCCCACCGGCCTCAGCCCTCCGCGATCACCACCGCCGACGCGACCCCGGCGTCGTGGCTCAGCGAGACGTGCCACGCCCGTACGCCCAGCTCGGCGGCGCGTGCCGCGACCGTGCCGTGGACCGACAGACGGGGGCGGCCGCCCGGCTCGGTCCAGACCTCGGCGTCCGTCCAGCGCAGGCCGCCCGGGGCGCCCAGGGCCTTGGCGACCGCCTCCTTGGCGGCGAAGCGGGCGGCCAGCGAGGCGGGGCCGCGGCGCTCACCGCTGGGCAGGCACAGCTCGGCCTCGACGAACAGGCGCGCCGCCAGCCCCGGCGTACGGTCCAGCGACGCCGCGAAGCGGTCGATCTCCGCGACGTCGATGCCCACCCCGACGATCACGCGGTCACTCGACGGTCACCGACTTGGCCAGGTTGCGCGGCTGGTCGACCTCGTTGCCGCGGGCCGTGGCCAGCTCGCAGGCGAAGACCTGGAGCGGCACGGTGGCCACCAGCGGCTGGAGCAGCGTGGGGGTCACCGGGATCTCGATGAGGTGGTCGGCGTACGGGGCGACCGCCGCATCGCCCCGCTCGGCGATCACGATGGTGCGGGCGCCGCGCGCCCGGATCTCCTGGATGTTGGAGACGATCTTGTCGTGGAGGACGGACCGCCCGCGCGGCGACGGCACGACCACGACGACCGGCACGTCCTGCTCGATCAGCGCGATCGGCCCGTGCTTCAGCTCGCCCGCAGCGAAGCCCTCGGCGTGCATGTACGCCAGTTCCTTGAGCTTGAGCGCGCCCTCCAGGGCGACGGGGAAGCCGACGTGGCGGCCGAGGAAGAGGACCGTGTTCTTGGACGCCAGGGTGCGGGCCAGCTCCCGTACGGGCTCCATGGTCTCCAGGACCTCGTCCACCTGGGTGGCGATCTCGGACAGCTCGCGGATCACGGAGAGGATCTCGTCGCCCCACTTGGTGCCGCGCACCTGCCCCAGGTACAGCGCCACCAGGTAGCAGGCGACCAGCTGGGTGAGGAACGCCTTGGTGGAGGCGACCGCGACCTCGGGGCCGGCGTGGGTGTACAGGACGGCGTCGGACTCGCGCGGGATGGTGGAGCCGTTGGTGTTGCAGATGGCGAGCACCTTGGCGCCCTGCTCGCGGGCGTGCCGCAGCGCCATCAGGGTGTCCATGGTCTCGCCGGACTGCGAGATGGCGATGACGAGGGTGCGCTGGTCGAGGATGGGATCCCGGTAGCGGAACTCGCTGGCCAGCTCCGTTTCGCAGGGGATGCGGGTCCAGTGCTCGATGGCGTACTTGGCGATCATGCCGGCGTGGTACGCCGTACCGCACGCCACGATGACGACCTTGCTGACCTCGCGCAGGACGGTGGCGGGGATGCGGACCTCGTCCAGACAGAGGTTCCCGGCCAGGTCGATGCGGCCGAGGAGGGTGTCGGCGACCGCCTTCGGCTGCTCGGCGATCTCCTTGAGCATGAAGTAGTCGTAGCCGCCCTTCTCGGCGGCGGAGGCGTCCCAGTCCACGTGGTACGGGCGGACCTCGGCGGGGGCACCGTCGAAGTCGGTGACGACGACGCCGTCGCGGCGGGCCTCGACGACCTGGTCCTGGCCCAGCTCGATGGCCTCGCGGGTGTGGGCGATGAACGCGGCCACGTCGGAGGCGAGGAACGCCTCGTCCTCGCCGACGCCGACGACGAGCGGCGAGTTGCGGCGGGCGCCGACCACCACGTCGGGCGCGTCGGCGTGCACGGCGACGAGGGTGAAGGCGCCCTCCAGCCGGCGGCACACCTGGCGCATGGCCTCGGCGAGGTCGCCGCAGGACGAGAACGACTCGGCGAGCAGATGGGCGACGACCTCGGTGTCCGTCTCGGAGGCCAGCTCATGGCCGCGGTCGGCCAGCTCGGCGCGCAGGGCGGCGAAGTTCTCGATGATGCCGTTGTGGACGACGGACACCCGGCCCGCGTTGTCCAGATGCGGATGGGCGTTGGCGTCGGTCGGCCCGCCGTGGGTGGCCCACCGGGTGTGGCCGATGCCGGTGGCGCCGCTGGGCAGCGGCCGGTCGGACAGCTCCTTCTCCAGGTTGGCGAGCTTGCCCGCCTTCTTGGCGGCGGCGAGCCCGCCGTCGGCCAGAACGGCGACCCCGGCCGAGTCATAGCCGCGGTACTCCAGCCGCTTGAGCCCGGCGAGGACGACATCGAGGGCGGACTGCCCTCCCACGTAACCAACGATTCCGCACATGCAGTGCAGCGTACGACCCACCGGTCCGGGGGCCGACCACCGCCCGCGCGTCGACCCTCGCATGTGGCCGCATAACGGACGCTTGTCGCGGGGGCGTGCCTGGCACGGGGTGACAGACTCCACGCCCCCCGGCCCGCGCCTCCGGCGGGCCCAGCCATGACAATGAAGGGATGATCACGTCTTCCGCGCGCGAGGCGCGCACCGGCCCCGTGCGCTCCTCGCAGCGGCGGGGCGGCGAGGCGACCCCGTATGTGGACCTCTCCCGCGAAGAGTGGAGCGCGCTGCGGGAGAAGACTCCGCTGCCGCTGACCGCCGAGGAGGTCGAGCGGCTGCGCGGTCTCGGCGACGTCATCGACCTGGACGAGGTACGGGACGTCTACCTGCCGCTGTCCCGGCTGCTCAACCTGTACGTGGCCGCCACCGGCAGCCTGCGCGGCGCGCTGAACACCTTCCTCGGCGACGCCAAGAACGGCCAGGGCCCCCAGACCGGCACCCCGTTCGTCATCGGCGTGGCGGGCAGCGTCGCGGTCGGCAAGTCGACCACGGCCCGGCTGCTGCAGGCGCTGCTGGCCCGCTGGCCGGAGCATCCGCGGGTGGAGCTGATCACCACCGACGGCTTCCTCCACCCCAACGCCGAGCTGCAGCGGCGCGGGCTGATGTCCCGCAAGGGGTTCCCCGAGTCCTACGACCGGCGCGCCCTGACCCGGTTCGTCGCCGATGTGAAGGCGGGCCGGGCGGAGGTCTCGGCCCCGGTCTACTCGCACCTGATCTACGACATCGTGCCGGGCGAGCGGCAGACCGTGCACCGGCCCGACATCCTCATCGTCGAGGGGCTGAACGTGCTCCAGCCCGCCCTGCCCGGCAAGGACGGGCTGACCCGGGTCGGGCTCGCGGACTTCTTCGACTTCAGCGTGTACGTGGACGCCCGTACCGCCGACATCGAGCGCTGGTACCTCGACCGCTTCCGGAAGCTGCGCCAGACCGCCTTCCAGGACCCCTCCTCGTACTTCCGCAAGTACACCCAGGTCTCCGAGGAGGAGGCGCTGGACTACGGCCGCATGATCTGGCGCACCATCAACCGGCCGAATCTCCAGCAGAATGTGCAGCCCACGCGGGGGCGCGCGACGCTCGTGCTCCGCAAGGGCCCGGACCACAAGGTGCAGCGGCTCTCCCTGCGCAAACTGTGAGGAGTTCCTGTCGTGCTGCATCTGCGGCTGATCGTCCCGGCCGACCGGACGGACGCGGTGGTCCGTCTCCTGGAGGGCACCGTGGGCACCGCCCACCTGATCGTCCTGCCCGGCGCCGCCCGCGATCCCGCCGGGGACGTGGTGCTGTGCGACGTGGCGCGCGAGGCCGGTGACGGGCTGCTGGGCGAGCTGCGGGCGCTCGGGCTCGACGAGCACGGTTCGATCGCCGTCGACGACATCGGGCTGTCGCTGTCGAAGCGGGCCGACCGGGCGGAGGCGGACGCTCCGGGGGAGGGCGCGGACGCGGTGCTGTGGGAGCACCTGGCGGACGCCACCCACGAGGAGTCCACCCTGTCGGTGACCTTCCTCGCCTTCCTCGCCATCGCGACGATGATCGCGGCGTGCGGTGTGGTGCTGGACAACGCGGTCCTGATCGTCGGCGCGATGGCCGTCGGCCCGGAGTTCGGCCCGCTGGCCGGGCTGTGCACCGCCCTGGTCCGGCGGGCCCCACGGCTGGCCGCCCGCTCGGCCCTCGCGCTGGTCGTGGGGTTCGCGGTGGCGATGGTGCTGACGACGGGCTTCAGCGTGCTGATGGACATCTTCGGGCTGTTCAGCAAGGCCCAGCTGGACGCGGACCGCCCGAACACGGACTTCATCTGGAAGCCGGACATGTTCTCGTTCGTGGTCGCCGTGCTGGCGGGCATCGCCGGAACGCTGTCGCTGACCTCCGCGAAGTCGGGGGCGCTGGTGGGCGTGGCGATCTCGGTGACGACGGTCCCGGCGGCGGCCAACGCGGCGGTGGCGCTCGGGTACGGGGAGGTCGACCAGATGGTGGGGTCGATCGAGCAGCTGCTGCTGAACCTGGCGGGGATCGTGGTGGCGGGGACGCTGACGCTGCTGGCGCAGAAGTGGCTGTGGGCGCGGCGGGGGTGAGCCCCCGACCGGGGCTCACCCCCGGACCCGGCTCCTCGAACTCCCCCGGCTACCGCTGGGAGGTGTCTCCGGAGGGGCTGGAAGTCCAGCCCCTCCGGCGCGGAGAACCGTCAGCCCAGGGCCGACTTCACGGCGTCGGCCAGGCGGCCGGCCACGGAGCGGGCCTGGTCGATGTCGGCGGCCTCCACCATGACGCGGACCAACGGCTCGGTGCCCGACGAGCGCAGCAGGACGCGGCCGGTCTCGCCCAGCTCGCGTTCGGCCTCGGCCACGGCGGCGGCCAGGTCGGCGCTGCTGGAGACGCGGGACTTGTCGACGTCGGGGACGTTGATCAGCACCTGCGGCAGGCGCTCCATGACCCCGGCCAGGTCGGCCAGGCTGCGGCCGGTCGCGGCGACGCGGGCGGCCAGCAGGAGGCCGGTGAGGGTGCCGTCACCGGTCGTGGCGTGGTCGAGGACGATGACATGGCCGGACTGCTCGCCGCCGAGGGCGTAGCCGCGGCTCTTCATCTCCTCCAGCACATAGCGGTCGCCGACCGCCGTCTGGACCAGCTCGACGCCCTCCCGCTGCATGGCGAGCTTGAAGCCGAGGTTCGACATCACGGTGCCGACCACGGTGTTCCCGCGCAGCGTGCCCGCCTCGCGCATGGCGAGGGCGAGAACGGCGAGGATCTGGTCGCCGTCGACCTCGCGGCCCACGGCGTCCACGGCCAGGCAGCGGTCGGCGTCACCGTCGTGGGCGACGCCGAGGTCGGCGCCGTGCTCGACGACGGCGGCCTGGAGGCGGGCCAGGTGGGTGGAGCCGCATCCGGCGTTGATGTTGAGGCCGTCCGGCTCGGCGCCGATCGTAACGACCTCGGCCCCGGCGCGGGCGAACGCCTCCGGGGAGACCCGGGAGGCGGCGCCGTGCGCGCCGTCGATGACGACCTTGAGTCCGTCGAGGCGGCCCGGGAGGGCGCCGACGAGGTGGGCGACGTAGGCGTCGAAGCCCTCCGCGTAGTCGCGGACGCGCCCCACCCCGGCGCCGGTGGGCCGGTCCCACGGCTCGCCGGAGGCGTGCGCGCGACAGGTGGTCTCGATGCGGTCCTCCAGCTCGTCGGCGAGCTTGTGGCCGCCGCGGGCGAAGAACTTGATGCCGTTGTCGGGCATCGGGTTGTGGCTGGCGGAGAGCATCACGCCGAGGTCGGCGTCGAGCGCCCCGGTCAGATGGGCGACCGCCGGCGTCGGCAGGACGCCCACCCGCAGCACGTCCACGCCCGCGCTGGCCAGCCCCGCCACCACGGCGGCCTCCAGGAACTCTCCGGACGCGCGTGGGTCCCGCCCGACCACCGCCACCGGCCGGTGGCCCTCGAAGGTTCCCACCTCGGCGAGCACGTGTGCCGCCGCGACCGACAGGCCGAGCGCCATCTCAGCCGTCAGATCGGCGTTCGCGACGCCGCGCACACCATCCGTACCGAAGAGTCGTCCCACTGGTGTCCTCCGAGATTACGAGCTGAGGGGGCTGAAAGCTTGCGTGGAGATTGATAGACGCTTGCCTGTAGGTATACGCCCCCTGGTGGCGATAGCCGAACGCCCCGGAGGCACGGGTGGTGCCGCCGGGGCGTGTCGACAGGCGGCGGAAACCGCCGAACCGCGTGGTGAAGCGGATTAACGCTTGCTGTACTGCGGCGCCTTACGGGCCTTCTTCAGACCGGCCTTCTTACGCTCGGTGGCGCGGTCGTCACGGGTCAGGAAGCCGGCCTTCTTGAGCGGGCCGCGGTTGTTGTCCACGTCCGCCTCGTTCAGCGCGCGGGCGATGCCCAGGCGCAGCGCACCGGCCTGACCGGAGACGCCACCACCCGAGATGCGGGCGACGACGTCGTAGCGGTCGTCCAGCTCGAGCACCTTGAAGGGCTCGTTGACTTCCTGCTGGTGCACCTTGTTGGGGAAGTACTCCTCAAGGGTGCGACCGTTGATCTTCCACTGGCCGCTGCCCGGGATGATGCGGACACGGGCCACGGCGTTCTTGCGGCGCCCGGTGCCGGCGGCCGGCTGCGGGTCGCCGAAGCGGGAGGCCATCGACTCGGAGGTGTACTCCGACTCGATCGTCTCCACGCTCTCGGTGGTGTACTCCTCGACATCGAGGGGGGTCTCGGCGGTGGTCTCGGCCACGATGCTCCTCAGCTTCTCTTCGTCTTAGGGGGTGGCCGGACTTACTGCGCGACCTGGGTGATCTCGAACGGGACCGGCTGCTGAGCGGCGTGCGGGTGCTGGTCACCCGAGTACACCTTCAGCTTCGAGAGCATCTGACGGCCCAGGGTGTTCTTCGGGAGCATGCCCTTGATGGCCTTCTCGACGGCCTTCTCCGGGTTCTTGTCCAGCAGCTCGTCGTAGCGGACGGAGCGCAGACCACCGGGGTAGCCCGAGTGGCGGTAGGCCATCTTCTGGGTCCGCTTGTTGCCGGAGAGGTGCACCTTGTCGGCGTTGATGATGACAACGAAGTCACCCGCGTCGACATGCGGCGCGTACACCGGCTTGTGCTTCCCCCGCAGGAGGGTGGCGGCCTGGCTGGCCAGACGGCCGAGAACAACGTCGGTGGCGTCGATGACGTGCCACTGACGCTGCACGTCGCCGGGCTTGGGGCTGTACGTACGCACGGTCGTAGCCTTCGCTTCTTCAGTGAGTGTGGTCCTGACAAGGCCACCCGGACGATCACGACAGCCCTGGCCGCACCTCGGTGACGCATTCCGAGTGCCTGCCGCTGGTCATCGGCCCGGTGAACCGGCGTAACGGCCACTCACGTGAGAACGAGCAAGCCAATACGCATAACGAACTGGCAGAATACCGGCCCGCCCCCACGGGGGTCAAAACGCCTCCCTGGCGGTTGACGGGTCCCCGGCGTCACCAGGCCCCACTAGGATGCGCGCCATGAGCTTTGGGCAAGGGGGGCCGTACGGGCCCGGGGGGTCTCAGCCACCTCAGTCGTCGCGGCCGTCCCCGTCGTCGACGCCGGACTGGGCCGCGATGGCGGATCACACCGCCGCGCGCGGCCGTCGCCGCCGGTGGCTCTTCATCGGGGGCGCCGCGCTCGCGACGGCTGCCGTCGGGGCCATGGTCGCCACGGCGGTGGTCAGCAGCAACGACAAGGGCGGCTCCCCGGACGACTCGGCGAACCACCTGCCCTCGCAGCCGACGCTGCCGCGCGAGTCGGAGACCCCCGAGCCGTCGTTCTCCGATGTCGCGCCGCCGGCGCCGCCCAAGCCGCTGGACATCATCTCCGACGTGAAGCGGGACAAGGCGCCGCTGAGCGCCAAGACGCTCTTCCCCGACGAGGAGGCCGCGAAGGAGGGCCGCTCGTACACGAAGGGGGCGACCGCCTCCACCTCCAGCTGCGCGTCGGGCACCCAGGGCGCCCTGGGGTCGGTGCTCAGCGGCAACGGGTGCCGCGAGCTGCTGCGCGCCACCTTCGCCCGGGACGGCGTGGCGGTCACCGTCGGCGTCGCCGTCTTCGACGGGCGGGCGGGCGCGGAGAAGGCGAAGAACGGATACAAGCCGAACGTGGCGTCCCTGCCCGGCGGCGGGGTCCCGTCGTTCTGCCGCCAGACCGCGTGCCGCACCTCGGCCAACGCGATCGGGCGGTACGCGTACTTCACGATCTCCGGCTACACCTCGGGGAAGAAGGTCACGCCGGCGGACACCCAGGCACTGCAGGCCGGGCGCGATCTGGCCGACTACACCTTCCTGCGCATCCTGGCCCGCGGCAACGCGCAGGCGTCGGCCGCCGCCGGCACCACCGGCTGACACCACCGCCCGGCGCCGCGCCCGGGCCGCCCCTGCCGCCGCCGGACCCACCCTCCGTCATCCCGCCCGCCCCGCACCCCTCCGGGCCGGGCGTGGACTCACCATGCGGCCAAAGGTTGTACAGCTCACACTGAATGTGGTGGATCCCATATCACCACATGCATAAGCAACTTTTCCGCCTCCACGCTGTCTTACCGACCGATCGTTCCTTACTCGCTGCATACCGGCATCACACCGGCATCACACCGGCCGGATGCAGGCTCGGTCGGACTCGAACGAACGCACATCGGGAGGGGAGGGGCGTGTCGGGGCGGATCGACGGCGCCGCGCGTACATCACCATGAAGATCGCTTTTCTGCTGCACAACGCCTATGGAATCGGCGGCACCATCCGGTCGACCTTCAACCTGGCCGGGGCGCTGGCCGCCCGCCACCGGGTGGAGATCGTCTCCCTGATCCGCACCATCGACACCCCGGGCCTGCCCCTCCCCGCGGCCGTACGGCTCAGACCCCTGATCGACCAACGCCCGGGCGCCCCGCGCGAGTCGAGCGACCTGGGCAACCCGCTGCTGCAGCAGCCCAGCGCCCACGTACCGGCAGCCGAGTCCAAAGGCACCGTCAACTTCAACGCCCTCACCGACCAGCGCCTCGCCGCCTACCTGGCCGCCACCGACGCCGATGTCGTCATCGCCACCCGCCCCGGCCTGGTGATCTGCCTCGCCGCCCTCGGCCAGGAGGGCCGCTATCTGCGGATCGGCCAGGAACACCGGCTGTACGAGACCCACCGCGCCGAGATCCGCACCGCCTGCGACGCCGCCCTCGCCCGGCTCGACGCCAACACCTCCGTCTCCGAGGCCGACGCGCGGACCCACCGCGACCGGCTGCCCGGCATCCCCACCCTGCTGACCGGACTGCCCAACTGCGTGCCCGCCACCGGCATCGAGCCCTCAGACGGCAACGCCAAACTGGTCGTGGCCGCCGGCCGGCTCATCCCGGTCAAGCGCTACGACCTGCTGGTCGCCGCCTGGGCCACGATCGCCGCCAAACACCCCGACTGGCACCTGCGGATCTACGGCCGCGGACCCCAGGCGCCCGCGCTGCGCCGCCAGATCGACGAACTCGGGCTCGCCGGGCACATCACCATGATGGGCGCCCACTCCCCCATCGAGACCGAATGGGCCAAGGGCTCGATCGCCGCCGTCACCTCCCGCGAGGAGTCGTTCGGCATGACGATCGTCGAGGCGATGCACTGCGGCGTGCCCGTCGTCGCCACCGACTGCCCGCACGGGCCCGGCGAGATCATCACCGCCGGCCGGGACGGGCTGCTGGTCCCCGTCGGCGACGCCGACGCCATCGCCGAGGGGCTGCTCACCCTGATCGAGGACGAGCCGCTGCGCCGCTCCATGGGCGCGGCGGCCCGGGTCGCGGCGCAGCGGTACGCACCGCCCCGGATGGCCGCCGCGTACGAGGAGCTGTTCGACACGCTGTTCACGGCCCGGGTCGCCGCCGGGGCGCCGCGGCCCGTGCCGGCGCCCGACCGCTCCCGGTCCTTCGTCCCCCGCCCCCTGCGCGCGCTGTCCCTCGCGGTACCGGCGCGCCCCTTCGGCCCGCCTGCCGACCGGGCGCCCCGAAAGGCCTTCAAGAGCACGGTCAAGCAGCTGATCCGCAAGCCGCTGCGCCCGGTCGCCTCCTGCCGGATCGACGCCGACGGCATCATGACGGTGCTGGTCGAGCCCGCCGGCGTCCACGGCACCGGCCTCTGGCTGACCCTCACCCACCGCCGCGGCGGGGGCGCCCCGGTGCGGGTGCCGCTGCGGCCGCCGGTCGCCCCGGGCGCGCCGTGGACCGCGACGCTGGACCGCGGCGCGATCGACCTGGCCGAGGGCCGCTGGGACGCGCATGTGGTGCGCTCCTCGGACGGGGTGCGCCGCCGGGTGATGTGCCGGTTCGCCGAGGGGCGCGGGCTGGTGGGCCTCGAACCGCTGCCCGGCTCCCCGTTCTCCTGGTGGATCCCGTACTCCACCGTCGACGGCTATCTCGCGCTGCGCGCCTGGCGCCGCCCGGCGCACGCCGAGGCCCGGGTGATCCGCGCCGAGGCCGACGGGCTCACCGTCGAGGGCACCCTGCACGGCGCCCGCTTCGGGCCCGACGCCACCCCGAGCGCGGTCGCCACCCCGCGCGGCGCGGCCCTGCCGTTCACCACGGGTGTCACCGCGCTGGACGCGACCCGGTTCCGCTTCACCCTCCCGTACGAGCGGATCCACGCGGCGCGCGGCGACGGGACGGGCACCGCCCACTGGGACCTGACCCTGCGCAAGACCTCCGACGCCACCACCGCGATCCGCATAGGCCGGGTCGTCGGGGACATCCTCGACCGGCACACGACGGACCTCCACCCGGTCACCCACGGTGTACGCCCCTACCTGGGCAAGGCCGAGGACCTCGCCATCAGCTGTGCACCGCAGGTGAATTGAGTGCGTGAGCCGACGAGTGCGCCGCGTTTGGCCCTGGCCACGGCGGTAACACTCGGTGATGCCAAGCCTCGAGCGAGGAATTCTCTGCGGAAGGCAATCCGATGTCAGTCACGCTCATCATTCTGGTAGCGGCACTGGTGGCCATGGTGGCGCTGGTGTTCGCGCGGCCGGTGCGGCAGAGCAGCCGCGACGGCCTCATCAGCCGGTTCGGCCCCGAATACGACCGGGCCGTCGCGCGGCACGACGGCGACGCGAAGGCGGCGCAGTGGGAGCTGAGCGAGCGGCTGCGACGCTACGGCGAACTGTCGATACGGGCGCTGACGCCGGAGTCCCGGGAGCAGTACGCGGCCCGCTGGTCCGGCCTGCAGGAGCGGTTCGTCGAGTCGCCCGCGCTCGCCGTGCGGGAGGCCGACCGGCTGCTCGGCGCGCTGGCGGCCGAGCGCGGGTATCCGGCCGAGTCCCCGGAGCAGACGCTGGAGGCGCTGTCCGTCCGGCACGCCCAGGCGATCGACGGCTACCGGCGGCTGCACACCGAGGCGGAGCGGGCCCGCGCGGGCCATGTCCCTACCGACCGGCTCCGGGAGGCGCTGCTCGGCGCCTACCCGCTGTTCGAGGAGCTGGTCCGGGCGCAGCCGCACGACCGGGCGCTGTGGCGACGGCGGCAGCGGCGCCACCGGCCCGCGGTCCTGCGCTCCTCCCACGGCCTGCGGTCCTCCTAGGGCGTGTTTCGAAAGTCCCGCCTGCCCCGCGACGCCTGGCACGCACGCTCGCTGCGTTGTCGGGATCGTCCGAGTAGGCCCGCCCCCAGACTCCGTCCGGGAGGTGCCCCCGCGAGGACGACCCTCCGCCTTGCGATCGCACGCACCAGACGCCGCGGGCCCCGCCCTCCGGGCGGACGGCGCTACTTTCGAAACACCCCCTGGGGACCGTCAGGACCGGACCCGGACGGCCAGCGCGAGGGTGTCGTCCGGGTGAAGGATCACGGTGTGCATATCGTCCGCGATGGCGCCGGGGATCTCCTCGATCGGGGCGTGCAGATGCTCGTACGCGGCCTCGATCAATCGCTTCTCGCCCTCCACGGGGTCCCGTCGGCTCTCGGTGAGCCCGTCGGTGTAGAGCAGCAGGAGATCCCCCGGCGCCATCTTCTCGGTCAACAGCCGGTCGCTTCCGGGCATCGGGAAGCCGATCCCGCGCCCCCGGGCCTCCAGATAGCGCGCCGTTCCGTCGGCGCGGGTCAGCAGCGCGGGCGGATGGCTGCCGTTGGCCACCCACAGCTCACCGGTGGCCGGGTTGATCCGGGCGAGCAGGACGGTGGCCATCACGGTGCGGTCGAACGGCAGCAGGATCTCGTCGGTGCGGGCGACGATCGACTGGAGGTGGTGGCCCTCCAGGGCGAGGGTGCGCACCGCGTGGGTGACGTTGAGGGCGCTGCGGGTACTGGTCACCCCGTGCCCGAGCGCGTCCACGATCGTGATGTGCACGGTGCCGTCGGGCAGCACGAACCAGTCGTACAGGTCGCCGCCGGTGGGCGCGTCGGTGCCCGCGGGCGCGTAGTGGACGGCGAGTTCGAGGCCGTCGACCTCCAGGGGCGCCGGGCGCAGCGCGTCCTCCAGCTCGCGCAGGGTCTGGCCGTGGGCCTTGCGCAGCCGCTCGTCGCGCTCGTCGAGCTGGACGTAGAGGGCGAGCACACCGCTGTTGGTCTCGGCGAGTTCGTCCTTCAGGCGGCGGTGTTCGGCGGTGAGCGCGTCGGTGTGGGCCACCACGGCGCGCAGCTCCTCCTCCACCAGCGCCGCGTCGTCGGCCGGGGAGTCCGGTGCCGTCCCATCGGCCGGGGCGTCCGCTGCCGGGGCGGCCTGCAGCCGCCACACCACCTCCCGGTCCGTCACCGCGTCGGCGGGCAGCGGGAGCGCGGCGGCGGTCTCGGCGGACGGCAGGGCCGCGGGGCCGTCTAAACCGAGCGCCAGGGTGAGCAGCCCGGACCGGTCGTCGTCCTCGCACTGGAACGTCCAGCTCAGCGAGGTGTGTCCGGCCGCGTGCAGGGCCGGTTCCGCGACGGCCGCGACGGACAGGACGAGCCGCCCGCGCAGCCCCGGGTCCAGGGCGTGGTCGCGGGCCACGCGGCGCACCGCCCGGCCGAGTCCGTCCGCCGTGTCGCAGCCGATGGTCCGGGTGGTCATGGGTGCCTCTGTGGGGGCCTGGCCGTGAGAACCGAGGCATCGTCGCGGTTGCGGCGATGGCCATGGGCGAGTGCGGCGGACAGCAGGGGTGGCGGGAGCCGGAGCAGGAACGGTGACGGATCGCGCGCCCATCCGGCGTCGATGCCGTCGCTGTGGAGCACCGCGGTGGCGCCCCGCGGCAGCGGGAAGCGGTGGACGTGCGGGACGGGCATGGACCAGCCGACGACGCCGGGCTGTCCGGTGAGCCGGGACTGCACGCCCTGGTGGGTCAGGGCGAGCACGCGGACGTTGCCGATGCCGCAGTACTCGGCGTGGTCCGCGTGGAGCCGCACCAGCCCGGCCGCGGCACCGCGGGTGTGCCGCAGCGCGCGGTGCATGCCGGTCAGCAGCTCGCCCAGCGGCCGCCCGGGGTCGGCGTGGAAGGTGCGCAGCGCGATACCGGCCGCCTCGGCGGCCTGCGTCCCGTGGCCCAGCCCGTCGAGGACGACGGCGGTGCGGGTGTCGCCGGTGTCGGCGACGGCGCAGGCGTCGCCGCAGTCCTCCTCCCCCTCGACGGCCAGGCACACCGAACCCACGCCCTGCGACGCGGCCGCCCGGTCGCCGGGCGGGGTGAGCCGGGCGCAGGCCCAGGTCCCGACCTCGGTGTCCCGCCACGTACCGGTGCGGATGAGGAAGTGGGTGGCGAGCCGGCTCACCGCGCCGAGCCCCACCCCGAGGGTTCCGGCGGTGGTGTAGCCGTCCGCGAGGCAGCGCTTCAGCTCGGCCATGCCCGGCCCGCGGTCGGCGGCCACGATCTCCACGCCCTCGCCGAGCGGCACGGGCTGGATGTAGAGGGTGCCGTCGCTGGCGTGCTTGTCGAGGTTGGTGGCCAGCTCCGAGGCGACCACGGCCGCCTGGTCGGGCAGCGCGCCGGGCAGCCCGCACGCCCGCGCCGCCCTCCGCGCCGTCTCCGCCGCCAGGTGGACGGCGCTGTGGTGGTCGATCCGTACCTGGGCGGTGGGGGCCACCGTCGTACGGGTCACCGGATCGTCCACCGGGTGGCGATCACGACCGTTCCCTGTCCGGCGCCGGTGTGCACCGTGAACTCGTCCATGAGCCGGCGGGCGCCGCCCAGCCCGTGGCCGAGCCCCGAGCCGGTGGTGAAGCCGTCGGTGAGCGCCGTGTCGAGGTCCGCGATGCCGGGCCCGTCGTCCTTGACGGTCAGCCGCAGTCCGCGCCCGGCGGGGCCGCGTACCTGCTGGACGGTCAGGGTGCCGCCTCCGCCGTGGACATAGGCGTTACGGGCCAGCTCGCTCGCCGCCGTGACGACCCGGGTCTGGTCGACGATGCCGAACCCGGCCTCGACGGTGGCCGCACGCACCGCGTGCCGCACCGCCAGCAGGTCCTCCTCGGTACGGACCTGATGGGTCACGGGCGCGCCCGGCTCGCCGTCGCCCGCGCGGGGCGCCGGGGCCGGCCGGGAAGCGACGGTGGACTCACCGGGCAGCGCCACGTCGGGACCCTCCCAGGGGTTCCTGGGCCTGGCGCCACCCCAGTGCGGCCAGGCCCTGTTCCGGGTTGAGTGCGGTCTCCACACCGACCAGTTCGATGCCCAGCTCCACCAGGGTGATCGCCACCGGCGGCCGCATGCCCGCCACGATCACCCGGGCGCCCAGCAGCCGGGACACCGTGGTCAGTTCCATCAGGGTGCGCGCCACGAAGGAGTCGATGATCTCCAGCCGGGAGATGTCGATGAGCACCCCCCGCGCGCCCTCGGCGGAGATACGGGTCGTCAGCTCCTCGGTGAAGGCGATGGCTGCCCGGTCGTCCAGCTCGTTGAGCAGTCCGGTGACCAGGACGTCGCCCAGCCGCAGGATCGGAACGCCCGCCGGGCGGTGTTCGCTCACCGGCTCTCCCCCGCGTCGCCGCCCGGGCCGGGGCCGTCGATCAGCTTGATCGCGGCGGCCAGCGCGTCGGCCAGCGTCGCCCGCGTGAGGATGGTGGACAGGTCGATGCCGAGCTGGGCGATGGTCTGCGCGATGGACGGCCGGATGCCGCTGATCACACAGTCCGCGCCCATCAGCCGCACCGCGTTGACGGTCTGCATGAGGTGCTGGGCGACGGCGGTGTCCACCGTCGAGACGCCCGTGATGTCGATGATCGCGACCAGCGCCTCATGGTCCTGTATCGCCTGGAGCAGGTTCTCCATGACGATCTGGGTCCGCGCGGTGTCCAGCGTGCCGATCAGCGGCACCGCCAGGACCTGCTTCCACAGCCGCACCACCGGCGTGGACAGCTCCATCAGCTGCTGGCTCTGCCGCCGGATGATCTCCTCGCGGCCCTCCACGTACGTCTCGAAGGACAGCGCCCCGGCCACATCGAGCAGCCGGTTGATGAAGACCGCCGTGGCGAACAGCTCCTCGGCGTCCCGGGTCTCCCGCTGTACGGCCTTCAGCAGCGCCTCCTTGAGCGCCAGCACCGCGAGCGAGGTCGCGGTCGGCGTCGCCCCCGCCCGGGCCCGGCGCATGGACAGTCCCACGACCGCCTGGTGCAGCCCCGGGTGGGAGGTGACGACCCGGTCCACCGGGACGTCGCTCTCCAGGCCGGGCACCAGGGCGTCGATCAACGAGTCGGCCTCCTCGCGGAGTTCGGCCTCGCTGATGTCGGTGCCGAGCAGTGCCTGCTCCAGCTGCAGGGCGACCCAGCGGTCGGCGATCTCCTCGTCGCGCTCCCGCAGAGCCCTCGTCAGCTGTTCACGTACGGCGGCCTCACTGGTACTCACGCGGTTTGAATCCCTTCCCGGTCGGCCACCCGGTCTCTGCGGCGCAAATATTATCGATCCCCTGTGCCCCGGCTCCAGACACAGATTGCGCGACATCGTGTACCCGCTGGTCGCGATCACACACCCGTCGCAGGTCAGCAGCACCCCGCGGTCGGCAGCGAGCGCTTGTTGCGGGCCTCCTTGTTCCGGGCCGCGAGCAGTTCGTCGGCCGGGTAGCCGACCTCTTCGAGGGTCAGGCCGTGGGGGCGTACGACATGGACCGCCGAATCCCGCACCCCCGCCGCCAGCACCTTCCCCGGCCAGTCCACCGGGCGGTGGCCGTCGCCGACGAACAGCAGCGCGCCGACCAGCGAGCGGACCATGTTGTGGCAGAAGGCGTCGGCACGCACCGTCGCCGTGATCACGCCGTCCTCGCCGCGCTCCCAGCTCAGCCGCTGGAGGGTGCGGATGGTGGTGGCGCCATCCCGCCGCTTGCAGTACGCGGCGAAGTCGTGCTCGCCGAGCAGCGGCGCCGAGGCCGCGTTCATGGCGTCCGTGTCCAGCGGCCAGTCGTGCCACAGCACATGGCCGCGCAGCAGCGGATCGACCCCGCCCGGATGGTCCACCACCCGGTAGGCGTACCGCCGCCAGACGGCCGAGAAGCGCGCGTTGAAACCGGGCGGCGCCTCGGCGACCCGCCACACCCGTACGTCATGCGGCAGCCGCCCCGCCAGCCGGCGCAGCAGCTTGTCCCGGTGCTCGGCCCACACCGGCTCCGGCAGATCGACGTGCGCGACCTGTCCCCGGGCGTGCACCCCGGCGTCGGTGCGGCCCGCCACCGTCAGCTCGTAGGTGTCCGACGACCGGGTCACCGTGCGCAGGGCGCTCTCCAGCTCGCCCTGGACGGTGCGCCGCTCACGCTGCTTGGCCCAGCCCGAGAAGTCCTTGCCGTCGTAACTCAGGTCCAGCCGGACCCGTACGAAACCGGGCGCCGCCTCGTCACTCACCCAACCGTTCCTCTCCGCACCTCGCAACGCGGAACGGGCCCGCACCCAGAATCTGGGAGCGGGCCCGCCCGTACGACAAGCCTTCAGACGCCTCAGGCGTCCTTGGACTCCTCCGCCGGAGCCTCGGTGGCCTCGGCCTCGGGGGCCTCGTCCTTCTTGAGGTCCGCGGCGGCCTGGTCGCCGGCGGCGTCCTTCGCGGTGCGCTTGGTGGCGGCCTCGGCCTCGCCGACCGCCTCCTGCTGCACGGTCAGGGCCTCGACCAGCTCGATGACCGCCATCGGGGCGTTGTCGCCGCGACGGTTGCCGATCTTGGTGATGCGGGTGTAGCCACCCGGCCGGTTCTCGTAGCGCGGCGCGATCTCGGTGAAGAGGGTGTGCACGACGCTCTTGTCACGGATGGACTGGAGCACCAGACGGCGGTTGTGAAGGTCGCCCTTCTTCGCCTTGGTGACCAGCTTCTCCGCGACCGGGCGCAGGCGGCGGGCCTTCGCCTCGGTGGTGGTGATCCGGCCGTGCTCGAACAGCGCGGTGGCGAGGTTCGCCAGCAGGAGCCGCTCGTGCGCAGCGCTGCCGCCCAGACGGGCGCCCTTGGTGGGCTTCGGCATGGTGTATCTCCTAGATGTCTGCACCGGCCGTATCAGGTACCGGTGTCAGTTACCGACGAGCGTGTGCCCGCCGGAGGTATCAGTACTGCTCGGTCTCGACGAACCCGGCGTCCGCGTCGTCGTCCGCGCCGAAGGCGTCGGCGGCGGCGGTCGGGTCGAATCCGGGCGGGCTGTCCTTGAGCGCGAGGCCCATACCGGCCAGCTTCGCCTTGACCTCGTCGATCGACTTGGCGCCGAAGTTGCGGATGTCGAGCAGGTCCGCCTCGGACCGCGCGACCAGCTCACCCACGGAGTGGATGCCCTCGCGCTTGAGGCAGTTGTACGACCGGACCGTGAGCTCCAGCTCCTCGATCGGCAGCGCCAGATCGGCGGCCAGGGCGGCGTCCGTCGGGGACGGGCCCATGTCGATGCCCTCGGCGTCCACGTTCAGCTCGCGGGCCAGGCCGAACAGCTCGACCAGGGTCTTACCGGCCGACGCCATGGCGTCGCGCGGGCGCATGGCCTGCTTGGTCTCGACGTCGACGATCAGCTTGTCGAAGTCGGTGCGCTGCTCGACACGGGTCGCCTCGACCTTGTAGGTGACCTTGAGCACCGGCGAGTAGATCGAGTCGACCGGAATCCGGCCGATCTCCTGGCCGACCTGCTTGTTCTGGACGGCGGAGACATAGCCGCGACCGCGCTCGACGGTCAGCTCCATCTCCAGCTTGCCCTTGCCGTTCAGCGTGGCCAGGACCAGGTCCGGGTTGTGCACCTCGACACCGGCCGGCGGGGCGATGTCGGCGGCGGTGACCAGACCCGGGCCCTGCTTGCGCAGGTACATCACGACCGGCTCGTCGTGCTCCGAGGAGACGACCAGCTGCTTGATGTTGAGGATCAGGTCGGTGACATCCTCCTTGACGCCCGGCACGGTGGTGAACTCGTGCAGGACCCCGTCGATCCGGATGGACGTGACCGCCGCACCGGGGATCGAGGAGAGGAGCGTACGACGCAGGGAGTTTCCGAGGGTGTAGCCGAAGCCCGGCTCCAGCGGCTCGATCACGAACCGGGAGCGGAACTCGTCGACGACCTCTTCGGTCAACGAGGGACGCTGAGCGATCAGCATGGGGTTTCCTCCAGTCTCCGGCGCCCGCTATTTGACGCCGAACCCTTCAATGGTACGGGCGGTACGTGCCAAACGGCGCCGTACCGCCCGTATCGTCCCGCTCTACTACTTCGAGTAGAGCTCGACGATCAGCTGCTCCTGCACCTGGGTGTCGATCACCTGGCGCTCGGGCATCGAGTGCACGAGGATGCGCAGCTGCGACGGAATGGCCTCCAGCCACGCCGGCACCGTCCGCTCGCCCGCCTCGGCCACGGCCACCTGGAAGGGGGTCATGGTCCGGGACTTCGCACGCACCTCGATGATGTCGTTCACGGCGACGCGGGCCGACGGGATGTCGGTCTTGACGCCGTTCACGGTGAAGTGGCCGTGACGCACCAGCTGGCGGGCGTGGTCGCGGGACTTGGCGAAGCCGGCCCGGTAGACCACGTTGTCCAGCCGCGTCTCGAGGATGCGAAGAAGGTTCTCACCGGTCTTGCCGGACTTCTTGTTCGCCTCCGCGTAGTAGCCACGGAACTGCTTCTCAAGGACACCGTAGATGCGGGTCGCCTTCTGCTTCTCGCGGAGCTGCAGCAGGTACTCGCTGTCCTTGGTGCGCCCGCGACCGTGCTCACCCGGGGGGTAAGGACGGATCTCGATCGGGCACTTCGCGCTCTCGCACTTGCTCCCCTTGAGGAAGAGCTTCTGCTTTTCCCGACGGCAACGCTTGCAGTCGGCCCCGGTGTAACGCGCCATTTTCTAGTTGTCTCCTACTTCAGCCGGTCAGACGCGCCGGCGCTTGGGCGGGCGGCATCCGTTGTGCGGAGTCGGAGTGACGTCCTGGATCGAACCCACCTCCAGGCCGGTGGCCTGTAGCGAGCGGATCGCGGTCTCACGGCCGGAGCCCGGACCCTTGACGAACACGTCGACCTTGCGCATGCCGTGCTCCTGCGCGCGGCGGGCGGCCGACTCGGCGGCCATCTGCGCGGCGAACGGAGTGGACTTGCGCGAGCCCTTGAAGCCGACGTGGCCGGCCGAGGCCCAGGAAATCACGTTCCCGGTGGGGTCCGTGATCGAAACGATGGTGTTGTTGAACGTGCTCTTGATGTGAGCGTGCCCGTGGGCGACGTTCTTCTTCTCCTTGCGGCGCACCTTCTTGGCGCCGGCCGTCCTGCTCTTCGGAGGCATTCCTGAATTCTCCCGTGGAGGTGGTCGGTCCTACAGCTCGGACCGCTTGGCAGCGTCCGGTGCGGACTACTTCTTGCCCGGCTTCTTCTTACCGGCGATCGCGCGACGCGGGCCCTTGCGGGTGCGGGCGTTGGTGCTGGTGCGCTGGCCGTGGACCGGCAGGCCGCGGCGGTGACGCAGACCCTGGTAGCAGCCGATCTCCACCTTGCGGCGGATGTCGGCCTGAATCTCACGACGGAGGTCACCCTCGGTCTTGATGTTGTTGTCCACGTACTCGCGGATCTTGACCAGGTCCTCTTCGGCCAGGTCGCGAACGCGGGTGTCCGGGTTCACACCGGTGTTGGCGAGCGTCTGCTGGGCAAGGGTGCGACCGATGCCGAAGACGTAGGTGAGGGCGACCTCGACGCGCTTTTCGCGCGGGAGATCAACGCCTGCAAGGCGTGCCATGAATCTGGCTCCAGGTGGTTGTCGGAGGTCTTCCACAGCACCACTCCCGGCCGGTCGGGCCGGGTCCCCGGCCTCCGACCGGGGGTGTCGTCCCCGATGTCATGACAACGGTGACGGGAACGGGTGACTGCGTATGTACGTACGGTTGTGCGTCGCGCGAAGATCGCTGCGAGAAGTGCAGGTCTATCGGCCGGCGTGCGTCAGCCCTGGCGCTGCTTGTGGCGCAGGTTGTCGCAGATGACCATGACCCGGCCGTGGCGGCGGATCACCTTGCACTTGTCGCAGATCTTCTTGACGCTCGGCTTGACCTTCATGGTGTGAGGTTCTCCGGGTCGTGAGATCTACTTGTAGCGGTAGACGATCCGTCCGCGCGTGAGGTCGTACGGAGACAGCTCCACGACAACCCGGTCATCCGGCAGGATGCGGATGTAGTGCATGCGCATCTTGCCGCTGATGTGCGCGAGGACCTTGTGACCGTTCTGAAGCTCCACCTTGAACATCGCGTTCGGCAGAGACTCGATCACGGTGCCCTCGATTTCGATGGCGCCTTGCTTCTTGGCCATGTCCTGCTTTCGGGATCGGCTACCTTGATCGGCTCGCCACATGCGGGAGGGCATGCGTGAGCCGACGTGTCAGTCTACGTCAGGGCATCCCGAAACACGAATCCGGGGCAGCATGCCCGGATTCCACGGTGTTTATGCCAAAGAAGATCACGCAGGGCGACGGGACCGGGCCGGTTCGGGCCGGCGAGTCCGGTCCTCAGGCCAGCGGGTCCGGCGCGGTCTCCACGCCCAGCTCGGCCAGCTTCGCCTTGCCGCCGTCCACCGCGGTCAGCACCAGCGGGCCCTCCTCGGTCAGCGCGACCGAGTGCTCCCAGTGGCTGGACCAGGTGCCGTCGTCCGTCTTGACGGTCCAGTCGTCGGCCAGGACGTGCGTCTTCGCGGTGCCGAGGCTCACCATCGGCTCGATCGCGATGCAGAAGCCGGGCACCAGCTTCGGGCCCTTGCCGCGCTTGCGGGAGACGTAGTTCAGCAGGTGCGGGTCCATGTGCATCTGGCTGCCGATGCCGTGGCCGCCGTAGTCCTCGATGATCCCGTACTTGCCGGAGGCCGGACGCGGCTGGCGCCGGATGTAGCCCTCGATCGCCTTGGAGATGTCGATCAGCCGGTTGCCCTTGCGGACCGCGGCGATCCCGGCCCACATCGACTCCTCGGTGACCCGGCTCAGCTCGTGCAGCTCCGGGGCGTGGCCCTCGCCGACGAAGACGGTGAAGGCGGCGTCCCCGTGCCAGCCGTCGATGATCGCGCCCGCGTCGATGGAGATGATGTCGCCGTCGGCGAGGACGGTCTCGCGGTCCGGGATGCCGTGCACGACGACGTCGTTCACGGAGGTGCAGATGGTCGCGGGGAAGCCGCCGTAGCCCAGGAAGTTCGACTTGGCGCCGTGGTCGGCGATCACCTTGCGGGCGACGTCGTCCAGGTCCTTGGTGGAGGCGCCGGGCACGGCGGCCGCGCGCGTCGCCTCGTGGATGGCGGCGACGACCAGCCCCGCCTCGCGCATCTTCGCGATCTGCTCGGCCGTCTTGATCTCCACCATCGCCCTCAACCTTCCGCGGTCCATCGTTTCCGCTCAACAGTACGGCCGCGAGACCTCAGGGCTCGCGGCCGTACTGACAGTAACCATCAATTGAGCAACCCCTACGGCGAGCAACCAGGTCCGCGAGAGCGGCGGCGGTTTAGCCGCAAAGGGGTGCGTCAGGCCGCCTTGGCCGCCAGGGCGCCCATCGCGCGCTGCGTGACCTCGGACACCGCGCCGAGCGCCGGGATCGTCACGACCTGGCCCTTGGCCCGGTAGTAGTCGATGATCGGCTCGGTCTCGCGGTGGTAGACCTCGAGGCGCTTGCGGACGGTTTCCTCGCTGTCGTCCTCGCGCTGGTACAGCTCACCGCCGCACACGTCGCACACGCCCTCGGCCTCGGGCTTCTTGTACTCCACGTGGAAGGTGTGCGCGCTGTCGTTGCGGCAGGTACGGCGGCCGGCGATGCGCTTGACCACCTCGTCCTCCGGGACCTCCAGGTCCAGCACCGCGTCGAGCGTCAGCTCGTTGGCCCGCAGGAAGGCGTCCAGCGCCTCGGCCTGGGCCAGGTTGCGCGGGAAGCCGTCGAGCAGGAAGCCGCCCGACGCGTCCGGCTGGCCCATCCGGTCCTCGGCCATGCCGACGGTGACCTCGTCCGGGACCAGCTGACCGGCCCGCATGTACTCCTGCGCCTGCTTGCCGAGCGGCGTGCCCTGGCTGATGTTCGCGCGGAACAGGTCGCCCGTGGAGATGTGCGGGATCGACAGGTTTTTGGCCAGATACGCGGCCTGCGTACCCTTGCCCGCTCCAGGAGGCCCGACGAGGACGATTCGCATCAGCGGAGGAACCCTTCGTAGTGTCGCTGCTGAAGCTGGCTCTCGATCTGCTTCACGGTCTCCAGGCCGACACCCACGATGATCAGGATGCTCGTGCCGCCGAACGGGAAGTTCTGATTGGCATTGAGCGTCACCAGCGCCACCGTGGGCACCAGGGCGATCAGACCCAGATAG
Source organism: Streptomyces sp. NPDC019937 (assembly GCF_040631655.1). NCBI lineage: Bacteria > Bacillati > Actinomycetota > Actinomycetes > Kitasatosporales > Streptomycetaceae > Streptomyces > Streptomyces sp. NPDC019937. Next base: position 112,407 of record NZ_JBEYAL010000023.1, read on the forward strand.
AGCGCACCGGGCCACGTGATGCGGTTCAGCACGTAGCTCAGATACTCAGCAGTGGGACGACCAGCCCGAATACCCGGGATGAACCCACCATACTTCTTCATGTTGTCGGCAACTTCTTCGGGGTTGAAGCTGATGGCGACGTAGAAGAACGCGAAGAAGACGATCAGCAAGAAGTACGCGGTGATGTAGATCGGGTGGTCGCCCTTGACCAGGTTCTGCGAGATCCACTGCGCCCAGCCCGCCTTGGACTGGCTGAACTGAACGATCAGCGCCGGAATGTAGAGCAGGGACGAGGCGAAGATCACGGGGATCACACCCGCCTGGTTCACCTTCATCGGGATGTAGGTCGACGTGCCGCCGTAGCTACGACGGCCGATCATCCGCTTGGCGTACTGCACCGGGATGCGGCGCTGCGCCTGCTCGACGAAGACCACCAGGCCGACCATGGCCAGACCACAGACGATCACCAGGCCGAACTCCAGCCAGCCGTCCATGATCTTGCCCTGCTGCTTGATGCTCCACATGGCGCTGGGGAAACCGGCGGCGATCGAGACGAACATCAGGATCGACATGCCGTTGCCGATGCCGCGGTCGGTGACCAGCTCACCGAGCCACATGATCAGCGCGGTGCCGGCGGTCATCGTGATGACCATCACGGCGGTGGTGAAGATCGAATCATCCCGGACGATCTGACCACCGACCGGGCAGCTCTGGAACAGCGAACCGCTGCGCGCGGTGGCGACCAGACCGGTGCCCTGGAGGATCGCCAGCGCGACGGTCAGGTAACGGGTGTACTGCGTGATCTTCGCCTGCCCGGTCTGGCCCTCCTTCTTGAGGGCCTCCAGACGCGGAATCACCACGGTCAGCAGCTGCAGGATGATGCTCGCCGTGATGTACGGCATGATCCCGAGCGCGAAGATGGTGATCTGGAGCAGTGCGCCACCACTGAACATGTTGACCAGGCCGAACAGCCCCTGCTGACCCTTGGCCAAGTCCATGCACGTCTGGACGTTCTTGTAGTCGATGCCCGGGATCGGGACATGTTGCCCGAGCCGGAAGAGCACGATGATGGCCAGCGTGAACAGCAGCTTCTTGCGCAGGTCGGGCGTCTTGAACGCCCGGGCGAACGCGGTGAGCACGGTGCCTCCTGCGCCCCCCGCGGTTCGTTGCGCGAGAGGTGACGGTCTTGAGGATCGACGAATACTTATCAGCCAGGACCCGTACGGAGACGTACCGCACGGAAGGTAACAGCGCATGCCACCTTACCGGCGACCGGGCCCCCCTAGGAACGACCAACCGGGGATGCCCCGAATCTGGGGCATCCCCGGCCAGTTTCGCACGTTGCTCAGACGAGCTCGGTGACGGTGCCGCCGGCAGCGGTGATCTTCTCCTTGGCGGAGCCGGAGACGGCGTCGACCGTCACCTGGAGCGCCACGGAGACCTCACCGGAGCCCAGCACCTTGACGAGCTGGTTCTTGCGCACCGCACCCTTGGCGACCAGGTCGGCCACCGTGACCTCGCCACCCTGCGGGTAGAGCGCGGCCAGCTTGTCCAGGTTCACGACCTGGTACTCGGTGCGGAAGGGGTTCTTGAAGCCCTTCAGCTTCGGGAGACGCATGTGGAGGGGCATCTGCCCACCCTCGAAGCGCTCCGGAACCTGGTAGCGGGCCTTGGTGCCCTTGGTACCACGACCAGCGGTCTTACCCTTGGACGCCTCACCACGACCGACACGGGTCTTGGCGGTCTTGGCGCCCGGGGCGGGCCGGAGGTTGTGGACCTTCAGCGGGTTGTTCTCCGCCATGTCAGTCGACCTCCTCGACCGTCACGAGGTGCCGCACGGTGGTCGCCATGCCGCGGAACTCGGGGCGGTCCTCCTTGACAACCACGTCGCCGAGCTTCTTCAGCCCGAGCGAACGCAGGGTGTCGCGGTGGTTCTGCTTGCTGCCGATGTACGACTTCGTCTGCGTGATCTTGAGGCGGGCCATGCTCACACACCCACCCCGGCACGCGCCCGCAGCAGAGCGGCGGGAGCGACGTCCTCGAGCGGCAGACCACGACGGGCGGCGATCTCCTCGGGGCGCTGAAGGCCCTGCAGAGCGGCTCGCGTGGCGTGCACGATGTTGATCGGGTTCGACGAGCCGAGCGACTTGCTCAGCACGTCGTGGATGCCCGCGCACTCCAGAACGGCACGCACCGGGCCACCGGCGATCACACCGGTACCGGGGGACGCCGGCTTGAGCAGCACGACACCCGCGGCCTCCTCACCCTGGATCGGGTGCGGGATGGTGCCGGCGATCCGGGGGACCTTGAAGAAGTGCTTCTTGGCCTCCTCCACGCCCTTGGCGATCGCGGCCGGCACCTCCTTGGCCTTGCCGTAACCGACACCCACGGTGCCGTCACCGTCGCCCACCACGACCAGCGCGGTGAAGCTGAAGCGACGACCACCCTTCACAACCTTGGCGACGCGGTTGATCGCGACAACACGCTCGACGTAAGCGGTCTTCTCGGCAGCTGCGCCGCCGTCCCGCCGGTCCTTCCGGTCCCGCCGCTCGCCGCCACCGGCGCCGCCACCGCGGCGCTGGGGTCCAGCCATTGGATTTACCTCTCTCGTTTCCGCATTGCGTTGGAACCGGGGCTCAGAACTGCAGCCCGGCCTCACGGGCAGCGTCCGCCAGGGCGGCGATGCGCCCGGCGTACCTGTTGCCACCGCGGTCGAACACGACCGCCTCGACACCCGCGGCCTTGGCCCGCTCGGCGACCAGGGCGCCGACCTGCTTGGCCTGGGCGCTCTTGTCACCCTCTCCGCCGCGGATGGAGGTGTCCAGGGTCGACGCCGAGGCCAGCGTGTGGCCCGCGATGTCGTCGATGACCTGGGCCACCATGTGACGGTTGGAGCGCGTCACGACGAGGCGGGGGCGCTCCGGCGTGCCGGACACCCGCTTGCGGACGCGGATGTGACGGCGCTTGACGGCCGCGGCCTTGCGCGCGTCGCCCTTAGCGATCTTCACACCGTATGCCATGGCTTACTTACCAGCCTTTCCGACCTTGCGGCGGATGACCTCGCCCGCGTACTTGACGCCCTTGGCCTTGTACGGGTCCGGGCGGCGCAGCTTGCGGATGTTCGCGGCGACCTCGCCGACCTTCTGCTTGTCGATACCCTCGACGCTCAGCTTGGTCGGGGACTCCACCTTGAAGGAGATGCCCTCGGGGGCCTCCACCAGGATCGGGTGGCTGTAGCCCAGCGAGAACTCCAGGTTGGAGCCCTTCGCCTGGACGCGGTAACCGACACCGCTGATCTCGAGCGCCTTGCTGTAGCCCTGGGTCACGCCGGTGATCATGTTCGCCACCAGCGTGCGGGACAGGCCGTGGAGGGCCTTGTTCTGACGCTCGTCGTTCGGGCGGGTGACAACGAGAGAGTTGTCCTCACCCTTGGCGACATCGATCGGCGCGGCGACGGTGTGCGAGAGGGAGCCCTTGGGGCCCTTCACGGCGACCGTGCGGCCATCGATGGTGACGTCCACACCAGCGGGAACCTGGATGGGCAGCTTGCCAATGCGCGACATGTGCTTCCTCCGTTCCCTGGTTACCAGACGTAGGCGAGGACTTCCCCACCCACGCCCTTCTTGCCGGCCTGCTTGTCGGTGAGGAGCCCGTGCGACGTGGAGATGATCGCCACGCCCAGGCCGCCGAGCACCTTCGGCAGGTTGGTGGACTTTGCGTAGACCCGCAGGCCCGGCTTCGAAATCCGCTTGATGCCGGCGATCGAGCGCTCGCGGTTCGGACCGAACTTCAGCTCGAGGGTGAGGTTCTTGCCGACCTCGGCGTCCTCGACCTTCCAGCCGGTGATGTAGCCCTCCTGCTGGAGGATCTCCGCGATGTGCGACTTGATCTTGCTGTGCGGCATCACGACGGAGTCGTGGTACGCCGAGTTCGCGTTTCGCAGACGCGTCAGCATGTCTGCGATCGGATCGGTCATGGTCATGATGGCCTTCGGCCTCTCTCGCCGGGGTTTCCTGTATGCGCCATCCCTCTCACCCATCTCACGGTGGGCACGGGTGCGGCGCGGGGACCTACGGCGTAGTAAGGATTCTGGGCGGCGAGCGCCCAACCCTTCCACTCTACGGGAGTGAACGGGCGGGGCTCGCCATCCATTGCTTACCGAGAGCCCGGTTACCAGCCTTTACAGGCTGATTACCAGGAGCTCTTGGTCACGCCCGGCAGCTCGCCACGGTGAGCCATCTCACGAAGGCACACGCGGCACAGGCCGAACTTGCGGTACACGGAGTGCGGACGGCCGCAGCGCTGGCAGCGGGTGTAGCCGCGCACGCCGAACTTCGGCTTGCGGGCGGCCTTCGCAATGAGAGCCTTCTTCGCCACGGCTCACGCCTCCTTGAACGGGAAGCCGAGGTGACGCAGCAGGGCCCGGCCCTCTTCGTCGTTGGTCGCCGTGGTCACCACGGTGATGTCCATACCCCGGACGCGGTCGATCTTGTCCTGGTCGATCTCGTGGAACATGACCTGCTCCGTGAGACCGAAGGTGTAGTTGCCCCGGCCGTCGAACTGCTTCGGCGACAGACCGCGGAAGTCGCGGATGCGCGGCAGCGCGAGCGACACCAGGCGGTCCAGGAACTCCCACATGCGGTCACCGCGGAGGGTGACGTGGGCACCGATCGGCTGGCCCTCACGCAGCTTGAACTGCGCGATGGACTTACGGGCCTTGGTGACGGCCGGCTTCTGGCCGGTGATCGTGGTGAGGTCGCGGATGGCGCCCTCGATCAGCTTGGAGTCGCGGGCGGCGTCGCCCACACCCATGTTGACCACGACCTTGGTGAGGCCCGGGATCTGCATGACGTTCCCGTACGAGAACTGCTCCTGCAGCTTGCCCTGGATCTCTTCGCGGTAGCGCGTCTTGAGACGCGGTGCGTTGGTGGTGGCAGTCATCAGATGTCCTCACCGGTCCGCTTGGCAACGCGGATCTTGTTGCCCTCGTCGTCGAAGCGGTACCCGACGCGGGTGACAACCTTGTTGCCGTCCTTCTCCACCACGAGCTGGACGTTGCTCACGTGGATCGGGGCCTCGGTCGTCACGATGCCGCCGGTCTTCGACCCACGAGCGGTCTGTCCGGCCTTGGTGTGCTTCTTGACCCGGTTGACACCCTCGACCAGGACCCGGTCCTCGCGGGGGAAGGCCGCGATGACCTTGCCCTGCTTGCCCTTGTCCTTACCGGTGATGACCTGGACCAGGTCGCCCTTCTTGATCTTCATCGGTTACAGCACCTCCGGCGCGAGGGAGATGATCTTCATGAACTTCTTCTCGCGCAGCTCACGGCCCACGGGGCCGAAAATACGGGTGCCGCGGGGGTCGCCATCGTTCTTGAGGATGACGGCCGCGTTCTCGTCGAAGCGGATGTACGAACCGTCCGGGCGGCGGCGCTCCTTCACGGTGCGCACGATGACCGCCTTGACGACGTCACCCTTCTTCACGTTGCCACCGGGGATCGCGTCCTTCACGGTGGCGACGATGACGTCACCAATGCCCGCGTAGCGGCGACCCGAGCCACCGAGAACACGGATGCAAAGGATTTCCTTCGCCCCCGTGTTGTCGGCGACGCGCAGTCGCGACTCCTGCTGGATCACGTCTATCTCCTGATCGTCTGCCGGTTCCCGGCAGGGGCTCGGCACTTACCGTGCGAGCCCCTGCCAAGCCTGGCGGAACTGTCCTGCGGGCTTGCCCCGCAGGAATTACTTGGCCTTCTCGAGGATCTCGACGACGCGCCAGCGCTTCGTCGCGGACAGCGGCCGGGTCTCCATGAGGAGGACGCGGTCGCCGACACCCGCGGCGTTCTGCTCGTCGTGCGCCTTGAGCTTGTTGGTACGGCGGATGACCTTGCCGTACAGCGCGTGCTTGACGCGGTCCTCGACGGCGACGACGACGGTCTTGTCCATCTTGTCGCTGACGACCAGACCCTCACGGGTCTTGCGGAAGCCGCGGCTCTGCGTTGCGTTCTCAGTCACATTCGTCTCGCTCATCAGGCGCTCTCCACCGTCTCGATGCCGAGCTCGCGCTCCCGCATCAGGGTGTAGATCCGGGCGATGTCCTTGCGGACGGCCTTCAGCCGGCCGTGGTTCTCGAGCTGTCCGGTCGCCGCCTGGAAACGGAGGTTGAACAGCTCTTCCTTGGCCTCACGGAGCTTGCCAACGAGGTCCTCGTTGTTCAGCTCACGCAGCTCGGACGCCTTGGTACCGGCCGCCATCACGACTCACCTGCCTCGCGCCGCACGATCCGGCACTTCATCGGGAGCTTGTGAGCAGCGCGGGTGAGCGCCTCACGCGCAGTCTTCTCGTTCGGGTAGGACAGCTCGAACATCACCCGACCGGGCTTGACGTTCGCGACCCACCACTCCGGCGAGCCCTTACCGGAACCCATGCGGGTCTCGGCGGGCTTCTTCGTCAGCGGACGGTCCGGGTAGATGTTGATCCAGACCTTGCCGCCACGCTTGATGTGGCGGGTCATCGCGATACGAGCGGCCTCGATCTGACGGTTCGTGACGTACGCCGGGGTGACGGCCTGGATGCCGTACTCCCCGAACGCCAGCTCCGTGCCGCCCTTGGCCATGCCGGACCGCTTGGGGTGGTGCTGCTTGCGGTGCTTGACCCTGCGAGGGATCAGCATGTCGGTCAGGCCTCCGTTCCGGTGCTCTCAGCAGCCGGAGCAGCGGCGGCGGCCTCGGCCTTGGGGGCCTCGGCAGCGGCGTTCTGCTGCTGCGGCTTACGGCCACGGCCGCCACGCTCGCCACCACGGCGCTGCGGACGGTCGCTGCCGCGCGACGGGCGGTTGCCGGCGCGGGCGGCGGCGTTCTCGGCGCGGACCTCGGCGATGTTCTTGACGTCGCCCTTGTAGATCCACACCTTGACGCCGATGCGGCCGAAGGTGGTCTTGGCCTCGAAGAAGCCGTAGTCGACGTTCGCGCGGAGCGTGTGCAGGGGCACGCGGCCCTCGCGGTAGAACTCCGAGCGGGACATCTCGGCGCCGCCGAGACGGCCACCACACTGGATCTTGATGCCCTTGGCACCGGCCTTCATCGAGCTCTGCATGCTCTTACGCATCGCACGACGGAAGGAGACGCGGGAGGACAGCTGCTCGGCGACGGCCTGGGCCACCAGCTGAGCGTCCACCTCGGGGTTCTTGACCTCGAGGATGTTCAGCTGCACCTGCTTGCCGGTGAGCTTCTCCAGCTCGCCGCGGATACGGTCGGCCTCCGCGCCGCGGCGGCCGATGACGATGCCCGGCCGGGCGGTGTGGATGTCGACGCGGACGCGGTCACGGGTGCGCTCGATCTCCACCTTGGAGATACCGGCGCGCTCCATGCCCTTCGTCATCATCCGGCGGATGGCGACGTCTTCCTTGACGTAGTCCTTGTACAGCTTGTCGGCGTACCAACGCGACTTGAAGTCGGTGGTGATGCCGAGCCGGAACCCGTGCGGGTTAACCTTCTGGCCCATTACCGGGTTCCTTCCTTGCTGCTGACGACCACGGTGATGTGGCTGGTCCGCTTGCGGATCCGGTAGGCGCGGCCCTGGGCGCGCGGACGGAAACGCTTCAGGGTCGGGCCCTCGTCGACATAGGCCTCGGAGATGACGAGGCTGTCGGCGTCGGTGTGGTCGTAGTTGTGCGCGGCGTTGGCGATGGCGCTGTCCAGCACCTTGCCGACCGGCACGCTCGCGGCCTGCGGGGCGAAACGCAGGACCGCCTGAGCCTCCGTGGCATTCATGCCACGGATGAGGTCCACCACGCGGCGGGCCTTCATGGGCGTGACGCGGATGTACCGCGCCTGGGCCCTGGCTTCCATGGTTGTCCCTTCGGTGTCTGTCATGAGTCTCTTCCGCCGATCAGCGACGACGCGACTTGCGGTCGTCCTTCTCGTGGCCGCGGAAGGTGCGGGTCGGCGCGAACTCGCCGAGCTTGTGGCCGACCATCGACTCGGTGACGAACACCGGGACGTGCTTGCGGCCGTCGTGCACCGCGATCGTGTGGCCGAGCATGGCCGGGACGATCATCGAGCGGCGGGACCAGGTCTTGATGACGTTCTTGGTGCCGGCTTCGTTCTGCGTGTCCACCTTCTTGCTCAGGTGGTCGTCGACGAAGGGCCCCTTCTTGAGACTACGCGGCATCTAAACCCGCTCCTAGCGCTTCTTGTTCGTCTTGCGGCGGCGGACGATGTACTTGTTGCTGGCCTTCTTCGGCGAGCGAGTACGGCCCTCCTTCTGACCCCACGGCGAGACCGGGTGGCGACCACCGGAGGTCTTGCCCTCACCACCACCGTGCGGGTGGTCGACGGGGTTCATGACCACACCACGAACGGTCGGGCGGACGCCCTTCCAGCGCATGCGGCCGGCCTTGCCCCAGTTGATGTTCGACTGCTCGGCGTTGCCGACCTCGCCGACGGTGGCGCGGCAGCGGACGTCGACCAGGCGGATCTCACCGGACGGCATGCGGAGGTGGGCCATGGAGCCCTCCTTCGCCAGCAGCTGCACGGAGGCACCCGCGGAACGGGCGAACTTCGCGCCGCCACCGGGCCGCAGCTCGATCGCGTGGAGCGTGGTACCGACCGGGATGTTGCGCAGCGACAGGTTGTTGCCCGGCTTGATGTCGGCCCCGGGGCCGTTCTCGATCCGGTCGCCCTGCTTCAGGCCACGCGGGGCGAGGATGTAGCGCTTCTCGCCGTCCACGTAGTGCAGCAGCGCGATGCGCGCGGTGCGGTTGGGGTCGTACTCGATGTGCGCGACCTTCGCCGGGACGCCGTCCTTGTCGTGACGGCGGAAGTCGATCACGCGGTACGCACGCTTGTGACCGCCACCCTGGTGGCGGACCGTGACGCGACCGGCGTTGTTACGACCGCCCTTGCTGTGCAGCGGGCGGACCAGCGACTTCTCCGGCGTGGACCGCGTGATCTCGACGAAGTCGGCGACGCTGGAGCCACGACGGCCCGGGGTCGTCGGCTTGTACTTGCGGATACCCATTTCTCAGTCCTCGGAATATTCCGGACTTCTGGACGATTCCGGCCTCCGTCAGGAGGTCGGGCCGCCGAAGATGTCGATACGGTCGCCCTCGGCAAGGGTCACGATGGCGCGCTTGGTGTCCTTGCGCTTGCCGTAACCGGTGCGGGTGCGCTTGCGCTTGCCCTGCCGGTTGATCGTGTTGACCCCGGTGACCTTGACCGAGAAGACCGCCTCGACGGCCTGCTTGATCTGGGTCTTGTTCGCGCGCGGGTCGACGATGAACGTGTACTTGTTCTCGTCCAGCAGCGCGTAGCTCTTCTCCGAGACCACCGGCTTGACGAGAACGTCGCGGGGGTCGGTGAAGGTCTTGCTGGTGACAGCGGTCGCCTCACTCATCAGGCGGCGCTCCCTTCGGTCTTCTCAGCGGCCTTGGGACCAGCCACGAAGGACTCGAAGGCGGCCTTGGTGAAGACCACGTCATCGGAGACGAGCACGTCGTACGTGTTCAGCTGGCCCGGCTCCAGGATGTGCACCTGGGGCAGGTTGCGGGCGGACAGCCACGCGGCCTCGTCGCTCCGCTCGGCGACCAGCAGCACGTGCTTGCGCTCGCTGATCTTGCCCAGCAGGGCCTTCGCGGCCTTGGTGGAGATGTCGCCCTCGACCACGCCGGTCACGACGTGAACGCGGCTGTGGCGCGCCCGGTCCGAGAGGGCTCCGCGCAGCGCGGCGGCCTTCATCTTCTTCGGGGTGCGCTGGCTGTAGTCGCGCGGCACGGGGCCGTGCACGACGCCACCGCCGGCGAACTGCGGCGCCCGGGTCGAACCCTGACGGGCCCGGCCGGTGCCCTTCTGGCGGTACGGCTTCTTGCCACCGCCGCGGACTTCACCGCGGGTCTTGGTCTTGTGCGTGCCCTGACGGGCAGCGGCCAGCTGGGCGACGACGACCTGGTGGATCAGCGGAATGCTGACCTGCGCGTCGAAGATCTCCGTGGGGAGCTCGACGGTCCCGGCCTTGTCGCCCGCCGGCGAAAGGATGTCAATGGTGCTCATCGGTTACCTCAGGCCCCCTTGGCCGCGGTACGGACCAGGACGAGGCCGCCGTTCGGACCAGGAACCGCTCCCTTGATCAGGAGCAGACCCTTCTCCGCGTCAACGGCATGGACGGTCAGGTTCTGGGTGGTGACCCGCTCGTTGCCCATGCGGCCCGCCATGCGCAGGCCCTTGAACACGCGGCCCGGGGTGGCGCAGCCACCGATCGAGCCCGGCGAGCGGTGCTTGCGCTGGGTGCCGTGGCCGGCGCCGAGGCCGCCGAAGCCGTGGCGCTTCATGACACCGGCGGTGCCCTTGCCCTTGCTGGTGCCGGTCACGTCGACCTTCACACCGGACTCGAACACCTCGGCGGTGACCTCCTGGCCGAGCGTGTACTCGCTGGCGTCAGCGGTACGCAGCTCCACCAGGTGGCGGCGCGGGGTGACGTCCGCCTTGGCGAAGTGGCCCTTGAGGGGCTTGTTCACCTTGCGGGGGTCGATCTCGCCGAAGGCGATCTGGACGGCGTCGTAGCCGTCGGCGTCATCGGTACGGACCTGGGTCACGACGCAGGGACCGGCCTTGACGACGGTGACCGGGACGACACGGTTGTTCTCGTCCCAGACCTGCGTCATGCCGAGCTTCTCGCCCAGGACGCCCTTGATCTGCTTAGCCATCTCGCGCGTCACCTCAGAGCTTGATCTCGATGTCGACGCCCGCCGGCAGGTCGAGACGCATGAGCGAGTCGACGGTCTTCGGCGTGGGGTCGAGGATGTCGATGAGGCGCTTGTGCGTACGCATCTCGAAGTGCTCGCGCGAGTCCTTGTACTTGTGCGGCGACTTGATGACGCAGTACACGTTCTTCTCTGTGGGCAGCGGCACCGGGCCCGCGACCGACGCACCAGTGCGGGTCACCGTCTCGACGATCTTCTTCGCCGAGGAGTCGATGACCTCGTGGTCGTAGGCCTTGAGCCGGATGCGGATCTTCTGTCCCGCCATGGCTACTTCGTAGTCCTGTCTCTCGTAACGCTCTGGGACCCGGTGGCGTTCGCGGCCCTTCCCCCACTCCCGACCCACGCGGTCGGGCGTGTCGCGCCCCTTCTCGTAAATCTCCACAGAAGAGATCCCTGGTGAAGGGGGTTGGTCAGGGGAGAGAGTCACCCACCGGGCGCCTGGCTGGGGCCCCGCTGACACTTCCCGGAAGATTCCCGTACTTCCGCCCCTGATCAGGGACGACGAGTACTGCGGGACTCGCTTCCAGTCCTCCCGGCGGGAGGCGCGCAGCATCGGCACTCAACCGAGCAACCCGGACAGTCTGCCATACGAGGCCCAGCCTCCGCGAATCGGCCCTGGAGCGTACCCCGCCCCCGCCTCACCGAACCACGACCACCCGATCCGCCCCCATCGGGTTTCCCCGGCATCATCTGCCTCGCCCCCGGCGTGGTGTGCTTCCGCGAGGCACCGTGGTGCGGCGGCCGACGCCCGCGGTACCTTTCCCGGCGCGCCGGGAAAATGGGGGAAAGAGGGGGGATCGGGATGGCCGGGGTACCACTGCGGGTGGACATCTTACGGGCGGGCGAGGAGCACGTGGAGCAGATCGCCCGGCTCGCCGCGTCACGGAGCCTGGACGGGCCGGGCGGCGCTCAGAGCTCGACCGAGGGCGGTTTCCTGGTCTCGGCGTACACCGATGCCGACTACCGCTCCCGGCTGACGACCGCCGAGCACTTCTATGTGGCGGTCAAGGGCGGACAGGTCCTGGCGTTCCTGCTCGCGTACAGCTCCGACCGGGTCGAGCCGGACGAGTGGCTGAACCGCCGGATCAAGACGGCGCTGGGCGACTTCCTCGTGATCAAGCAGATCTGCGTGGCCCGCGAGGCGGCGCGGGCCGGGATCGCCTCGATGCTCTATTACCACGTGCTCGACCAGTGGAACGAGAGCCCCGTGATCGCCGCAGTGGTCAACGACCCGCCCAACGACGCGTCCGCGCGCTTCCACCACAAGCTCGGCTTCCAGGAGCTGACCCGGATGACCCCGCCGGACGGGCTGCCTCGGGTGGTGTGGGTCTGGCGCAAGCCGCGCGAGGCGATGCTGCACGCGCAGTACGGGATCGCGGTGGACCTCTACAAGCACGAAGACAGCTTGAACTGGCAGAAGTTGAACAACTTCTTCTACATCACGGCGGGCCTCGCGGCCGCCACCGCCTTCTGCCTCGGCAAGGAGGGCGCGGGCGGCACCCTGGGCACGGCGCTGGCGATCATCATCTCGGTCATCGGCTTCGGGGTATCGCTGGGCTTCTCGCAGATGCTGCGCTTCGGACGTCAGTACCTCCTGGCGCGCAAGGAGGCGGTGATCGAGCTCGAGGAGTACATGGCCTGGCACGGCGGCGAGCGGATAGTCAACCGCCGCACCAGCGACCCCGGCTCCGCGTATCTGAAGGTGTCGCCCACCGGAGCGATCATGATGCTGCTGCCGGTGCTGGTGGCGGTCTGCTGGCTGGCGGTGCTCGTGGCGCTGGTCACCCACTGAGGCCGGCAAACCTGTCAGGTCCGCCGCTGCCTGTGATGTGACCCACAGTGGGCAACCCGGCCGCGTCCCCACCGCGTTTCGGCGTGCGTGGATCACACGAAGGATCGGCTTCGAATCACGCGAGGGCGGCATGGCGGGCGGCGACTGGACCGAGTTCGAGGAGTTCGTCGCCGCCTGCGGGCCACGGCTGCTGCGGTCCGCCTGGTTCCTGACCGGCGACCGGCATCTGGCCGAGGACCTGCTGCAGAGCGCCCTGGCCCGGGTCTGGCCGAAGTGGGGACGGATCGCCGAGGAGAACCCCGAGGCGTACGTCCGCCGCACCCTGGTCCATCTGCACGCGTCCTGGTGGCGGCGGCACTGGCGGCGCGAGGTGCCCCACTCGGAGCTGCCCGAACCGTCCCCCCGGGGCGGCCCGTCCGGGCCGTATCCCCAGGTCGGGGAGGTGGACCAGGGGCGGGCGATCATCGGGCTGCTGCGGCTGCTGCCCCGGCGGCAGCGCGAGGTCGTCGTGCTGCGCTATCTGGAGGACCTGAGCGTGGAGCAGACCGCCGCGGTGCTGGGCTGCTCCACCGGCACGGTCAAGAGCCAGGCGTCGAAGGCCCTGAGCACGCTGCGCACCCGATTACCCGGGCTCGATCCCGGGCTCGTGCCCGCCCCGGAGCCGGTCCGCGGCCGCGCCGCGCCGAAGTGAGGTGAGGACCGTGGCGATGAACGACGAGGGCGCCCGGGAGCTGGCCCGCGCCGCGGCCGGGCTGCGGCGGCTCGCGGACGCCGACACCCCGCCGCTGACCGCGCCGGAGGACCGGATGGAGCGGGTACGGCACCGGGTGGTGCGGGCCCGCAGGCGGCGCACCGCGGTCGTGGCCGCCCCGATGGTGGTCGCGCTGATCGCGGGGGCGGTGTCGCTGGCCACCGGGGTGCGCGACGGCCGGCCCGCCGGGCCCGGCGGCACCACACCGGCCACGGCGCCCGCCCCGGACCGGACGGCGGCGCCGCGGAAGGTGCTGCGGCTGCCGGACATCGCGGGCGGCATGGACCTGCGGGTGTCCGTGCCCGGCGACTGGCGGGTGCCACGGCCGCGCCGGGTGGACGGTACGAGCACACCGGCGAGCGAGACGTACGTCCTGGCGGGCCCGGCGGCGGACGAGACGTCGAGCACGGCGGCGGGCACGGTGTCGAGACCGCCGAGCACCCTGGGGAGCACGGCGTCGACCGTCTCGCCGAACCCCGGCGGCACCGGGTGCGGCGATCCGCTCAAGGAAGCCCTCTACGGCCCCGAGCTGTGCCTGCCGGTGAACCGGCTCCCGGAGAACAGCGCCCTGGTGCTGTGGCGCCGGGAGTCCTACGACCGGCCGGAGAAGCGGCTGCCCGTACGGCGGTCGGACCCCACCCCGGTCTGCCGGGAACTGGGCGGCACCGCGTTCCTCAGCCTGCGGCAGCCGCTGCCCGAACACCCCGACAGCACGGTCGCCGCGTACGCCTGCCTCGCCTCCGCGGACCCCACCCTCGTCGAGCACGTCAAGGACGCGCTCACCTCGGCCCGCTTCTCCTGAACCGGTCCACGCTTCCGTCCCCCTTCCCTTGGAGCACCCCCCGCCATGACCGTCACCGAACACCAGTCCGCCGAGCGGTCCGCCCGGCCCTCGCACCGCCGTTCGTCCCGGCGCCGCCGACGGCGGCGGTCGCCGGTGGTGCCGCTGCTGATCGGCGCGGCGGTGGCGTCCGGGGCCCTGCTGGCCGCCTACGTGGTGTCACCGGGCGACGGGGGCGGCGTACGGGCGGCCCCCGCGAACTCCCCGGCGGCGCGCCGGTCCCCGGCCGCCGGCCACTCCCCCACCGCCCCGCCGTCGGCTCCGCCCTCCCGGTCCTCCCGCGACGCCGGACCCACGCGCCCCGCCGCGCCCACGTCCCCCGCGGCGCCCACCTCCCCCGCCGGGACCGGCACGTTCACCACCGCGAAGGCGTCCGGCAAGGTGGTCGGCGACGGCGGCGCGGTGCGGCGGTTCAAGGTGCAGGTGGAGGAGGGCACGGGCGTCGACGCGAAGCAGGCCGCGGACGAGATATCCGCGGTCCTCGCGGACGAACGCGGCTGGACCAGGGACCGGAAGCACTCCTTCCAGCTGGTCTCCGGCGGCAGCTACGACTTCGAGGTGAAGATCGCCACCCCGGACACGGTCGACTACATCTGCGGCCAGGCCGGCCTCAAGACCCACGGCGAGGTCAACTGTGCCAACGGAACGCAGGTCATGGTCAATCTCAAGCGCTGGAACACCGGTTCCCCCGAGTTCGACGGCCCCATCGGCGAGTACCGGGCGCTGATCATCAATCATGAGGTGGGCCACCGCATCGGCCACGGCCATGAGACCTGCCCGGGCAAGGGAAAGCCCGCCCCGGCGATGATGCAGCAGATAGACGGGCTGAAGGGCTGCGTCGCCAACGCCTGGCCCTACACCAGGGCCGGGAGGTACCTCGGCGGCCCCTCGGTCGCCTGAGCCGGCACCGGGCGGCGCGTTCGAGTTGTGACCGACGCCTCCCGGCTATCGGACAACCTTTGAAGATCATCGGCCGTCCCTTATCACGTGGAAGCAGCCGGAGATTACGCGCTGCACAAGTGACAGGGTCACCAAATTGAACAGTCGATGGACTCTGCCCGCGCGCACGACACGCAGGCATGCACTGGCCGCGGTGGCGGCCCTCGGCGCCGCCGCTGCCGCCGCCGGGTGCAGCGGCCGCCCCCTGGCTTCCGCCGCCCCCACCACACCGGCCCGGACGACCAGCAGCCCGGGGGCCGCCGAGCCGTTCACCTCGGCGGCCGGGGACAAGCGGGCCACCCTGCTCCAGGTCATGGCCCACCCCGATGACGACCTGTACTTCATGAACCCCGACAACGAGCACGTCCTGCGCTCCGGGGTTCCCGTGGTGAGCGTGTACGTCACGGCGGGCGAGGCGTTAGGCCTCAACCGGGTGCCCGGGCGGCCGCTGCCGACGCCGGACAAGGCCGCGTACTCCGCCGCCCGCCACCAGGGGCTGCGCCAGGCGTACGCGCAGATGCTGGGCCTGCACCAGTTCACGCCGTGGCACCGGTCGGTGCTCAACCTGCCGGGCGGCGTCAAGGCGGAGACGAACGTGCTCGCCAACGGCGCCCGCCGAGTACGGCTGATCTTCCTCAACATCGCCATGCTGTCCGAGGGCCACCAGCGCATGCCCGACCTGTGGGACACCCCGGGCGCCGTCATGCGGACGCTGCTGGCCGAGGGCTCCCCGGTGGCGCACCCCAGTTCGTACGTCCACCAGACCCTCGTCGACGTGCTCGCCGAGATCATGGACCGCTACCGGCCCACGCTGATCCACACCCTCGACCCCGACCCCGACTTCCAGATCCACGACGCGCTGCACCCCAAGGACAACGACCAGCCCGGCTGCTCGGACCACCGGGACCACACCCCGGTCGCGCTGTTCACCTGGAAGGCGATCGCGCAGTGGGCCGCCGAGTCCACCCGCCGGGACAAGCAGGCGCCGCGCTTCACCACCACGTCCTTCCGCGGCTACTACAACCAGCGCTGGCCGCACAATCTGCCGCCCGCCGTGCTGGCCCAGAAGGCGCGCGTCATCAAGGCGTACGGCGGCTCCCCCGAGTGGGAGTGCGGTGACGCCGCGGGCTGCGGCGACTACGGCCAGGGCGGCGTGCGGCCGCTGCGGAACCGCAAGGGCTGGATCCGCTCCACCCACTACCGCTACCCCAGCGCCCTGCCCACCCCCACCACCGACCGCGAGGGCCGCCTCGTCGCGTACGGCGTCCTCGGCACCCAGGCCGTCCGGTGGCGCGAGACCGCCCGCGGCAGCGGGCGGTTCGGGGCGCCGCTCGGGCTCGGCGGCGGGCCGCTGGCCCCCGCGCTGACCGCCGTGACGGACAGCGCCGGACGCCACGTCCTGCTCGCGCTGCGGTTCGCGGCGCTGGACGGCCAGGGCGGGGCCAACCTGCGCGAGGTCGTGGCGCTCGAACAGAGCCGCCCGAACGGGCCGTTCCGCGCCTGGACCGGACTCGGCACCCCCGAGGCCAACCCGCAGCACGGCCGCCGCGTCGGCTGCCCCGCCGCGGTCGCCACCCCGGACGGGAAGATCCACCTCTTCGTGCGGACCGCCGAGAAGGCCCTCGCCACCCGGGTACGGGACGCGGACGGCCGCTGGGGGCCCTGGGAACGGCTCGGCGGCGCGGAGATCCAGGACGGGCTGACCGCCCTGGTCGACCGCGAGGGCCGCGCCCATGTCGTCGCCCCGGGCCGCGACACCGTGCACCACTGGTCGCAGGAACAGCCCGGAGGCCCCGTCGCCCTGCGGCCCTCCGCCGGGCTGCCCCGCCCTGGCGGCAACCAGATCGGCGCCGCGATCGCCCCCGACGGCTCGCTCTCGCTGGTCTACCGCACCCCCGCGGCCACCGTGCCCGCCGTCCACGGCACGGAGAACCGCACGCTGCGGCACTTCGAGGGGTACGGGGCCATCGCCGCGCACACCGTGCCCGAGCCCGGCAAGGACGGCGACGACCACAAGGCCGCCACCCTGCTCCTGCTCGGCCGCGGCCTCGACGGCGACGTCCAGGTCCAGTGGGGCACCGGCCCCGGCGACCGCCCGCTGCGCTCCCCCGGCCACCTCACCCCGGTGGGCACCCCCGCCCTGCTGTCCGACCCCGGCCAGGGGGCCTGCGTGGTGGGCATCGCGCCGGACGCCACCCCGTGGATCTGGCGCCCGCGCCCGACGTCCACGGCGTGACGCCACCGCTGGGGCGCCCCGGTCCGTTCACCGGGGCGCCCCAGCGGTCGGCCGCCGCCCGCAGGGGTGTCAGCGGCGAGCCGCCGCCGTACGCCGCGGGCGCTCGGCCTCGGCGTCGTCCTCAGCCTCGTCCTCTGCCTCGTCCTCGGCCACGGCCGGCTCTTCGGGCTCCTCGTACTCCTCCTCCGGTTCCTCCTCGGGCTCGGCGTCGGCGTCCTCGGGCTCGTCGGGCTCCTCGTACTCCTCCTCGGGCTCCTCCTCGCCCTCGTCCTCGTACGCCGCTTCCTCGTCGTCCTGATCGGCCCGCGGCTCATCGGCCTCTCCCCCGGCCTCCTCGCCGTGCTCGTCCTCTTCCTCCGCCACGGCCGTCTCGTGGTCGACCACGACCTCGCCGTCCCGGACCTCGCCGCGCCAGCCGTCCGTGGCCTCGCCGCGCATCATGATGAACTTGCGGTAGAGCTTGAGGTCGAGCCGTGCCCGGCGGCCCTGGGCGCGCCAGATGTTGCCGGTCTTCTCGAACAGCCCCTTGGGGAAGTACTCCAGCACCAGCAGCACGCGGGTGAGGTTGTCGCCGAGCGGGTGAAAGGTGACGACGCCCTTGACGGTGCCCTTGGCACCCTCGGTCGTCCAGCTGATCCGCTCGTCGGGCACCTGCTCGGTGACGTTGGCCTTCCAGCTGCGCGTGGACTTGGCGACCTTCACCTTCCAGTTGCTGCTGGTGTCGTCGGCCTTCTCGACGCTGACGACACCCTTGGCGAAGGTGCTGAACTCCTGGAACTGGGTCCACTGGTCGTACGCCTCGCGGACCGGCACCCCGACGTCGATGTCCTCGACCACCGTGACGCTCTTGGACTTGCCGCCGCCGCTCTTGCCACGTCCCTTGCCGAACATGCCCTTGACCTTGTCCTTCAGCGAGTCCTTCAACGAGTCCTTCAGCTGGGAGGCCCCGGCCTTCAGCACGGCCCGGCCCGGCGGCTTGCCCTCGGCGAGCGCCTTGGTGCCCTTGGCGAGACCGCTGCCGAGTCCGGAGAGCGCGTGGGTCGCCCGGGCCTGTACGTAGCTCTGCAGCTCGTCCTTGAGGCGGTCCGCGGCCGGGCTGCGGACGATGTCGTCCTTCAGCTTGCCCAACGTGTCAGCCATTGCGGCCCCCGGCGGTCTTCTTGGCCGTCTTCTTCGTGGCCTTCTTCGCGGTCTTCTTCGCCGCGCCGGACGACGAGGCGGCGGTCCTGCGCGCCCGGCCGGCCGGGGCCTTGGCCGCCTTGGCCTGCGGCGCCTTGGCCTGCGGTGCCTTGCGGCGTGGTGCCGGCGGTTTCCGCTCGCTGTCCTCGTCGGCCGGTTCGTCGTCCTCCGGCTCCTCGTCCGCTTCGCGCGCGTCGTCCGCCCCGCCCCGCAGGCTCAGCGTGCGGTCGTGCAGCGAATCGGCGAGGCCGTTCATGCGGGTGGACAGGGCCGAGGTCGCGGCCGTCTTGGCGGCACCGGCCAGCTCCTTGCGCGCCTGCGCGTTCAGGCCGCTCAGCAGCGGGGAGTCGGCGACCGCCCGGGCCAGCTGCTGCGGATCCAGGCTGATCTTCTTCCCGGCGAGCAACATGCCCAGCCCGAGGGCGAGTTTCGCCTTCTTGGTACGCCCCAGGAGGTAGCCTCCCGCGACCGCCACCGCGATCTTGCCGTTGGTCATCATCGGTTCTCCCGAAGTCGAACTCAGCTTCGATACGGGGGGCCGGGTACCCAGATACGGAAAAGCCCCACCCGCCGTATGAAGGCGAGTGGGGCTTCGTGCTCCGGGGAGCGTGCTCCGAAGAGCGTCAGATCACTTGTTGATCTTCGTGACCTGACCGGCGCCGACGGTCCGGCCACCCTCACGGATGGCGAACTTCAGGCCCTCCTCCATGGCGACCGGCTGGATCAGCTGGACGGACATCTCGGTGTTGTCGCCCGGCATGACCATCTCGGTGCCCTCGGGGAGGGTCACAACGCCCGTCACGTCCGTGGTACGGAAGTAGAACTGCGGACGGTAGTTGTTGAAGAACGGCGTGTGGCGGCCACCCTCGTCCTTGGACAGGATGTACGCCTGGGCCTCGAACTCGGTGTGCGGGGTGACCGAACCCGGCTTGATGATGACCTGGCCGCGCTCGACGTCCTCGCGCTTGATGCCGCGGAGCAGCAGACCGACGTTCTCACCGGCCTGGCCCTCGTCGAGCAGCTTGCGGAACATCTCGATACCGGTGACGGTGGTCGAGGTCTTCTCGTTCTTGATGCCGATGATGTCGACGTTCTCGTTGACCTTCAGCACACCGCGCTCGATACGGCCGGTGACGACCGTACCGCGACCGGTGATGGTGAAGACGTCCTCGATCGGCATGAGGAACGGCTTGTCGACGTCGCGCTCCGGGTTCGGGATCGAGTCGTCGACGGCCTTCATCAGGTCGAGGACGGACTTGCCCCACTCGGCGTCGCCCTCGAGCGCCTTGAGCGCCGAGACCTTGACGACCGGGACGTCGTCGCCCGGGAACTCGTACTCGGAGAGCAGCTCGCGGACCTCGAGCTCGACGAGCTCCAGGATCTCCTCGTCGTCCACCATGTCGGCCTTGTTCAGGGCGACGACGATGTACGGAACGCCGACCTGGCGGGCCAGGAGCACGTGCTCCTTGGTCTGCGGCATCGGGCCGTCGGTGGCGGCGACCACGAGGATGGCGCCGTCCATCTGCGCGGCACCGGTGATCATGTTCTTGATGTAGTCCGCGTGACCGGGGCAGTCAACGTGCGCGTAGTGACGCGACTCGGTCTGGTACTCGACGTGCGCGATGGAGATCGTAATACCGCGCTGGCGCTCTTCCGGCGCCTTGTCGATCATGTCGAAGGCCGAGGCCTCGTTCAGGTCCGGGAACGCGTCGTGCAGCACCTTGGTGATCGCCGCGGTAAGGGTCGTCTTACCGTGGTCGATGTGACCGATGGTGCCGATGTTGACGTGCGGCTTAGTCCGCTCGAACTTCGCCTTCGCCACTGGGGTCCTCCTGTGGAGTGGTTCTGTAACGCATCCGCGCTTTGCGAATGGGTTCAGTTGGTCTTACCGAACCGGCCAGGACCCCGAGGGGGATGCCCTTCGCCGTATTCGTATGGGGGCCGGCGGCCGGGGCCCCGCCGTCGATCGCCACGGTGGACGGTCTCCGGCGGAACACCCGTTGCCTTTTGCTCCAGCCTAAAGGGTGAGGAATGCGGATGAACCCGCCTTACTCGCCCTTGGCCTTCGCGATGATCTCCTCGGCGACGTTCCGCGGAACCTCGGCGTAGGAGTCGAACTGCATGGAGTAGCTGGCGCGGCCAGAGGTCTTGCTGCGCAGGTCGCCCACGTAGCCGAACATCTCCGACAGCGGGACCAGACCGATCACCAGCTTGGCGCCGCTACGGTCCTCCATGGACTGGATCTGACCACGGCGGGAGTTGATGTCGCCGATCACGTCGCCCATGTAGTCCTCGGGCGTCGTGACCTCGACCTTCATCATCGGCTCGAGCAGGGCCGGGCTGGCCTTGCGGGCGGCCTCCTTGAAGGCCATCGAACCGGCGATCTTGAAGGCCATCTCGGAGGAGTCGACCTCGTGGTAGCCACCGTCGAGAAGCACGACCTTGACGCCGGTCAGCGGGTAGCCGGCGAGCACGCCGAACTCCATGGCCTCCTGGCAGCCCGCGTCCACGGACGGGATGTACTCCCGCGGGATGCGGCCACCGGTGACCTTGTTCTCGAACTCGTAGCCGTCGCCCTCGAGCGGCTCCAGCGCGATCTGCACCTTCGCGAACTGGCCGGAACCACCAGTCTGCTTCTTGTGCGTGTAGTCGTACCGCTCGACCGCCTTGCGCAGCGTCTCACGGTAGGCCACCTGCGGCTTGCCGACGTTGGCCTCGACCTTGAACTCACGCTTCATACGGTCGACCAGCACGTCGAGGTGGAGCTCACCCATACCGGCGATGATGGTCTGGCCGGTCTCCTCGTCGGTCTTGACGCGGAAGGACGGGTCCTCCTCGGCAAGCCGCTGGATCGCGACGGCGAGCTTCTCCTGGTCGCCCTTGGACTTCGGCTCGATGGCCACCTCGATGACCGGGGCCGGGAAGTCCATGGACTCGAGGATCACCGGGTTCGACGCGTCGCAGAGGGTCTCACCGGTGGTGGTCTGCTTCAGACCCATGACGGCGACGATGTCACCGGCACCCACCGACTCGATCTCCTCACGCTTGTTCGCGTGCATTCGGTAGATCTTGCCGATGCGCTCCTTCTTGCCCTTCACCGAGTTCAGCACCTGCGTGCCGGCCGTCATGCGGCCCGAGTAGACCCGGATGAAGGTGAGCTTGCCGAGGTGCGGGTCGCTCGCGATCTTGAACGCCAGCGCCGACAGCGGCTCTTCCTCGGACGGACGCCGCTTGATGACCTCGTCGGGGTCCTTGACCGAGTGGCCCTCGACCGCCTCGACGTCGATCGGCGACGGCAGGTACCGGACGACCGCGTCGAGCAGGGGCTGCACGCCCTTGTTCTTGAACGCGGTGCCGCAGAACACGGGGGTGACGGTCGTGCCGCCGCCCACGCCGGAGGCGATGGTGATGCGGCGGATCGCCGCGTACAGCTGCTCCACGGAGGGCTCCTCGCCCTCCAGGTACAGCTCCATCATCTCTTCGTCGTTCTCGGCGACGGTCTCCAGCAGCTTGCCGCGCCACTCGTCGGCGGCCTCGGCGTGGGTGTCCGGGATGTCGACGGTGTCGTACATCTCGCCCTTGGACGCCTCGATGTTCCAGACCAGCGCCTTCATGCTGACGAGGTCGATGACACCCTTGAAGTCGGCCTCGGTGCCGATCGGCAGCTGCATGACCAGCGGCACCGCGCCCAGGCGGTCCGTGATCATGTCGACGCAGCGGTGGAACTCGGCACCGGTGCGGTCGAGCTTGTTGACGAAGCAGATCCGCGGAACGCCGTAGCGGTCCGCCTGACGCCACACGGTCTCGGACTGCGGCTCCACGCCGGCCACACCGTCGAACACCGTCACGGCACCGTCGAGGACGCGCAGCGAGCGCTCCACCTCGACCGTGAAGTCGACGTGCCCCGGGGTGTCGATGATGTTGATCGTGTGATCGGTGTCCTCGAGCGGCCAGTGACAGGTCGTCGCGGCCGACGTGATCGTGATGCCGCGCTCCTGCTCCTGCTCCATCCAGTCCATGGTGGCAGCGCCATCGTGGACCTCACCGATCTTGTAGCTCACACCGGTGTAGAACAGAATCCGCTCGGTGGTCGTCGTCTTGCCCGCGTCGATGTGGGCCATGATCCCGATGTTGCGGACCTTGGCCAGGTCAAGTGAAGTGGTAGCCATAAGGCTTCAGTCTTCTCTCGGTCTCGATGGGGGTAGCGACTACCAGCGGTAGTGCGCGAAGGCCTTGTTGGACTCGGCCATCTTGTGGGTGTCCTCGCGACGCTTGACGGAGGCGCCGAGACCGTTGCTGGCGTCCAGCAGCTCGTTCATCAGGCGCTCGGTCATGGTCTTCTCGCGGCGGGCGCGGGAGTAGCCCACGAGCCAGCGCAGCGCGAGGGTGGAGGAGCGGCCGGGACGGACCTCGACCGGCACCTGGTAGGTGGCGCCACCAACACGGCGGGAGCGGACCTCGAGGGTCGGCTTCACGTTCTCCAGCGCGCGCTTGAGCGTGATGACCGGGTCGTTGCCGGACTTCTCGCGCAGGCCCTCCATGGCGCCGTACACGATGCGCTCGGCGGTGGAGCGCTTACCGTTCAGCAGCACCTTGTTGATGAGGGACGTCACCAGAGGAGAGTTGTAAACCGGGTCGATGATGACCGGGCGCTTCGGGGCGGGACCCTTACGAGGCATTCTTACTTCTCCTTCTTGGCGCCGTAGCGGCTGCGAGCCTGCTTGCGGTTCTTGACGCCCTGCGTGTCGAGGGAGCCGCGGATGATCTTGTAGCGAACACCCGGCAGGTCCTTCACTCGACCGCCACGCACGAGCACGATGGAGTGCTCCTGCAGGTTGTGACCCTCACCCGGGACGTAGGCGGTGACCTCGATCCCACTGCTCAGCCGGACACGCGCGACCTTGCGGAGCGCCGAGTTCGGCTTCTTCGGCGTCGTGGTGAACACGCGGGTGCACGTGCCACGGCGCTGCGGCGACCCCGCCAGTGCGGGAGTCTTGTTCTTCTCGACCTTGTCCTGGCGGCCCTTGCGGACCAGCTGCTGGATCGTAGGCACCGTTTCTCCGGTTTCTGTGTGCCGTCTCGGTAAAGCTAACCTGGGATTTCTCCGACCCACGCGGTCGGGTGTGTCGCGCACCGCAGCCCCCTGCGAATGTCAGGAGAGTGCGAATTGTTGGTGTCGACACCTCGGCCCCCCGCGCGGTCTCAAGCACACACGGGAGCCCAGGGACACCCCAGGCACAAGGTCAGAGCGTACCTACCGCATCGGCTCCGGTCAAAACAAATGCACACGCGCTGGACACACCAACCCGGAGCATAGCCGCAGGGCGGCCACCCCCGCCATGGGGTGACCGCCCTGTACCGCATTTCCCGGGGGCTGTGACACCAGCGGCTACCGCCGCGGGCCCCGGACCCCAGCCGGGAGTGCTTACTGGTTGTACGGACCGTAGTCGTAGTCCTCCAGCGGGACCGCCTGGCCGGAGCCGGTGCCGAAGGGCGAGTAGTCGATGTCGTCGTAGCCGACGGCCGAGTACATCGCGGCCTTCGCCTCCTCGGTCGGCTCGACCCGGATGTTGCGGTAGCGGGACAGGCCCGTACCGGCCGGGATGAGCTTACCGATGATGACGTTCTCCTTGAGGCCGATCAGGGAGTCCGACTTGGCGTTGATCGCCGCGTCGGTGAGCACCCGGGTCGTCTCCTGGAAGGACGCCGCCGACAGCCAGGACTCGGTCGCCAGCGAGGCCTTGGTGATACCCATCAGCTGCGGACGGCCGGAGGCCGGGTGGCCGCCTTCCTGGACCACACGACGGTTCTCACCCTCGAAGCGCGTACGCTCCACCAGCTCGCCCGGCAGCAGCTCCGCGTCGCCGGACTCGATGATCGTGACCCGGCGCAGCATCTGCCGGATGATGATCTCGATGTGCTTGTCGTGGATCGACACACCCTGCGAGTTGTAGACCTTCTGGACCTCGCCGACCAGGTGCACCTGGACGGCGCGCTGGCCGAGGATGCGCAGCACGTCGTGCGGGTTGGTGGCACCCACGGTCAGCGCCTGGCCGACCTCGACGTGGTCGCCCTCGCCCACCAGCAGACGGGCCCGCTTGGAGACGCCGTAGGCGGTCTCGTCGGAGCCGTCGTCCGGGGTGACGACGATCTTCTTGGTCTTCTCGGTCTCCTCGATCCGGACACGGCCGGCCGCCTCCGAGATCGGCGCGACGCCCTTGGGCGTACGGGCCTCGAACAGCTCGACGACACGCGGCAGACCCTGGGTGATGTCGTCACCGGCCACACCACCGGTGTGGAAGGTACGCATCGTCAGCTGGGTGCCGGGCTCACCGATGGACTGGGCGGCGATGATGCCGACGGCCTCGCCGATGTCCACCAGCTTGCCGGTCGCCAGCGAGCGGCCGTAGCACATGGCGCAGGTGCCGACGGCGGACTCGCAGGTGAGCACCGAGCGGGTCTTGACCGTCTCCACGCCGTGCCGGACCAGCTCGTCGATGAGCACGTCGCCCAGGTCGGTGCCGGCCGGGGCCAGGACCTTCCCGTCCACGACGATGTCCTCGGCGAGGCAGCGCGCGTACACGCTGGTCTCGACGTCCTCGGTCTTGCGCAGCACGCCGTCCGCGCCCTTGGTCGCGATCGCCAGCTTGAGGCCGCGCTCGGTGCCGCAGTCCTCCTCGCGGATGATCACGTCCTGCGAGACGTCCACCAGACGACGGGTCAGGTAACCCGAGTCGGCGGTACGCAGGGCGGTGTCCGCGAGACCCTTACGGGCACCGTGGGTGGAGATGAAGTACTCCAGCACGGAGAGACCCTCACGGAACGACGCCTTAATGGGCCGCGGGATGGTCTCGTTCTTCGCGTTGGACACCAGACCACGCATACCGGCGATCTGACGCATCTGCATCATGTTTCCGCGCGCGCCCGAGTCGACCATCATGAAGATCGGGTTGGTCTTCGGGAAGTTCGCGTTCATCGCCTCGGCGACCTCGTTGGTCGCCTTGGTCCAGATCGCGATCAGTTCCTGGGTGCGCTCGTCCTTGGTGATCAGACCGCGCTCGTACTGCTTCTGGACCTTCTCGTCCTGCGCCTCGTAGCCCGTGATGATGGCCTTCTTGGCCTCGGGCACGACGATGTCGGAGATGGCGACGGTGACACCGGAGCGGGTGGCCCAGTGGAAACCGGCCGCCTTCAGGTTGTCCAGGGTCGCCGCGACGATGACCTTGGGGTAGCGCTCGGCGAGGTCGTTGACGATCTCGGAGAGCTGCTTCTTGCCCACCGAGTAGTCGACGAACGGGTAGTCCTCGGGCAGCAGCTCGTTGAAGAGCGCGCGGCCCAGCGTGGTGCGCAGCCGGAAGCTGTCGCCCTGCTGCCAGGCGGGCTCGCCCTCTTCCGGAGCCGGCGGGGTCCAGCCGCGGGGCGGGACGGTGCCGATCGGGAAGCGGATGTCGATCTTCGCCTGGAGCGACAGCTCCCGGGCGTCGAACGCCATGATCGCCTCGGCGCTGGAGCCGAAGGACCGGCCCTCGCCGATGACCTTGCGCTCCTCCTCGTCGGTGGTGAGGAAGAACAGGCCCAGCACCATGTCCTGGGTCGGCATGGTCACCGGCCGGCCGTCGGCCGGCTTGAGGATGTTGTTCGAGGACAGCATCAGGATGCGGGCCTCGGCCTGGGCCTCCGCGGACAGCGGCAGGTGCACGGCCATCTGGTCACCGTCGAAGTCCGCGTTGAACGCGGTGCAGACGAGCGGGTGAATCTGAATGGCCTTGCCCTCGACCAGCTGCGGCTCGAAGGCCTGGATGCCCAGACGGTGCAGGGTCGGCGCACGGTTCAGCAGCACCGGGTGCTCGGCGATGACCTCTTCGAGCACGTCGTACACGACGGTGCGGCCGCGCTCGACCATGCGCTTGGCCGACTTGATGTTCTGCGCGTGGTTGAGGTCCACCAGGCGCTTCATCACGAACGGCTTGAACAGCTCCAGCGCCATGGCCTTGGGCAGACCGCACTGGTGCAGCTTGAGCTGCGGGCCGACGACGATGACGGAACGGGCCGAGTAGTCGACGCGCTTACCGAGCAGGTTCTGACGGAACCGGCCCTGCTTACCCTTCAGCATGTCGCTGAGGGACTTCAGCGGACGGTTACCGGGACCGGTCACCGGGCGGCCGCGGCGGCCGTTGTCGAACAGCGCGTCGACGGCCTCCTGCAGCATCCGCTTCTCGTTGTTCACGATGATCTCGGGGGCACCGAGGTCGAGAAGACGCTTGAGGCGGTTGTTCCGGTTGATCACACGGCGGTACAGGTCGTTCAGGTCGGAGGTCGCGAAGCGGCCACCGTCCAGCTGCACCATCGGACGCAGGTCCGGCGGGATCACCGGGATGCAGTCCAGCACCATGCCGTTGGGGCTGTTGCGGGTCTGCAGGAAGGCGGAGACGACCTTGAGGCGCTTGAGCGCACGGGTCTTCTTCTGGCCCTTGCCGGTCCGGATGATCTCGCGGAGCTTCTCGGCCTCCTCGTCGAGGTCGAAGGACTCCAGGCGCTTCTGCAGGGCGGCGGCGCCCATGCCACCCATGAAGTACGTGCCGAAGCGGTCACGCAGCTCGCGGTAGAGCAGCTCGTCGCCCTCCAGGTCCTGGACCTTGAGGCTCTTGAAGCGGTTCCACACCTCGTCGAGACGGTCGATCTCGCGCTGGGCGCGGTCGCGCAGCTGCTTCATCTCGCGCTCGGCGCCCTCGCGCACCTTGCGGCGCACATCGGCCTTGGCGCCCTCGGACTCCAGGTCGGCGAGGTCGGCCTCGAGCTTCTTGGCGCGGGCCTCCAGGTCGGCGTCGCGGCGCTGCTCGATCTGCTGGCGCTCGACGGAGACGTGGGCCTCCAGCGAGGGCAGGTCGCGCGTGCGGCGCTCCTCGTCCACCCACGTGATCATGTAGGCGGCGAAGTAGATGACCTTCTCGAGGTCCTTCGGGGCGAGGTCGAGCAGGTAGCCCAGACGGCTGGGCACGCCCTTGAAGTACCAGATGTGGGTGACGGGAGCGGCCAGCTCGATGTGGCCCATCCGCTCACGGCGCACCTTGGCGCGGGTGACCTCGACGCCACAGCGCTCACAGATGATGCCCTTGAAGCGGACGCGCTTGTACTTGCCGCAGTAGCACTCCCAGTCCCGGGTCGGACCGAAGATCTTCTCGCAGAAGAGTCCGTCCTTTTCGGGCTTCAGGGTGCGGTAGTTGATGGTCTCCGGCTTCTTGACCTCGCCGTGGGACCACTGACGGATGTCGTCAGCAGTGGCGAGGCCGATCCGCAGCTCGTCGAAGAAGTTGACGTCGAGCACTTGTCGTCAATCCCTCTTTCAGGGTCGTGTCTTCGGGTCTGACTGGGGGTCCGGGGAGAGGCCGGGGCGGTGCGTACGAGCCGCCCCGGCCAGACCCGTCAGACCTCTTCGACGCTGCTCGGCTCGCGCCGCGACAGGTCGATGCCGAGCTCCTCCGCAGCGCGGAAGACGTCCTCGTCGGTGTCGCGCATCTCGATGGACATGCCGTCGCTGGACAGCACCTCCACGTTGAGGCACAGGGACTGCATCTCCTTGATGAGCACCTTGAAGGACTCGGGGATGCCGGGCTCGGGGATGTTCTCGCCCTTGACGATGGCCTCGTAGACCTTCACGCGGCCGGTGACGTCGTCGGACTTGATGGTCAGCAGCTCCTGGAGGGCGTACGCGGCGCCGTAAGCCTCCAGCGCCCACACCTCCATCTCTCCGAAGCGCTGGCCACCGAACTGAGCCTTACCACCCAGCGGCTGCTGGGTGATCATCGAGTACGGGCCGGTGGACCGGGCGTGCAGCTTGTCGTCCACCAGGTGGTGCAGCTTGAGGATGTACATGAAGCCGACCGAGATCGGGTCCGGGAACGGCTCGCCGGAGCGGCCGTCGAAGAGCCGGGCCTTGCCGGAGGGCTGGACCAGACGGTCCCCGTCGCGGTTCGGGATCGTCGCCTCGAAGAGACCGGCGATCTCGTCCTCACGGGCACCGTCGAAGACCGGGGTCGCGACGTTGGTGCCGGGCTGGACCTCGTCGGCGCCGATCGCCTGCAGCCGCTGCATCCACTCCTCGGAGCCCTCGACCTTCCAGCCCCGGGAGGCCAGCCAGCCGAGGTGGATCTCCAGCACCTGTCCCGGGTTCATTCGGGACGGCACACCGAGGGGGTTGAGGATGATGTCGACCGGGGTGCCGTCCTCCAGGAACGGCATGTCCTCGACCGGCAGGATCTTCGAGATGACGCCCTTGTTGCCGTGGCGGCCGGCGAGCTTGTCACCGTCGGTGATCTTGCGCTTCTGCGCGACGTAGACGCGGACCAGCTGGTTCACGCCGGGCGGCAGCTCGTCGCCCTCCTCGCGGTCGAAGACGCGGACGCCGATGACCTTGCCGATCTCGCCGTGCGGCACCTTCAGCGAGGTGTCACGGACCTCACGGGCCTTCTCACCGAAGATCGCGCGCAGCAGGCGCTCCTCCGGAGTCAGCTCGGTCTCACCCTTCGGGGTGACCTTGCCGACCAGGATGTCGCCGGCGACGACCTCGGCACCGATGCGGATGATGCCGCGCTCGTCGAGGTCGGCCAGGACCTCCTCGGAGACGTTCGGGATGTCCCGGGTGATCTCCTCGGGGCCGAGCTTGGTGTCCCGGGCGTCGACCTCGTGCTCCTCGATGTGGATCGAGGAGAGGACGTCGTCCTGCACCAGCCGCTGGCTGAGGATGATCGCGTCCTCGTAGTTGTGGCCCTCCCACGGCATGAACGCGACGAGCAGGTTCTTGCCGAGCGCCATCTCGCCGTCCTCGGTGGACGGGCCGTCGGCCAGCACCTGGCCGGTGATGACGCGGGCGCCCTCGTCCACGACGACCTTCTGGTTGAAGGAGGTGCCCTGGTTGGAGCGGGAGAACTTGGCCACCCGGTAGGTGGTGTAGGTGCCGTCGTCGTTGGCCACCGTCACGTAGTCGGCGGAGACCTCCTGGACGACACCGTCCTTCTCGGCCTTGATGACGTCGCCGGCGTCGACCGCGCAGCGGTACTCCATGCCGGTGCCGACCAGCGGGGACTCCGCCTTGATCAGCGGCACGGCCTGACGCATCATGTTCGAGCCCATGAGCGCGCGGTTGGCGTCGTCGTGCTCGAGGAAGGGGATCATGGCGGTCGCGACCGACACCATCTGGCGCGGCGAGACGTCCATGTAGTCGACCTCGGAGCCGGGCACGTAGTCGACCTCGCCGCCACGGCGGCGGACCAGGACCCGGTTCTCGACGTAGGTGTTGTCGTCGGCCAGCGGCGCGTTCGCCTGGGCGATGACGAAGCGGTCTTCCTCATCGGCGGTGAGGAAGTCCACCTTGTCGGTGACGACACCCTCGTGGACCTTGCGGTACGGGGTCTCGACGAAGCCGAACGCGTTGACCCGGCCGTACGAGGCGAGCGAGCCGATCAGACCGATGTTCGGGCCTTCCGGCGTCTCGATCGGGCACATGCGGCCGTAGTGCGAGGGGTGCACGTCACGGACCTCGAAGCCGGCCCGCTCACGGCTCAGACCACCCGGGCCCAGCGCCGACAGACGGCGCTTGTGGGTCAGACCCGACAGCGGGTTGGTCTGGTCCATGAACTGCGACAGCTGGCTGGTGCCGAAGAACTCCTTGATGGAGGCGACGACCGGCCGGATGTTGATCAGGGTCTGCGGCGTGATCGCCTCGACGTCCTGGGTGGTCATCCGCTCGCGGACGACGCGCTCCATACGGGCCAGACCGGTGCGGACCTGGTTCTGGATCAGCTCGCCGACGTTCCGCAGGCGGCGGTTGCCGAAGTGGTCGATGTCGTCGGTCTCGACGACGATCATGTCGCCGGCCTCGCCGACCGTCTCGGTCTCCCCGGCGTGCAGCTTGACCAGGTACTTGATGGTCGCGATGACATCGTCGGTGGTCAGCACGCCGGCGTCGAGGGGGGCGTCCGCGCCGAGCTTCTTGTTGACCTTGTACCGGCCGACCTTGGCGAGGTCGTAGCGCTTGGGGTTGAAGTACAGGTTCTCCAGCAGCGTCTGGGCGGCCTCACGCGTCGGCGGCTCGCCCGGGCGCAGCTTGCGGTAGATGTCGAGCAGCGCGTCGTCCTGGCCCTGGGTGTGGTCCTTCTCCAGGGTGGCGCGCATGGACTCGTACTCGCCGAACTCCTCGAGGATCTGCTCGGTGGTCCAGCCGAGCGCCTTGAGCAGGACGGTGACGGACTGCTTGCGCTTGCGGTCGATACGGACACCGACCATGTCGCGCTTGTCGATCTCCATCTCCAGCCAGGCACCCCGGGACGGGATGATCTTGGCCGAGAAGATGTCCTTGTCGGACGTCTTGTCGATGGAGGAGTCGAAGTACACACCCGGCGAGCGGACCAGCTGCGAGACGACGACACGCTCGGTGCCGTTGATGCAGAAGGTGCCCTTCGGGGTCATGAGCGGGAAGTCGCCCATGAAGACCGTCTGGGACTTGATCTCGCCGGTCTCGTTGTTGGTGAACTCGGCGGTGACGAAGAGCGGCGCGGCGTACGTGAAGTCGCGCTCCTTGCACTCGTCGATCGAGTTCTTCGGCGGCTCGAAGCGGTGGTCACGGAAGGTCAGGGACATCGACCCGGAGAAGTCCTCGATCGGGGAGATCTCCTCGAAGATCTCTTCCAGACCGGACTTGGTGGGGACGTCCTGACCGCTGTCCAGCGCAGCCTCGACGCGAGCCTTCCAGGCGGCATTGCCGAGCAGCCAATCGAAGCTCTCGGTCTGCAGTGCAAGGAGGTTCGGAACCTCGAGGGGTTCCTTGATCTTCGCAAAGGAGATGCGCAGCGGGGCGGTGCTGGCGCCGTTGTTCGTATTGGCAGTCGAGGCGTTGCGCGAGGCGGCCAAGAGGGGGTCCTTCCGAGGGCTCGGACTCACTACGCGCGTACCGGTCCCACCGCGAACCCATGGACGAAATCCCTGGTCAGGGCGTTTTCATCGGCAGTGCTCAAAGGTGGGTATGCCCCTGGTGACGGGCAGGGAGCAGCTAACAGGCAGCGCAAAGGGTCAGTGTAGCCACTTGGCACACTGATGTCCAGCGCCGAGTTTCTGAGACCGGCAGTGCCAATCTCTCCCTCCGGTGAGGGGCGCGCCCCTCGTTGTCCTTCACACGCCTGTCCGGCAGTCATCGCGCTTCGCCAGCGCATATCGATACTGCCCGCTTCGCCGACGATCCATGCCTCGGACTTACGGATCGGTGTGACGTCGCGTCCCGAGAATTGCGCGCTGCGTGCCGTTCGTCAAGGCCCCCCACTCCGGCGAGATCGTCACAGGGCGTGGCGACGGGCAACGAAGATCACCATACCTGCCGGAACCGGAAAGTCAGCGTAGCCGTCACAAGAACACCGAAGGGCGACCACCCCAACGGGTGATCGCCCTCACGGCACAGCGGGTCATCCGACCCGTGAGATCACTTGACCTCGACCGAGGCGCCGGCGCCCTTGAGGGACTCGGCGGCCTTCTCCGCGGCCTCCTTGTTGACCTTCTCCAGGACCGGCTTCGGGGTGCCGTCGACGAGGTCCTTGGCCTCCTTCAGACCCAGGGAGGTCAGCTCACGCACGACCTTGATGACCTGGATCTTCTTGTCGCCGGCGCCGGTGAGGATGACGTCGAACTCGTCCTTCTCCTCCTCGGCCTCGGCGGCGGCCGGGGCACCCGGGGCACCGGCGGCGACGACGGCGGCCGGGGCGGCGGCGGTGACGTCGAACTTCTCCTCGAAGGCCTTCACGAACTCGGAGAGCTCGATGAGGGTCATCTCCTCGAACTGCGCGAGCAGGTCGTCCTGGCTGAGCTTCGCCATGATGGCGGTCCTTCCACTAGTTCGGCAGGTGCCGGATGAAAATGGGGGCGGGCTTCTTCCGGGCCCGCTGCGACCGGGGCCGAGTTACTCGGCGGCCTCGGCCTCGGCGGGAGCCGGCTCGCCGGCACCGCCCTGCTCGACCTTGCTGCGAAGCGCCTCCGCGGTGCGGATGAACTTCGACAGCGGGGCCTGGAAGAGCGCGGCAGCCTGGGACTGCTTGCCCTTCATGGCGCCCGCCAGCTTGGAGAGCAGCACCTCGCGGGACTCGAGGTCCGCGAGCTTCTTGATCTCGTCGGCGGACAGCGCCTTGCCATCAAGGACACCGCCCTTGATGACGAGAGCGGGGTTGTCCTTGGCGAAGTCACGGAGACCCTTCGCCGCCTCGACCGGGTCACCGGTCACGAAGGCGACGGCCGACGAACCTGTGAACAGGTCGTCGATCTGGTTGATCCCGGCCTCGTTGGCCGCGATCTTGGTCAGCGTGTTCTTCACCACACGGTACTGGGCGTTCTCACCGAGCGAACGGCGCAGCTCCTTGAGCTGTGCGACGGTGAGACCGGTGTACGCGGTCACAACGGCGCCGTTCGAGGTGCGGAACTTCTCCCGCATCTCGTCGACGGCGTCGACCTTGTCGGGACTCGCCATGAGCCTCGGCCTCCTTCCGGGTGATGAGGACCGCATCGGCCTGAAGGAAGGAGACTGAACAACACGAAAACGCCCCGGCGCAGGCGCACGGGGCGTGACTCGACCGCACGGACCTACGGCCCGTTCGGGAGTGCTACCACAGTCACCTGCGCGGGTCGTCCGCAGCTAGCGGATCCTTCAGCCGCCGTGATCCCCTTGCGGAGACACAGCGACAACCAGCGGTCTTTGGCTTCTGCAGCAGATTACGCGAACGGGCCGCGCCCGGGCAAATCAGCTACGGCTGGGACCCCTGCTGCAGCTTCTGGAAGTCCATGGTCTGCGAGGCCGGCGGCTCCTCGACGGTGACCTTGGTGCCGTAGTCCGAGTAGTAGACCGTCGAGTCGGTGACGCCCGTCTTACTCTTGGCCTGCTCGCGCTTCTTGACCAGCAGGTTCTTGTCGTCGATCCACAGGTCGACGGTCTCGCTGTCCGCACCGGACTGCTTGAGCTGCTTCTCCAGAGCGTCCAGCTCCGACTGGCTCAGCCCCTTGGACTGCGCCCGGGCGATCTCCGAGACCTTGACCACGCCCGTGTAGTGGGTGGTCCCGACGCCCCGGACGTCCTCCGTGCCGACCTTCTTGACCTGGCCCGTGGCGAGGAGGAGCTGCACCGAACGCGACGGGTTGTTGTTCTGCATCTGGTCCTTGAGGTACGCGCCGGAGGGGCCGCCCTGCTTGGCGAGCAGATCATAGTCGTACTTGATCCACTCCTTGCCCTGGGCCGGGATCCCCATCGCGGCCGCGTTCATGAACATCGCGTCGGGCGTGTAGCGCACGTTGACGGGCTTGTCGCCGCCCGGGGAGGAGGCGGCGCCGGCGCCGCCCTTCGACTTCATCTGCATGTCGGCACGCATGCCGTCGGACCAGTCCATCGCGCCGGTCATGTCGCTGTCCGCGAGCGGGCTCTTGATGGTGCCGTCGATCTTCGCGGAGTGCTGCTGGTCCGTGCGCTGTGAGGCGAGCTTCAGGGCCGCCAGCGGGCTGCCCACCGACTGGCCGCCGCCGTCACCCTTGCCGCCCGCCTTGTCGCCGTCGGACGAGTCGCTCCCGCACGCGGTCAGCCCGGCCATCAGAACAACGCCACAGGCCGCGATCACGCATCGCACGCCCACATGAGTACCGCGCACGGTTCCCCCTTATTTTTCTTTTACGACTGTCAGTTGAACCCTATCCAGGGCCTCCGACAGCAACGCGCCGGGCCCCCGCCTCTCTTCACGAGATGCGGGGGCCCGGCGGTTCCGGTCAGGGAAGGGCTCAGACGGCCTCGTCCTCGACCAGCAGGTTGCGGGTGCGGTTGGCGTCCAGCGGGATGCCGGGGCCCATCGTCGTGCTCAGGCTCGCCTTCTTGATGTAGCGGCCCTTCGCGGCGGACGGCTTGAGACGGTTGATCTCCTCGAGCGCCGCGGCGTAGTTCTCCACCAGCTGCGTCTCACCGAACGACACCTTGCCGATGATGAAGTGCAGGTTGGAGTGCTTGTCGACGCGGAACTCGATCTTGCCGCCCTTGATGTCCGTGACGGCCTTGGCCACGTCCGGGGTGACGGTGCCGGTCTTCGGGTTCGGCATCAGACCACGCGGACCGAGCACCCGGCCCAGGCGGCCGACCTTGCCCATGAGGTCCGGGGTGGCGACGACGGCGTCGAAGTCCAGGCGGCCCTTGGACACCTCGTCGATCAGCTCGTCGGAGCCGACGATGTCGGCGCCGGCGGCCTCCGCGGCCGCAGCACGGTCACCGGTCGCGAAGACCAGGACCCGGGCGGTCTTACCGGTGCCGTGCGGCAGGTTCACGGTGCCGCGGACCATCTGGTCGGCCTTGCGCGGGTCGACGCCCAGGCGCATGGCGACCTCGACGGTCGCGTCGAACTTGCTCGGGGAGGTGTCCTTCGCCAGGCGGACGGCCTCGAGCGGGGCGTACACGCGCTCCCGGTCGATCTTGGCGTCCGCAGCGCGGAGGGACTTGCTGCGCTTGCTCAACTCTGCTCCAGATGTCTGAGTTCGGAGTCGTGGTCCGGACCGCGCATTGGCCCTGCCACGGTGGTGCTACGGGGTGGCTGTCAGCCCTCGACCGTGATGCCCATGGAACGGGCGGTGCCGGCGATGATCTTCTCGGCGGCGTCCAGGTCGTTGGCGTTCAGGTCGGGCATCTTGGTGGTGGCGATGTCGCGGACCTGGTCGCGGGTGATCTTGGCGACCTTGGTCTTGTGCGGCTCGCCGGAGCCCTTCTCCACGCCCGCGGCCTTGAGGATCAGCTTCGCGGCCGGCGGAGTCTTGGTGATGAAGGTGAAGGAACGGTCCTCGTAGACCGTGATCTCCACCGGCACGACCATGCCGCGCTGCGACTCGGTCGCGGCGTTGTAGGCCTTGCAGAACTCCATGATGTTGACGCCGTGCTGACCCAGCGCGGGGCCGACCGGCGGGGCCGGGTTCGCGGCGCCGGCCTGGATCTGGAGCTTGATCAGCCCCGTGACCTTCTTCTTCTTGGGAGGCATGCTCTCTCCGGGTCCTAGTGAGAGGTGGTCCGCCCCCACTCCGGGTCATCCGGATGGAGGCATACCGCACAACGATAACGGGTATGGATGCGCGGCCTGAAACCGAGCAGGTCAGACCGGCCCCGAGGGGGCCCGTCTGACCTGTCGGAAGGGTGCGGAAGAAAGGGTCAGTTCTTCTGGATCTGGTCGAAGCTCAGCTCGACCGGGGTCTCCCGGCCGAAGATCTCGACCAGGCCCTTGACCTTCTTCGAGTCGGCGTTGATCTCGTTGATCGTGGCCTGCAGCGTGGCGAACGGGCCGTCGGTGACCGTGACCGAGTCGCCCACCTCGAAGTCCAGCACCTGGACCTCGACCTTGCGGCTGGGCGCCGGCGCGCCGCCCTCCTCGGCGGTGGCCTTGGCGGCCTTCTCCTCGGCCTCCGGGGCGAGCATCTTGACGATCTCGTCCAGGGTCAGCGGGTACGGGTCGTAGGCGTTGCCCACGAAGCCGGTGACGCCCGGCGTGTTCCGCACGACGCCCCAGGACTCGTTCGTCAGGTCCATGCGCACCAGCACATAGCCGGGGAGCTTGTTCTGACGGACGTTCTTGCGCTCGCCGTTCTTGATCTGGACGATCTCTTCTTCGGGGACCTCGGCCTGGTAGATGAAGTCCTCGACGTTCAGCGAGACGGCACGCTGCTCCAGGTTGGCCTTCACGCGCTTCTCGTAGCCCGCGTAGGTGTGGATCACGTACCACTCGCCCGGCAGCCCGCGCAGCTCTTCACGGAGGGCCTCGACCGGGTCGACCTCGACCGCGGCCTCCTCGGCCTCGACGTCCTCAGCGGCCTCGGCGACCGCCTCGGCCTCGTCCTCGACGTGGATCGCGGCCGTCTCGGCGGGCTCACCCGCGGCGGCGTCGGCGGCTTCAGCCTGGTCGGAGTCCGCCGCCTCGACGATGTCGAGCTCGTCCTCACGGGACTCGACGGGCTCGGCGGCGTCGTTCAGGTTCGGGTCAGACACGGTGGCTGCTTCTTCCTGGCTTCAAGGGGTGGAACGTGCGAAAGGACGCTGCCGGGAAGCGGCCGCCCTCCGCGGGATCTCAGCCAAAGACGTACTTGATGGCGTTGTTGAACCCATAGTCAATCACGGTCACGATGCCGATCATGATCAGCACGAAGACGATCACCACGCTGGTGTACGTCGACAGCTGGTTGCGCGTGGGCCACACGACCTTGCGCAGCTCGGCGACGATCTGGCGGTAGAACAGCGCGAGCCGGCCGAAGGGCCCCTTCTTCGCGCGCTTGCCACCACGGCGGCCCTTCTTGGTCGCCACCTCGTCCTCGTCGGGACGACCGCTCTCAGGCGTCGCGGTGGAGCCAAGGGCTTCCGTCACTCGTCCTCACCTGAATCCGGGTCGTGGCCGTGCCGCGTCCGGCCCGGCCGCACAGCGGTGCTTGTCCTTGCGTACGCATGCACGCACCCTGACGATCAAGTGCGTGTAGCAGGGCCGGAGGGACTTGAACCCCCAACCGCTGGTTTTGGAGACCAGTGCTCTACCAATTGAGCTACGACCCTTTGCGGCAACCCCCAACCTACCGCATCCATCCCGCTGCACGGAGTGTGCGGGGCGGATACGTCTGTTGAGCGGCCAACGACGGTTGAGTGTACGTGCTTGACGGCCGGGCGTCGAACGAGAAGCGCCCGTGCCCTCCATGGAGTCTCCGCGGGGTCCCGGCAGAAGTCTGGTGTGAGTCTCGTTAAACCTGTGTACCGCCCTTTTCTCCGGTCTGCGACGATGCATCCATGACCGCTGCTACTCCCCCTGCACAGTCCCCGACCGACCGGCGGGTGTCGGCCCGGATCGGTTCCATCTCCGAGTCCGCGACCCTCGCCGTCGACGCCAAGGCCAAGGCCCTGAAGGCCGCCGGCCGCCCGGTGATCGGCTTCGGCGCCGGTGAGCCGGACTTCCCGACGCCCGACTACGTCGTCGAGGCGGCGGTGGCGGCTTGCCGTGATCCCAGGTTCCACCGCTACACCCCGGCCGGCGGGCTCCCCGAGCTGAAGGCCGCCATCGCCGCGAAGACCCTGCGCGACAGCGGTTACGAGGTCGAGGCGGCCCAGATCCTGGTGACCAACGGCGGCAAGCAGGCGATCTACGAGGCGTTCGCCGCGATCGTCGACCCGGGCGACGAGGTCATCGTCCCCGCGCCGTACTGGACCACCTACCCGGAGTCGATCCGGCTGGCCGGCGGTGTCCCGGTGGACGTGGTCGCGGACGAGACGACCGGCTACCGGGTCTCCGTCGAGCAGCTGGAGGCCGCCCGCACCGAGCGGACCAAGGTGCTGGTCTTCGTCTCGCCGTCCAACCCGACCGGCGCGGTCTACAGCCGTGAGCAGATCGAGGAGATCGGCCGCTGGGCCGCCGAGCACGGGCTGTGGGTGCTCACCGACGAGATCTACGAGCACCTGGTCTACGGCGACGCGACGTTCCACTCGCTGCCGGTGGTGGTGCCCGAGCTGCGCGACAAGTGCGTCGTGGTCAACGGTGTCGCCAAGACGTACGCGATGACCGGCTGGCGGGTCGGCTGGATCATCGGCCCCAAGGACGTGGTGAAGGCCGCGACCAACCTGCAGTCGCACGCCACCTCCAATGTGAGCAATGTCGCGCAGGCCGCCGCCCTGGCCGCCGTCTCCGGCGACCTCGACGCCGTCGCCACGATGCGCGAGGCGTTCGACCGCCGGCGCCGCACCATCGTGCGCATGCTCAACGAGATCGACGGCATCGAGTGCCCGGAGCCGGAGGGCGCGTTCTACGCCTACCCGTCGGCGAAGGGGCTGCTCGGCAAGGAGATCCGCGGCAAGCGGCCGCAGAGCACCGTCGAACTGGCCGCGCTGATCCTGGAGGAGGCCGAGGTCGCCGTGGTGCCGGGTGAGGCGTTCGGCACACCGGGCTATCTGCGGCTGTCCTACGCGCTGGGCGACGAGGACCTGGTCGAGGGCATCTCGCGGATCCAGAAGCTGCTGGCGGAGGCCCGCGCCTGAGCGGTTTTCCCCTGGAGAGCGGGCGCCCGGCCACGGCCGGGCGCCCGCTCTCGTGCGGACCCGTATTCCTGTGCGGGCAAGCCCACGTTCGGTGAAAGCGGTACCGGCGGGTCCGGACGTGCGGCAAAATCTGCAGATGGCACGCGATGTACATCTGCTCCCCAAGGCGCATCTGCATCTCCACTTCACCGGCTCCATGCGCCCCGGCACGCTCCTCGAACTCGCCGACAAGTACGGCGTCCATCTGCCCGAGGCGCTGAGCGGCGGTGAGCCGCCGAGACTGCGGGCCACCGACGAGCGCGGCTGGTTCCGCTTCCAGCGGCTGTACGACATCGCGCGGTCCTGTCTGCGGGAGCCCGACGACATCCGGCGGCTGGTGCGCGAGACCGCCGAGGAGGACGTCGCGGACGGCTCCGGGTGGCTGGAGATCCAGGTCGACCCCACCTCGTACGCCCCGCGGCTGGGCGGGCTGATCCCGGCGCTGGAGATCATCCTGGACGCGGTCGACGCGGCCTCGCGGGACACCGGGCTCGGGATACGGGTCCTGGTCGCCGCGAACCGGATGAAGCACCCCCTGGAGGCGCGCACCCTGGCCCGGCTCGCGGTGCGCTTCGCAGACCGCGGGGTGGTCGGCTTCGGGCTCTCCAACGACGAGCGGCGCGGCTTCGCCCGCGACTTCGACCGCGCCTTCGCCATCGCCCGGGACGGCGGACTGCTCGCCGCCCCGCACGGCGGCGAGTTGTCCGGGCCCGGCAGCGTCCGCGACTGCCTGGACGACCTCGTGGCCGCACGGGTGGGGCACGGGGTGCGCGCGGCCGAGGACCCGCGGCTGCTCGCCCGGCTGGCCGACCGCGGGGTGACCTGCGAGGTGTGCCCGTCCTCCAACGTCGCGCTCGGGGTCTACGAGAAGCCCGAGGACGTACCGCTGCGCACGCTGTACGAGGCCGGGGTGCCGATGGCGCTGGGCGCCGACGACCCGCTGCTGTTCGGGTCGCGGCTGGCCGCCCAGTACCAGCTGGCGCGCGAGCACCACGGCTTCACCGACGAGGAACTGGCCGAGCTGGCGCGGCAGTCGGTGCGGGGGTCGGCGGCGCCGGAGGACGTACGGCGGCGGCTGCTGGCCGGGATCGACGGGTGGCTGGCCTGACCGCCTACGGATATCCGTAGGCGTTACAGGCTCACGCCCACCGTCACCGGCTCGTTGACCAGCGTGACG
This sequence comes from Streptomyces sp. NPDC019937, assembly GCF_040631655.1. Lineage (NCBI taxonomy): Bacteria > Bacillati > Actinomycetota > Actinomycetes > Kitasatosporales > Streptomycetaceae > Streptomyces > Streptomyces sp. NPDC019937. The sequence goes on from NZ_JBEYAL010000023.1 coordinate 152,169, forward strand.
CCGAACGCCTCCTCGACCCCGGCCACCACCTCGCGGGCCAGCGCCAGCAGGTCCTCGGTGGTGGCCTCGCCGCGGTTGGTGAGCGCGAGGGTGTGCTTGGTGGAGATGCGGGCCGGGCCGGTGCCGTAGCCCTTGGTGAAGCCCGCCTTGTCGATCAGCCAGGCGGCGGAGGTCTTGATCCGCCCCTCCCCCGCCGGGAAGGCGGGCGGGGCGATGTCCGCGCCGAGGCGGTCGGCGACGCGGGCCAGGAAGGCTTCGTAGGCGCTCTCGGTCAGCACCGGGTTGGTGAAGAAGGACCCCGCGGACCAGGTGTCGTGGTCGTCGGGGTCGAGCACCATGCCCTTGCCCGCGCGCAGGGACAGCACGGTCCGGCGGGCGGTGTCGGCGGGCACCCGGTCGCCCACCTCGACGCCGAGCACCCGGGCGGTCTCGGCGTACTTGATGGGCGCGGACAGCCCGTCCGCGTCCTCCAGTTCGAAGCGGACCCGCAGGACGACGTGGCGGTCCGGCTCCGCCTTGAAGCGGCTGTGGCGGTAGGAGAAGGCGCAGTCGGCGGCGGGGATCGTCACCACGGCGTCGGCGCGGCGGTCGTAGGCGACGACCTCGCTGAGGGTGGCGGAGACCTCCTGGCCGTACGCCCCGACGTTCTGTATCGGGGTCGCGCCCGCGGAGCCGGGGATTCCGGCCAGGCACTCGATACCGGCGAGGCCCGCCTCGACCGTACGGGCCACGGCGTCGGACCAGTTCTCGCCGGCGGCCAGCTCCAGCCGGGTGCCGTCGAGGGTGAAGCCGGTGGTCGCGATGTGCAGGGCGGTGCCCTCGAAGCCCTTGTCGGCGATGACCAGGTTGCTGCCGCCGCCGATCAGCAGCAGCGGGGTGCCGGTCGCGTCGGCCTCGCGGACCGCGGCGATCACCTCGTCGTCGGTGGTGGCCGTGATCAGGCGGGTGGCCGGGCCGCCGAGGCGGAAGGTGGTGAGGGGGGCGAGGGGGGCGTCATGGAGTTCCTGCACGCGCTCAAGAGTACGGGGGCGCCCCCGGCGCGATGCCGGGGGCGGGCGCAGTCCTCGAGCGATCAGGCGAGCCGGACGACGGCGCGGGCCATGCCCAGCACCTTCTGGCCCTCGCTGGTCGCCGTGAGGTCCACCCGGACCGTACGGGCCTCGTCGTCCAGCTTGGCGGCGACCTTGGCGGCGATCTCGATGATCGCGCCCTTGTCGTCGTTCGGGACGACGACCGGCTTGGTGAAGCGCACGCCGTAGTCGGCGACGGCCCCGGGGTCGCCGGTCCAGTCGGTCACCACGCGGATCGCCTCGGCCATGGTGAACATGCCGTGGGCGATGACGTCGGGGAGGCCGACCTCCTTGGCGAACTTCTCGTTCCAGTGGATCGGGTTGAAGTCGCCCGACGCGCCGGCGTACCGGATCAGGTCGGCGCGGTTCACCGGGAAGGTCCGCGCGGGCAGTTCGGTGCCGACCTCGACGGCGTCGTACGAGACCTTGGCGGTCATCTGCGGTCCTCCCCTTCGGCGGCGCGCGCCACCAGTTTCGTCATCGCCGTCACCACGTGCTCACCCGCGGCGTCGCGCACCTCACCGCTGATGAGGATCACATCATTGCCCGCGAGCGACTTGATGTCGTCGATCCTGGTGGTGACGGTGAGGCGGTCGGCCGCCTCGATGGGCCGGGTGTACGTGAACTTCTGGTCGCCGTGCACCACCCGGTTGAAGTCCAGGCCCAGCTGCGGGTCGCCGACGACCAGGTGCCGCGCGGCCTTGAAGGTGATCGCGAAGACGAACGTGGGCGGGGCGATCACATCGGAGTAGCCGAGCGCCTTGGCCGCCTCGGGATCGGTGTAGACCGGGTTGGTCTCGCCGATCGACTCGGCGAATTCGCGGATCTTCTCCCTGCCGACCTCATACGGGTCGGTGGGCGGATAGGTCCGCCCGACGAAAGACGGATCAAGCGCCATCGCCTCGGCACCTCCTGCTGTTGACGACTAACGAAACGAGGCCACCCCCGCTAGTGGGGGCGGCCTCGAATGAGAGTTTATTGCTATCGCGTCTCGCGGTGCGCGGTGTGCGCGTTGCAACGCGGGCAGTGCTTCTTGATCTCAAGACGATCCGGGTCATTACGCCGGTTCTTCTTGGTGATGTAGTTCCGCTCCTTGCACTCCACGCAGGCCAGCGTGATCTTCGGGCGGACGTCGGTGGCAGCCACGTGAGTGCTCCTTGACGAACGGATGGGACAGAAGAACGCATTAAAGAGTAGCCGACCGGAGGACCGACCCCACAATCGGCTACTGTGTGTAGCGGTGACCGGACTTGAACCGGTGACACAGCGATTATGAGCCGCTTGCTCTACCGACTGAGCTACACCGCTTCGATGCGATTCGGGCCCCGCCCGGCCGGAGCCGAACGGGATACCTCACACATCAGAGCCCCAATACGGAATCGAACCGTAGACCTTCTCCTTACCATGGAGACGCTCTGCCGACTGAGCTATTGGGGCGAGCGATGAAGACATTACACGCTCGGCCGCCGAAGGTGAAATCCGTATCGGCCGGAGGCCGCCGTGGGTGACACACGGTCCTCACGCACCACACCGGTACGACTATTCGGCTCCTCCGCGGCGCCGCCCCCACCGCGTCCTAGGCTCGGCTCACCCCGCGTGATCTGGAGTGCGATGCCCGAGAGCCAGCCGCCCGAGAGCCACCAGCAGCAGCCCTCCGGCAACGACGGCGGGACCGCCCCCGGGGCCACCGCGCTGGTCCTCGGCGGCGCCCGGCTCGCCGACGGCCGCACGGTGGACGTACGGCTCGGCGGCGGGCGGATCGAGGCGGTCGGCACCGTCGGCAGCCTGGTCCCCGGGCCGCGGCTCGACCTCGGCGGCTATCTGCTGCTCCCCGCCCCCGCCGAACCACACGCCCACTGCGACACCGCCCTGACGGCCGACATCGCGGGCCCCGTCCCGTACGCCTCCGCGGACGTCCAGCGCCGCACCACCGAGGCCGCCCTGCTGCACCTCGGCCACGGGGCGACCGCCGTGCGCACCCATGTGCGGATCGGCGGGGTGCACGGGCTGCGCTCGCTGGCGGCCGTCCTGGAGGCCCGGCACAGCCTGCGCGGGCTCATCGACCTCGGCGCGGTCGCCGTACCGCGGGTGCTGACCGGGGCCGCCGGGGCGGACGGGCTCGCGATGCTGCGGGACGCCGTACGGATGGGCGCCTCCGTCATCGGCGGCTGCCCCGACCTCGACCCCGATCCGACCGGCCACGCCGAGGCCGTCCTCGACCTCGCCGCCCGCACCGGCTGCGCCGTCGACCTCCACACGGACGGTGACGACCCGGCCCGGCTCGCCCGGCTCGCCGCGATGGCCGGGGGCCTGCGGCCCGGCGTCACCATCGGCCCCTGCGGCGGGCTGGCCCGGCTGCCCCGCGACGTCGCGGCGCGGGCCGCCGACCGGCTCGCGGCGGCGGGCGTCACCGTGGTCTGCCTGCCCCAGGGCGACTGCGTCGGGCGGGAGGACCGGGGCGAGCAGGGGGCGCGCGTGGCCGGGTGCGCTCCGGTGCGGCTGCTGCGGGCCGCGGGCGTCCGGGTCGCCGCCGGGAGCGGCGCCCTGCGCGACACCGTCAACCCCGTGGGCCGCGGCGATCCGCTGGAGGCCGCCTACCTGCTGGCCTCGCGGGGCGAGCTGGGCCCCGCGGAGGCCTACGACGCGGTCTGCGCCCGGGCCCGCGCCGCGCTGGGGCTGCCCGAGGTGCGGGTGGAGGCCGGGTTCCCCGCCGAGCTGCTGGCCGTGCGGGGCGACGGGCTCGCGGGCGTGCTGTCGCTCGCGTACAGCCGGGTCGTGGTCCACGACGGCCGGGTGGTCGCCCGTACCAGCGCCGTACGGGAGTACTGCGACTCCGCCGCCGCGGTCGCCCTCGACCTCCCCCGCCAGTCCCGGCCCACGGCCCGGCCCGGGCCGCCGCCGGCGTCCCCGCCCGCGGACGGCGACGGGCAGTCGTAGCCCGACCGGCGTACGGTCGGGATCATGCGCATTGTCATCGCTGGTGGACATGGACAGATCGCGCTGCGGCTGGAGCGGCTGCTCTCCGCGCGCGGAGACGAAGTGGCGGGCATCATCCGCAAGCCGGAACAGGCGGGCGACCTGCTGGCGGCCGGTGCCGAGCCGGTCGTCTGCGACCTCGAATCGGCCTCCGTGGACGACGTGGCCAAGCACCTGGAGGGTGCCGACGCCGCGGTCTTCGCCGCCGGTGCGGGCCCCGGCAGCGGGGCCGCCCGCAAGGAGACCGTCGACCGCGCCGCCTCCGTGCTCTTCGCGGACGCCGCCGAGCGGGCGGGCGTACGGCGGTTCGTCACCGTCTCCGCGATGGGCGCCGACCGCGAACCCGCGCCCGGCACGGACCCGGTCTTCGCCGCCTACCTGCGCGCGAAGGGCGCCGCGGACGACGACATCCGGGCCCGCGCCGCCCTCGACTGGACCGTGCTCCGCCCCGGCCGCCTCACCGACGACCCCGGTACGGGCCTGGTGACCCTGGCCGAGCACACCGGCCGGGACGAGGTGACCCGCGACGACGTGGCCGCCGTCCTGGCCGCCCTCCTCGACGAACCCCGCACGGCGGGCCGCACCCTGGAACTCCTGGGCGGTACCACGCCGGTGACGGCCGCGGTGCGCGCGATCGCCGACGGCGGCTGACGGGGGCGGGTCGGGCCCGGGGTTGCCCCGGGTGCCGGTGGCCCGGCCCGGCCCCCGCCAGTGGCAGACGCCGGGTCGGGGCGGGAAGCGACCCCGGCCGAATCCGGGCCGCGCCAGGCGGGGGCGGGAGCGGCCCGTCGGCGGCTGCCCGACCGGTGGCCGTCCGTTGCACGGACCGCGGCGCCGGTCCCGGCGGGCCGATGCGTACCGAACACGTGAGCAGCAGGGGCCGGGGCGGGGATGCCCCGGCCCCTAGGGGGTGTCGTGTGGATCATGCCGGGCTCCCGGCGCTGCTGTGACATCAGCCGCTGCCGCGGCGGGCGGCACCTCGCGGCCCCGCGCTCGTCGCACGCAGCGCCGCCGCGCTCTCCTCACGCGGGTTGCGAGCCTCCCCCAGCTACCGCTGGGAGGTGCCCCCTGCA
>NZ_JBEYAL010000024.1:0-145509 GCF_040631655.1 Streptomyces sp. NPDC019937
AGCGCGGGGCCGCGAGGTGCCGCCCGCCGCGGCAGCGGCTGATGTCACAGCGGCGTCGGGAGCCCGGCATGATCCACACGACACCCCCTAGTCCGCCAGGCCGGCCAGGTCGCGGATGCGGCGGGCCTGGGCGGCGCGCTCGGCGGCGCGCTGCTCGTCGTACGTACGGTCCGCGGCGCCCCGCAGCAGCGCCTTGGTCTCGACCACCGCGTCCCGGGGGGCGGCGAGCAGGGCCGCGGCCAGGTCCTGGACCGCGCCGTCCAGCTCGGCGGCGGGCACCACGAGGTTGGCGAGGCCGGTGCGCTCGGCCTCCTCGGCGTGGACGAAGCGCCCGGTCGCGCAGATCTCCAGCGCCCGGGCGTACCCCACGAGCCCGACCAGCGGATGGGTGCCGGTCAGGTCGGGCACCAGCCCGAGGCTGGTCTCGCGCATCGCGAACTGCGCGTCCTCCGCGCACACGCGCAGGTCGCAGGCGAGGGCGAGCTGGAAGCCGGCGCCGATGGCATGGCCGTGCACCGCGGCGATGGACACGATGTCGTTGCGCCGCCACCAGGTGAACGCGTCCTGGTAGGCGGCGATGATCGCGTCCAGCTCGGGGTCCGGGCGGCGGGCCATGTCCGGGAAGGACGGCTCACCCTCGAATCCCTCAGGGGTGAACGCCTGCCGGTCGAGACCTGCCGAGAAGGACACGCCTTCGGCGCGCAGCACGACGATCCGCACGCTGCCGGGCAGCAGAGACCCCGCCTCCGCCAGCGCCCGCCACAACGCGGGCGACTGGGCGTTGCGCTTGGCCGGGTTGGTCAGGGTCACCGTGGCGATCGCGTCATCGACGGTGAGCGATACGCCGTCCTTGTCGAGCAGGGTCACAGGAAGCCTCCGGTCGGCCGCAGTCAGTACAAGTGACTGCACAGTAACCACCCGGTCGAACGGACGATCAACCGGGTGGCACTGTCCACACCTGCTGCCGGCGACGAACCACTGACGCGAGACGCGCGATCAGGCCGATGCGGCCTTCTTGCCTCGCGTCGCGCCACCGCGACCACGTAGGGACACTCCTGATTCGCTGAGCATCCGGTGGACGAATCCGTAGGAACGGCCGGTCTCCTCGGCCAGCGCCCGGATGCTCGCACCGGAGTCGTACTTCTTCTTCAGGTCTGCCGCGAGCTTTTCGCGCGCGGCGCCGGTCACCCGGCTGCCCTTCTTCAGAGTCTCGGCCACCCGTGCCTCCTCATGGGAAGTGCGCTCTGGACTCTCATGATCACCCCTACGCGGCTTCCTGGCCACCCATTCGGCAAGACCTGTGGAGGAAGGATTACGGGAAATGACGCCATCCGAGCCTTCGGAATTCAGGATTCCGGCGGCTTACGCCCTGCCACTCTTTCTTGATCCACGAAGAAACGGCAGGTCAGGGCCCATATGCCATAGGTTGGACGGAGAGCGACCGGCGCGCGGCACGTGCCGTGCGCCGGTCGTGGGCGGCGCGCCGCGATACCAGCCGTTCTCACTCAGATGACGGATCACACCTAGGCCGAATGATCTACGGGAAGTGGATCAGGCGGGAGGAAGCGGACCGGACGCCCCGAGCCTCGGTCAGGCCAGCGCGACCAGATCCGCGTAGTCCTCGCCCCACAGGTCCTCGATCCCGTCCGGCAGCAGGATGATCCGCTCCGGCTGGAGGGCGTCCACCGCGCCCTCGTCGTGGGTCACCAGCACCACGGCGCCGGTGAAGGTGCGCAGCGCGCCGAGGATCTCCTCGCGGCTGGCCGGGTCGAGGTTGTTGGTGGGCTCGTCGAGCAGCAGGACGTTGGCCGAGGAGACGACCAGGGTGGCCAGCGCCAGGCGGGTCTTCTCGCCGCCGGAGAGCACTCCGGCGGGCTTGTCGACGTCGTCGCCGGAGAACAGGAACGAGCCGAGCGTCTTGCGGATGTCGACCAGGTCGAGGTCGGGGGCGGAGGAGCGCATGTTCTCCAGGACGGTGCGGTCCGGGTCCAGCGTCTCGTGCTCCTGCGCGTAGTAGCCGAGCTTCAGCCCGTGGCCGGGCGTCACCTGGCCGGTGTCCGGCTTCTCGACCCCGGCCAGCAGCCGCAGCAGGGTGGTCTTGCCCGCGCCGTTGAGGCCCAGGATGACGACCCGGGAGCCCTTGTCGACGGCCAGGTCGACATCGGTGAAGATCTCCAGGGAGCCGTACGACTTGGACAGGCCCTCGGCGGTCAGCGGGGTCTTGCCGCACGGGGCCGGGTCCGGGAAGCGCAGCTTGGCGACCTTGTCGGACTGCCGCACCTCCTCCAGGCCGGACAGCAGCTTCTCGGCGCGGCGGGCCATGTTCTGCGCGGCGACCGTCTTGGTGGCCTTGGCACGCATCTTGTCGGCCTGGGAGTTGAGCGCGGCGGCCTTCTTCTCGGCGTTGGCGCGCTCGCGCTTGCGGCGCTTCTCGTCGGCCTCGCGCTGGGCCTGGTAGAGCTTCCAGCCCATGTTGTAGATGTCGATCTGCGAGCGGTTGGCGTCCAGGTAGAAGACCTTGTTGACGACCGTCTCGACGAGGTCGACGTCGTGGGAGATGACGATGAAGCCGCCGCTGTAGGTCTTCAGGTAGTCCCGCAGCCAGATGATGGAGTCGGCGTCGAGGTGGTTCGTCGGCTCGTCCAGCAGCAGGATGTCGGAGTCCGAGAACAGGATCCGGGCCAGCTCGACGCGGCGCCGCTGACCGCCGGAGAGGGTGTGCAGCGGCTGGCCCAGCACCCGGTCCGGCAGGCCCAGGCTGGCCGCGATGGTCGCGGCCTCCGCCTCGGCCGCGTAGCCGCCCTTGGTCAGGAACTCCGTCTCCAGGCGCTCGTACTTCTTCATCGCGCGCTCGCGGGTGGCGCCCTTGCCGTTGGCCATGCGGTCCTCGTTCTCGCGCATCTTGCGCAGCACGGAGTCGAGGTCGCGGGCGGAGAGGATGCGGTCGCGCGCGAGGACGTCGAGGTCGCCGGTGCGCGGGTCCTGCGGCAGATAGCCGACCTGGCCGGAGCGGGTGATGCTGCCCCCGGCCGGCATGCCCTCGCCCGCCAGGCACTTGGTGAGCGTGGTCTTCCCGGCGCCGTTGCGGCCGACCAGACCGATGCGGTCGCCCTTGGCGATGCGGAACGAGGCGGACTCGATCAGAACACGGGCGCCGGCACGCAGCTCGACGCCGGAGGCGGTGATCACGGGAATTACTCCTGGGCAGGGTGGACGACGGACGGGACGGACCAGCGGGCGGGGCCGACGCCGTCTAATGCACGAGGAGAATTGCCATGCGGCCAGTTTAGCGGTGCGGGCAACCGGTTTTTCCCCTGGGGTCCCGCGCTCCCCCGCCCCCGGCGGCCCCTCCCCCGCCTCCGGCGGGGCCCCTCAGACGCCGCCCGTGTGGACCTGGAAGGCCGCCCGGCGCACCGCCTTGGCGAGGGCCGGGTCGGGATGGGCGGCGGCCAGCGCCACCAGCACCTGCACCGTACGGGGGTGGCCGACGGCCCGTACCTCCTCCAGGAGCGCGGGCACGGTGCCCTGCACCGCCGACTCCAGGTGGCGCACCAGCAGCGGGCTCTCGCCGTGGTCGGAGATGGCCGCGGCGGTGTCCACCCACAGCCAGGTGGCCTCCTCGCGGGTGAGCACGTCCAGCGCGTCCTCGGGGTCGGCGCCCTCGTGCTCGGCGAGCCACAGCAGCGCGTACGGCCGCAGGCACGATTCGTCCACGACGGCCCGCACCGCGGGCTCGGCGGGCGCCCCGGCGACCCGCAGCGCCTCGAACACGAGCCCGCGCAGCAGCGCGTCGTCGCCGCGCGCGGCCTCCAGCAGTTCGGTGATGGCGCTGCCCACCGGGCGCGCGGCGAGCCAGGCCCGGTACTCGGCGCGGGCGGGCCCGGGGGTGAGCCCCGCGCAGCCGCGCAGCATGTCGGCGGCGGGGTGCTCGATGTTCCCGGCGGGGCTCTGGGCGGCCACGCAGATCTGTTCGAGCTTGACCCACACCGCCCAGTTGCCGAGCGCGGTGAGCACGGCGTCGCCTTCGAGGACGGTGAGCGCCCCGACCGAGGCGAGGGCGTCCAGGGCCCAGCCGAGCAGGCCCTCCAGCACCTCGTCGTCGTCCTCCGCGCCGTCCGGGCGCTCCCCGTGGGCGGCCGGGTCCTGGGGCGCGGCGGTCTCGGCGTCGCCCGCCGCGGCCACCCCGTACGGCACCTCGCAGCGCTCCGTGCGCAGCTCCGCGACCCGCTTGCGCAGCATGTCCAGCAGCGTGGAGATCTGCACCGGGCCCGCGGACAGCTGGAGCAGCGGGAGCAGCTGCGGTACGGCCTCGACCACCTCGGCGACGGCGGCGGGCTCGGCGGTCTCCGGCGCGGGGCTGGCCAGCGACCAGGCGTCGAGCAGCGCGACCCAGCCGCGCAGCACCGCGCTGTCGTCGCGGTCCCAGGCCTGGAGCCGCCAGCCGGGGCGGGCGGTGCCGCCGTGCAGATCGACGAGTCCGACGAGCCGGGCCCGGTCCCAGTCGGTGCGCACCTCCTCGGGGTCGCGCCCCAGCGCGGCGGCGGCCCGGGCGGCGGCCTCGTCGGAGAGGGCCCCGAGCGCGTCGTCCTCGGCCGCGGCCCAGCGCGCCACTTCCACGGCCCCCACCAGCCCGGCGCGGGCCTGCCGGGCCAGCTCCGAGCGGGGTGGTGTGCCCTCGGGCGGGCGTGGCGCCGGCCGGGAGCGGTTCGGCGCGGGCCGCGAGGCGGTGGCCATCGGCCGCTGGCGGACGAGTCGGAGCCGGGAGTCGCGCGGAGTACGGGACGTCACAGAAGCAGTCTCGCCGTTGACGGCCCGAAAGCCCAATCGGCACCCGTCCGGCGGTCGCCGCGGCCGGATTCCGGCTGCTGGCCGAAGCCCCCGGACGCCTTATATGAGGGGCGTGAGGAAGCGGCGCAGGACCTCCTCGTAGCCTTGGGGATCGGCGTTCCACATGGCGGCGTGCGGGGCGTGCCGGACCGGGTGAAGGGTGACCAGCTCGGGCCGGGCGTCGGCGAGTTCACGCGAGGCGCCCCAGGGCGCGAGAGTGTCGCCGGGGCCGTGCACGATGAGCGTGGGCACCCGCAGGCTCTCGGGGTCGGCCGCCTCCGCGAGCTTGCCGTCGTGCAGCCCGGTGCGCCCTTCCACGGCCCGGACGGCGAGCGGGAGCAGGGCGGCGGGGGTGCGGTGCGCCGCCGCGAGGGCGCGCACGGTGGCCCGCCAGTCGAGCACCGGGGAGTCCAGGACGATGCCGCTGAGCCGGTGCCGCAGCGCGGAGTTGGCGGCCGCGTGCAGGGCCATGGAGGCGCCGGTGGACCAGCCGTGCAGGACGATGCTCTCCGCCCCGTAGCGGACGGCGTAGCGGATGGCGGCGTCGAGATCGCGCCACTCCGTGTCGCCGAGGTGACCGATGCCGTCGGGCGGGCGCGGGGCGCCGGGGTCGCCGCGGTAGGCGAGGTCGAGCACCGGGATCCGCAGCCGGTTCAGCAGCGGCATGACGACCATGGGGTGTTCCCGGGTGGTGCCCAGGCCATGGGTGGTGATCACCCAGGTGGTGCGCTCGCCGGGCAGGAACCAGGCGGGCAGCGGGCCGAGTTCGCCGGGGATGTCGACATCGGCGTGCTCGATGCCGAGCGCGTCCTTCGGGTCGCCGGCGTGCACCTGCGGGGTGAGCCGGACCCGGGCGCCCGCGTCGGGGGCGCCGTGCGTCACCCGCTCCAGGCGGCGTACGACGCAGTCGGCGGGGTGCGGAACGTCCTCGTCCACCGGGCCGACGACGGCGTGGAGGTCCCGGCCGGCGAGACCGTAGGTGCCGGGGCGCAGCGAGGCGAGCGAACGGGTGAGGGTGATCCGCCCGTCCTCCACGGCGTGCACGGTGAGCGACGGCTCGTTCGGCAGCGGCCGGTCGGGGGCCGGTTTGAGCGCAGCGCCGGTGACGTACCGGCCCGCCGCCACCGCGGCCGCGCCGATACCGAGCAGAGTGGTGGCGCCGGCCACCGCCGTTGTCCGCACACGCATCCCTCCCAGTGTCGGTGGGTACCCACGCGGCGGCCAGCGGAACTGGTTACTTTGGCTGGCCGTAACCGCTGAGCTTGGCCGCGGCGCGGTCCAGCTCGGCGGGCGACAGGAGGGCGGGGCCGCGGCCGGGCACGGACGCGGCGGCCAGCCAGACCTGGCACATCCATTCGAGCTGGGCGGTGCGGTCGTATGCCTGGTCCAGCGTCGCCCCGTGGACGACGGTGCCGTGGTTGCGCAGCAGACAGCCGGAGCGGCCGCGCAGCGCGTGCAACATGTTTTCGGCCAATTCATCGGTGCCGTAGAGCGCGTAGCCGGCGACCCGGACCGGACCGCCGAGGGCGGCGGTCATGTAGTGGATCGCGGGGAGTTCGTCGACCAGCGTGGAGACGGCGGTGGCGTGAACGGCGTGGGTGTGGACGATGGCCCCGGCGTCTTCCGTGTGACGGTAGACGGCGAGGTGCATGGGCAGCTCACTGGTGGGCGCGAGCGTGCCCAGCACCTGTCGGCCGTCGAGGTCGACGCCGACCACGTCGCGGGGGCCGAGCCGGTCGTACGGGACGCCGCTCGGGGTCACCAGGACGGTGTCGCCTACCCGGGCCGACACATTGCCCGAGGTGCCGACGACGAGCCCGTCGGCGGTGGTCCTGCGGGCCGTGCGCACCACATGCGTCCAGGCCTGCCGCAGGGGCTGGGTCAGCCTCGGCCGTGGCCGTCGTGCCGATCGCGGCTCCGTCACGGGCCCTCACCTCCGGGGCGCGATCCTTCCATACGGGCGCCGGCGCGTAAGGGGGGTCCGCGCGGTCCGGTCACACCGGGTCGATGTACGGCCGTCAAACTCCCTGTGACGAACGGGAATACGGTCGATTTCCAGCCGTTTTCAGGCTCCCGCGACCGCGTCACCGTGACGCCCGCCTCAGTTCATCTCCCGTTCACCCAGTTTCCCTACGTTCACCGTGCACTGACCGCCCTCCGAACTGATTGACCGGGTGTATGGAACACATCACGCTTCTCATCGGGATCGTGATCGTCACGGCCTTGGTGTTCGACTTCACCAACGGCTTCCACGACACGGCCAACGCCATGGCCACCACCATCTCCACCGGAGCACTCGGTCCTCGGGTCGCGGTGGCGATGTCGGCAGTCCTCAACCTCGTCGGCGCGTTCCTCTCCGTGGAGGTCGCCAAGACCATCTCCGGCGGAATCATCGACGAGGGCTCAGGAATCCGGCCCGAGGTGATCTTCGCGGGGCTGGTCGGCGCGATCCTCTGGAATCTGGTGACCTGGCTGGCCGGTCTTCCGTCCAGCTCCTCACACGCCCTCTTCGGCGGCCTCATCGGCGCCACCGTGGTCTCCGTCGGCATGGACGGGGTCAACGGCGACGCGGTCGTCATGAAGGTCCTCATCCCGGCCGTGGCCGCGCCGATCGTGGCGGGCATCGCCACGGTGGCCGCCACCCGGCTCACCTACCGGCTGGCGAACGACCGGGCCGCGGAGGACACCGCGAAGGGCTACCGCGCCGGGCAGATCGCCTCGGCCGCACTGGTCTCCCTGGCCCACGGCACCAACGACGCCCAGAAGACCATGGGCGTCATCACCCTCGCGCTGGTCACCGGCGGCGTCATCGCGCCCGACTCCGACCCGCCCATGTGGGTCATCGTCTCCGCCGGACTCGCGATCGCCCTCGGCACCTACCTGGGCGGCTGGCGCATCATCCGCACCATGGGCAAGGGCATCACCGACATCCAGCCGCCGCAGGGCTTCGCCGCCCAGACCGGCGCGGCGACCGTCATCCTGGCCTCCTCGCACATCGGCTTCGCGCTGTCCACCACACAGGTCTGCTCGGGTGCCGTCATGGGCGCGGGCGTCGGCCGCAAGGGCGGTGTGGTGCGCTGGTCGACCGCGGGCCGCATGGTCGTCGCCTGGGCGCTGACCCTCCCGGCCGCCGGCCTGGTGGCCGCCGGGGCGGCGCTCCTGGCCGGCCAGGGCAACGGGGGCATCGCGGCGGTCGCCGTCCTCGCGGTGATCGGCTGCGGCGTCATCTGGGTGCTCTCGCGCCGCAAGCCGGTGGACGCGAGCAACGTCAACGCGCCGGGGGCGGAGTCCGCCGAGCCGGTCGGTGTCGTCACCGCCGCCGTGCGGTCGGTGGCCCCGCCGCCCGCCGGAAAGACCCCGGCCACCGCGTCGGCCGCCGATGGCGCCGCCGGCACGGACACCCCGGACGCCCCGCACGCGGTGTCCGCCGCGCGCGCCTCGTCCGAATCCGCCCCCACCCCCGCCGCCGCGGGGACCCGTTCCTCCAGCTGACAGGGAGCACACACCATGCACATCGACTGGGCGGCCCTCGGCCAGGTCTTCGGCGTCAGCCTCGCGGTGACGGTCGGCGTCGTCGGGGTCTTCACCCTGGGCATCATCGGCACCTCCCGTACGGCGCGGCCGCAGCCCCAGACCACCGCGGGCGGCGCGTCCCCGGTCGCGCGCACCGGCGCGTACGCCTGTTTCGCGCTGTGCGCCGCGGTGGTGGCGTACGGCATCTATCTGATCGTGGCCTGAGGCCACGGAAACGGCCGCGGGGCGGTGGGTGCCGATGGGCGCCCACCGCCCCGCGGCCGTTCCCACCGGCTGTGGGCCTCGGCACACTGCGGCATCGCAGGTCACATGCCAGTTGACGGCCATTCGCGCCCCATGGTGGACTTCCCGAGCCAAACGGCGGCAGGAGAGGAAGCCGGTGAGAATCCGGCGCGGTCCCGCCACTGTCACCGGGGAGCGCTCTTTCCCTCACCGCAAGGGGTCACGGCCGTCCGTACGCGAGGAAGGCTGGAAGACCGGGAGAGCCGCGGATCCGGGAGCCAGGAGACTCTCACCGCCGGTCACGTCGAGCCAGGGCGCGGACCCTGAGTGAGGACATACCGTCATGCCCGGCACCGCCACGCCGTCAGCCCCACCTGTTCCCGTGCTCGGCGGCGGTTCCCGCCGCAGAGGCGTGACGGCGGCCTGAGGATGCGCGCGGACCACGCCTCGTACGCGTGCGGCGCCGCTCTCGGCTTCCTCGGCGACCTCGCCACGGGCGATCCGCGCCGCCGCCATCCGGTGGCCGCGTTCGGGCGCGCCGCCGCGGCCGTCGAGCGGCGGCTGTGGCGCGACCACCGCGGTTCCGGGGCCCTGCACACCGCGCTGTGCGCGGGCGGCGCGGCCGCCGGTGCCGCGCTGCTGGCCCGTACCGTACGCACCCTCGCGGGGCGCCGCCGGGCGGCCGACGCCGCGCTGACCGCCGCCGCCACCTGGGCCGTGCTGGGCGGCACCTCGCTGGTACGGGAGGCCAGGGCCATCGGTGACGCGCTGGCCGCAGGCGACGTCGGCGCCGCGCGGGAGCGGCTGCCGCATCTGTGCGGACGCGATCCGCAGGCGCTGGACGCACAGCAGATCGCGCGGGCGGTCGTCGAGTCGGTGGCCGAGAACACCTCGGACGCGGTGGTGGGCGCGCTGGTGTGGGGGGCCGTGGCCGGGGTGCCGGGGCTCGTCGGCTTCCGGGCCGTCAACACCCTGGACGCCATGGTGGGCCACAGGTCGGCCCGCTACCGCCGGTTCGGCTGGGCGGCGGCCCGGCTGGACGATGCCGCGGGCTGGCCCGGCGCCCGTCTCACCGCCGTCCTGGCCACCCTCGCCGGGCCCGACCCGCGCGGCGCGCGGCGCGCCTGGCGCCACGACGGCGGACGCCACCCGAGCCCCAACGCGGGCCCGGTGGAGGCGTCGTTCGCGGGCGCGCTGGGGGTGCGGCTGGGCGGCACGCTGGCGTACGGGGGCCGGGTCGAGCACCGCCCGGTGCTGAATCCGGGCGGCCGTCCCGTGGCGGTGGCCGACATTCCGCGGGCGATCCGCCTCTCCCGGCGGGTTGCGGCGCTCGCCCTGCTCGCCACTGTCGCGGGCCGTTGCGCAACAGGCAGGAAAGGGGTGACCCGATGACCTCGGGGGGCGGACTGCTCATCGCGGGGACGACCTCGGACGCCGGTAAGAGCGTCGTCACGGCGGGCATCTGCCGCTGGCTGGCGCGCAAGGGGCTCCGGGTCGCGCCGTTCAAGGCGCAGAACATGTCGCTCAACTCCTTCGTCACCCGGGACGGCGCCGAGATCGGGCGGGCCCAGGCCATGCAGGCCGCCGCCGCGCGCGTCGAACCGAGCGCCCTGATGAACCCGGTCCTGCTGAAGCCGGGCAGCGACCGCAGCAGCCAGGTGGTGCTGCTCGGCAAGCCGGTGGGCGAGATGAGCGCGCGGGGGTATTACGGGGGGTCTGGGCCCGCGGCGAAGCCGCTGTCGGGTGCGGTGTCCCCCGGGGAAAAGCTGCACAGTGAACGGCGCGAAGGGCTGCTGGACACCGTCACCGCATGCCTGAGCGAGCTGCGGCGCACCCATGACGCGGTGATCTGCGAGGGCGCGGGCAGCCCCGCCGAGATCAATCTGCGCCGTACCGACATCGTCAACCTGGGGCTCGCCCGGGCCTCCGGGCTGCCCGTCGTCGTGGTCGGGGACATCGACCGCGGCGGCGTCTTCGCGTCGTTCTTCGGCACGACCGCGCTGCTGTCCCGGGAGGACCAGCGCCATGTCGCCGCCTATGTGGTGAACAAGTTCCGCGGCGACGTGACCTTGCTGGAGCCCGGTCTGGACATGCTGCGCGACCTCACCGGCCGGCCGACCGTCGGGGTGCTGCCGTACGCGCACGGCCTCGGCATCGACGAGGAGGACGGGCTACGGGTCTCGCTGCGCGGCGCGGTGCGCGAGAGCGTCGTCGCGCCGCCGCACGGCGCGGACGTGCTGCGGGTCGCGGTGGCCGCCGTACCGCTGATGTCCAACTTCACCGACGTGGACGCGCTGGCCGCCGAGCCGGGCGTCGTCGTGCGCTTCGTGGACCGCCCGGAGGAGCTGGTCGACGCCGATCTGGTGGTGCTGCCCGGCACCCGGGGCACGGTGAAGGCGCTGGAGTGGCTGCGGACACGCGGTCTCGCCGACGCGATCGTGCGGCGGGCCGCCGAGGGTCGGCCGGTGCTCGGCATCTGCGGCGGCTTCCAGGCCCTCGGCCACGCGATCGAGGACGAGGTCGAGTCGAAGGCCGGAACGGTCGCGGGGCTCGGGCTGCTGCCCGTACGGGTCCGCTTCGCCACGGACAAGACCCTGGCCCGGCCGGTGGGCGAGGCGCTGGGCGAGCGGGTGGAGGGCTACGAGATCCACCACGGGGTGGCCGAACTGCTCGCCGGGGGCGACGAACCCTTCCTGGACGGCTGCCGGGTGGGCGCGGTGTGGGGCACGCACTGGCACGGCTCGCTGGAGAGCGACGGCTTCCGCCGTGCCTTCCTGCGGCGCGTCGCGGAGGCGGCGGGCCGGGCGTTCGTGCCCGCCCCCGACACCCGCTTCGGGGAGCTGCGCGAGGAGCAGCTGGACCGGCTGGGAGATCTGATCGAGGAGCACGCGGACACGGACGCGCTGCTGAGGCTCATCGAGGACGGCGTACCGGACGGGCTGCCCTTCGTGCCGCCCGGGGCGCCGGGAGGAACGGCTTGAGCACGAGACGCGAGCCCGCACGCACCGACCGCGCACGCACCGTAGGAGGTACCCGAGCATGACCACCGCTGCCTACCCGTTCACCGCGGTCGTCGGAATGGACGACATGCGGCTCGCCCTGCTCCTCAACGCCGTCTCGCCCGCCGTGGGCGGTGTGCTGGTGCGCGGCGAGAAGGGCACGGCCAAGTCGACGGCCGTGCGCGCCCTGTCCACGCTGCTGCCGCCGGTCGAGGTCGTCCCCGGGTGCCGCTTCTCGTGCGATCCGGCCGCGCCCGACCCGGGCTGCCCGGACGGGCCGCACGAGACGAGCCCGGGGGACGCGCGCCCCGCGCGGATGGTGGAGCTGCCGGTCGGCGCCTCCGAGGACCGCCTCGTGGGGTCGCTCGACATCGAACGGGCGCTGTCGGACGGGGTCAAGGCGTTCGAGCCGGGGCTGCTCGCGGACGCGCACCGCGGCGTGCTGTACGTCGACGAGGTCAACCTGCTGCACGACCACCTGATCGACCTGCTGCTCGACGCGGCGGCCATGGGCGCCTCCTATGTGGAGCGCGAGGGCGTCTCCGTACGGCACGCCGCGCGCTTCCTGCTGGTGGGCACCATGAACCCGGAAGAGGGCGAGCTGCGGCCGCAGCTGCTGGACCGCTTCGGGCTCACCGTCGAGGTCACCGCCTCGCGGGACACCGAGGAGCGGGTCGAGGTGGTGCGCCGGAGGCTGGCGTACGACGAGGACCCGGCCGGGTTCGCCGGGCGCTGGGCGCGCCAGGAGGGCGAACTGCGGGAGCGCATAGCGGCGGCCCGCGCCCTGCTGCCCTCCGTCCTGCTGGGCGACCGCGCGCTGCGGCAGATCGCGGCGGTGTGCGCGGCGTTCGAGGTGGACGGGATGCGCGCGGACATCGTGACGGCGCGTACGGCGACGGCGCTGGCCGCCTGGGCGGGCCGGACGGACGTGAGGACCGAGGACGTACGGCAGGCGGCGCTGCTGTCGCTTCCCCACCGGCGGCGGCGGGCGCCGTTCGACGCGCCGGGGCTGGACGAGGACAAGCTGGACGAGGTGCTGCGGCAGTTCGAGGACGACGAGCCGGACCCCGAACCGGACCACTCCGGTCCGGACGACGATCCCGATAACGGCCCCGACGACCCCGACGGGCCGGGCGGGCCCTCCGGGGGCTCCGGGGAGGGCCCCGACGGTCCCGGCGGCGGCCATCCGCAGGACGGCGGGCGGCAGCAGGCGCCGCCGCCCGGCGCGCCCGGGCCGTCCGGGCCCGAGCAGCGGTCGGCCGAACCCGAGGCGTCCGCCGACGCCGCGCCCGAGGAGCCGGAGCCCCGGGCGGAGGACGGCGGGGCCGGTGGCGGCGGCGCCGAGCGGGCGGCCGTGGGCGCCGGGGAGCCGTTCCGGACCCGGCGGCTGGACGTGCCCGGGCTCGGCGAAGGCGCGGCCGGGCGGCGGTCGCGGGCCCGCACCGCGCACGGCCGCACCGCCGGTGCGCGCCGCCCGAAGGGGACGCTGACCTCGCTTCACCTGGCGGCGACGGTACGGGCCGCCGCCCCGCATCAGCACGTCCGCGGGCGGCGCGGCCCGGGGCTGCTGGTGCGCCGGGACGATCTGCGGGAGGCGGTGCGCGAGGGCCGGGAGGGCAACCTCGTGCTGTTCGTCGTGGACGCGTCGGGCTCGATGGCCGCCCGCAAGCGCATGGGCGCGATCAAGGGCGCGGTGCTGTCGCTGCTGCTGGACGCCTACCAGCGGCGGGACAAGGTCGGTCTGATCACCTTCCGGGGGACGGACGCGGAGCTGGCGCTGCCGCCCACCTCGTCGGTGGACGCGGCCGCCGCCCGGCTGGAACAGCTGCCGACCGGCGGTCGCACCCCGCTCGCGGCGGGGCTGCTGAAGGCCCGCGAGGTGCTGCGGGTGGAGCGGCTGCGGGACCCCTCGCGCCGTCCGCTGCTGGTCGTGGTGACCGACGGGCGGGCCACCGAGTCCAAGAAGGCGGCCGGTTCCGGCGGGTCCACGCCGGTGGCCCGGGCGAGCCGCGCGGCGCGGCTGCTGGCGGGCGACGGGGTCGCCTCGGTGGTCGTCGACTGCGAGTCGGGGCCGGTGCGGCTGGGCCTGGCGGGGGCGCTCGCCCGCGATCTGCGGGGCACGCCGGTCACCCTGGACGAACTGCGCGCGGACAGCGTGACCGCGCTGGTCCGCGATGTACGGACGGTACAGAACACACGGAGGGCAGCCTGATGCCGCAAGGACAACCGACCGTCGTCCCCGACGACGGGCTGACCACCCGCCAGCGCCGCAACCGGCCGCTGGTGCTCGTGCACACGGGCGTGGGGAAGGGCAAGTCGACGGCCGCGTTCGGCCTGGCGCTGCGGGCGTGGAACCAAAGCTGGCCGATCGGTGTATTCCAATTTGTGAAGAGTGCGAAATGGCGGGTCGGCGAGGAGCGCGCGCTGCGCGTCCTGGGCGATTCGGGCGAAGGGGGGACCGTCGCATGGCACAAGATGGGCGAGGGCTGGTCGTGGGTCCAGCGCGACATGGCTTCCAGCGAGGAGGCCGCACGCGAGGGCTGGGAGCAGGTCAAGCGCGATCTCGCGGCGGAGACATACCGGCTGTACGTGCTGGACGAGTTCGCGTATCCCATGCACTGGGGCTGGGTGGATCCTGAGGAAGTGGTGGCGGTCCTGCGCGACCGGCCGGGCACGCAGCACGTCGTCATCACGGGGCGCAACGCACCGGCGCCGCTGGTGGACTTCGCCGATCTGGTCACCGACATGTCCAAGGTCAAGCACCCGATGGACGCCGGTCAGAAGGGCCAGCGGGGCATCGAGTGGTGAGAGTTCCCCGGCTGGTCGTCGCCGCGCCCGCCTCCGGCAGCGGCAAGACGACCGTCACCGCGGGGCTGATGGCGGCCTTCGCGGAGCGCGGCCTGGATGTGTCCCCGCACAAGGTGGGCCCGGACTACATCGATCCTGGCTATCACGCGCTGGCCGTCTCGCCCTCCGGCGGCGGCCTGGCGAGTGGCGGCCGCGTGCCTGGTGGCGGGGTTTCCGGCGGCGGGGCACCTGGTGGCGGGGCCGGGCGGCCGGGCCGGAATCTGGACGCCTATCTGTGCGGTCCGGACCGGATCGCCCCGCTGTTCCTGCACGGCGCGGCGGGCTGCGATCTGGCCCTGGTCGAGGGCGTGATGGGGCTGTTCGACGGGGCCGCCGGGCAGGGCGAGCTGGCGTCGACGGCGCAGGTGTCCAAGCTGCTGCGGGCGCCGGTGGTGCTGGTGGTGGACGCGTCCTCGCAGTCGCGTTCGGTGGCGGCGCTGGTGCACGGCTTCGCCTCCTGGGACCCGGAGGTGCGGGTCGCCGGGGTGATCCTCAACAAGGTCGCCTCGGACCGGCACGAGGCGATGCTGAGGGAGGCGCTGGAAGGCGCCGGAGTGCCGGTGTTCGGCGCGCTGCGCCGGATGCGCGAGATCGGCACGCCGAGCCGTCACCTCGGTCTGGTGCCGGTGGCCGAGCGGCGCGCGGAGGCGTCGGATTCGGTCGCGGCGCTCGCCGCGTGGGTGCGGGAGGGCTGCGATCTCGACGGGCTGATGGCGCTGGCTCGCAGCGCGCCTCCCCTGTCCGGGCCGGTATGGGATCCGGTGGCGGAGCTGGGCCCGGCGGCGCAGGCCGCCGCGGAGCGTCCGCTGCCGGAGGAGCGGCGGCCGGTGGTCGCCGTGGCGGGCGGGGCCGCGTTCACCTTCTCCTACGCGGAGCACACCGAGCTGCTCACCGCGGCGGGCGCCCGGGTCGTGCCGTTCGACCCGCTGCGGGACGAGCGCCTCCCCGAGGGAGCCGGCGGGCTGGTGATCGGTGGCGGCTTCCCGGAGGTGTACGCACCGGAGTTGTCCGCGAACGAGCCGCTGCGCGCCGAGGTCGCCAGGCTGGCGGCGACCGGCGCGCCCATCGCCGCCGAGTGCGCCGGGCTGCTGTATCTGGCGCGCTCGCTGGACGGCCGCCCGATGTGCGCAGTGGTGGACGCCGAGGCACATATGTCGGATCGGCTGACGCTGGGCTACCGTGAGGCCGTGGCCATTTCCGACACCTCCCTCGCCGCCGCGGGGACCCGGGTGCGCGGTCATGAGTTCCACCGCACCACTGTCGAGCCGGGCGCGGGGCAGACGCCCGCCTGGGGCCTCGTCCATCCGCGGCGCCGCGCCGAAGGGTTCGCCCCCGGCGCCGTGCATGCCTCGTATCTGCATGTGCACTGGGCGGCGGCGCCCGGAGTGGCGGCCCGGTTCGTGGCCGGATGTGTGCCCGCCGCCGGGTGACGGAGGCGGTGAGCTGAGGGTGGACCAGCCACGGAAGCCGGATCTGGTCGTCGGCGTCGGTGCGGGGCGAGGGGTGTCCGTGGACGAGGTGACCGGTCTGGTGGCGGCGGCCCTCGCCGGGGCGGGCCTCGCGCCCGGCCGCGTCGCGGAGTTGGCGACCGTCGAGGCCAAGACCGGTGAGCCGGGGCTGCTGGCCGCCGCCGAGCGGTTCGGGGTGCCGCTGCGTGGGTACGGAGCGCGGATGCTGGCCGCCGTCGAGGTAACGAATCCGTCCACGGCGGCGCTCACCGCTATGGGGACACCCAGTGTGGCCGAGGCGGCCGCGCTGCTGGCCGCCGGTCCGGGAGGCGAACTGCTCGTCGCCAAGCGGACGTCGGAGCCGGGCGCCGGCAGGCCGTCGAGGGCCACCTGTGCGATCGCCCGCCGTGGCCCGCGAAACGGCCGAAGACCTGCTGTGGCGTGTCCCGACGGCGCTCAGTAACGTCGCGGGGCGAGAGATGCCACTCGCTCCCGTGAGACCCGCTTCACCTGCACCAAGGAGACCTCGTGACGACCCCGCCCGCGCTGCTCATCGCAGGCATCGGCACCCGAGACGCAAGGCGCGCCGGCGCCTTCCAGGACTTCGTACGGGAGTTGGGCGCGCGCCACCCCGACCTGCCCGTGGCGGGCGGCCTCACCAGGCCGGACGCTCCCCCGCTGGCCGACGCGGTGGCCCGGCTCGTCGGAGAGGGGGTGACGCGCTTCGCCGTCGTGCCGCTCAGCCTGAGCCCGGTGGAGCATCCCAGAGAGGGCGTCGCCGCCGCGCTGGCCCAGGAGGCGGAGCGGCACGCGGACGCCTCGTTCGTCTTCGGCCGCCCGCTGGGCCCGGACCCCCGGCTGCTGCGGGTGCTGGAGCAGCGGCTGGACGAGGCGCTGGGCGGCGGGCGGCGCTCCCCCTCGGACCGGGCGCAGACGACGGTGCTGCTGGTGGGCGACGGGTCGCCGCTGCCGGAGGGCAACGCCGAGGTGCACCGGGCCGCCCGGCTGCTGTGGGAGGGCCGTGGTTTCGCGGGCGTCGAGACGGCCTTCGCCTCGCTCGCCGCGCCGGACGTGCCCTCGGGTCTGGACCGCTGTGTGCGGCTCGGGGCGCAGCGGATCGTCGTGCTGCCCTATTTCCTGTTCGGCGGGGACGCGCTGGAGCGGGTGCGGCAGCAGGCGGAGGGCTGGGCGCTCGCGCATCCGGAGGCCGAGGTGGTGTCCGCCGATGTCATGGGCCCGACCGTGGAGTTGGCGGAGCTGGTCATGGAGCGCTACGAGGAGGTGGCCGGGGTGACCGAGCGGGCGCGGCTCGACGACGAGGCGGCCCATGCCCACGCCCACCCGGACCTCCACGCCGATGTCCGCTGACATAACCGCCGGTGGTGCGGTCCCCGGGTTCGATCTGCGGCATCACGGGGACGCGGAGGTGCGGGGCGCCGAGGCCGGGCTGACGGACCTCGCGGTCAACGTCCGGGCCGGTACGCCGCCGCGTTGGCTCAAGGACCGTATCGCCGCGTCCCTCGACGGGCTGGCCGCCTACCCGGACGGGCGGGCGGCGCGCGCCGCGGTGGCCGCGTGCCATGGGGTGCCGGAGGGGCGGGTGCTGCTGACGGCGGGGGCCGCGGAGGCGTTCGTGCTGATCGCCCGCGCCCTTCCGGCGCGGCGCCCGGTGGTGGTGCATCCGCAGTTCACCGAGCCGGAGGCCGCGCTGCGGGACGCCGGGCATCCGGTGGAGCGGGTGCTGCTCGACGAGCGGGACGGCTTCCGGCTGGATGCGGCGGCGGTGCCGGACGACGCCGATCTGGTGGTCGTCGGCAACCCCACCAACCCCACCTCCGTGCTGCACCCGGCCGCCGCCCTCGCCGAACTGGCCCGGCCCGGGCGGACGCTGGTGGTGGACGAGGCGTTCATGGACGCCGTGCCGGGCGAGCCCGCGTCGCTCGCCTCCCGCACGGATGTGCCGGGGCTGGTCGTGCTGCGCAGCCTCACCAAGACGTGGGGTCTCGCGGGGCTGCGCATCGGATACGTCCTCGCGGACCCCGGGATCGTCGCCGAGTTGGAGCGGGTGCAGCCGCTGTGGCCGGTGTCCGCCCCCGCCCTGGCGGCGGCGGAGGCGTGCTGTGCGCCCGCCGCGCTGGCCGAGGCGGCGCGGGCCGCCGAGCGGACCGCCGCCGACCGCGCCTATCTGGCCGGCCGGCTGGGCGAGTTCGGCGAGGCCGGGCTGCGGGTGTGCGGCCCGGCGGCCGGTCCGTTCCTGCTGGTCCGGCTGCCGGACGCGGCGGCGATACGGGCCCGCCTGCGCGACCTCGGCTTCGCGGTGCGCCGCGGGGACACCTTCCCGGGGCTGGGCCCGGACTGGCTGCGGCTGGCGGTCCGCGACCGCGATACGACCGACCGCCTGGTCATCGCCCTGGCCAAGGCCCTGCGGGACGGCTGAGCCTCGCCACGGGTCCCGGAAGGCCCCTTGGGGGCCTGCCCGGGCGGGGTGAGCCGCGCCGGGCAGGCCCTGGCCGGTGCCGGGGGTCGGGGTGGGTCGACCTCCGGCACCGGCTGCTGGGTGGGGTGGTGCCTACGCATCACCGCGCGTTCCGGCGGCCCGCCGGCGGCGGGCCAGGATCACCGCGCCGCCACCGGCGGCGAGCAGCACGGCGCCGCCTGCCACCAGGTACGGGGTGGCCGAACTGCCGCCGGTCTCGGCGAGGTGCTCCGGCTTGGGCTCCGGCTTGGTCTGGTTGCCGACCTGCGGCTTCTCCTGCTTGGCCGGGGCGCCGGGCGCCTCACAGGTCGCGTGGGCCAGGGTGACCTGGCCCTCGACCTCGGAGACGTTGAGCTTGAGCGGGTTCACCGAGACCTTCAGCGCGAGCGCGGTGGCCGCCGCGGTGCGCGAGGTGGTCGCGGTGCGCGACAGATCCAGGCTCACCTGGCCGAGCGAGGGCACGTCCACCTTGGTGGAGCCGCCCGCGGTCAGGGTGACCTTCTTGCCGAGCACGCTGACCGTGCCCAGCACGTTGGAGTCGGCGGTCGGCTTCTTCCCGGCCGCGCACACGGCCTTCGAGGTGACCTGCTCGACCGTGATGAGCGGCACCGAGAGCAGCCCGGGCACGTTCACCTTGGCGTTGACGAGGTTGGAGTAGCCCTCGGACCGGGACGCGTCCGTGGCGGCGCGGGCCGTGGCCACGTCGGCGCGCAGCACGCTGAAGGGGCGGTCGCCGTTGACGCCCGCCACGGTCGCGCTGAGCGCGGTCTTGCTGGCGGTCCGGGGCGCCTGGACTTCGTTCAGCGAGGTCACCAGCGGTGCGGTGACGGTCTTGTTGAGGAGCGAGACGCTCAGGTCGGTACGGAGCACGGCCGCGCTCGCCTTGCCGGCGGTGTGGCCGGTCCGGGCCTGCGCCGTGGCCGCGGGCAGGACGCCCAGGACGGAGACGGCGCAGACGCCGGAGACCGCCACCAGACGGCGGGCGGGCATGCCGAAGAAGGTATTGCGTGAAAAGGACACGTGAGTTGACCCCCACAGGAGACATGGAGCCGCCGGCGCCTGCCGCGGGGGACTCCACGGGCGCCGACGGCCTCGACGACGCCATATTTGCGCACTGAGGGTAAACAGGCAGACACATGAAGTCCGTTCATCCCAAAGGGTGTTGTTCGCCGAAGCGTTCGACCGCCTCGTACGCCCAGGCCCCCTGGGTCCCGCTCAGAACACTCAGAACACCCGGCCCCGCAGCACCACCCGGCGCGGCGCCGTCAGCACCCGTACGTCGGCCCGCGGATCGGCGTCGTACACCACGAGGTCGGCGGGGGCGCCCTCGGTGATCCCCGGCCGTCCCAGCCAGGCCCGGGCGCCCCAGGTGGCCGCCGACAGCGCGTCCCGCACCGGGATGCCCGCCTTGACCAGCTCGGCGACCTCCTGGCCGACCAGCCCGTGCGCGAGCGAACCGCCCGCGTCGGTGCCGGTGTAGACGGGGATACCCGCGTCCCAGGCGGCGCGCACCGTGTCGTAGCGCCGCGCGTGCAGCCGCCGCATGTGGTCGGCCCAGCGCGGGAACTTGGCCTCGCCGCTGTCCGCGAGCGTCGGGAAGGTGGCGATGTTGACGAGGGTCGGGACGATGGCGACGCCCCGCTCGGCGAACAGCGGAATGGTGTCCTCGGTCAGCCCGGTCGCGTGCTCGACGCAGTCGATCCCGGCCTCGACCAGCGGGGCCAGGGTCTCTTCGGCGAAGCAGTGCGCCGTGACCCGCGCCCCGAGCCGGTGGGCCTCGGCGATGGCCGCCTCGACCGCTCCGCGCGGCCAGCAGGCGGCGAGGTCGCCGCTGTCCCGGTCGATCCAGTCGCCGACGAGCTTGACCCAGCCGTCGCCGCGGCGCGCCTCGGCCGCCACGTAGGCGACCAGGTCCTCCGGTTCGATCTCGTGCGCGTAGTTGCGGATGTAGCGCTTGGTGCGGGCGATGTGGCGGCCCGCCCGGATGATGCGGGGCAGGTCCTCGCGGTCGTCGACCCAGCGGGTGTCGGACGGCGATCCGGCGTCGCGCAGCAGCAGCGCCCCGGCGTCGCGTTCGGTGAGGGCCTGCTTCTCGCTCGTCGCGTCGTCCACCGCGCCGTGGGCGTCCAGGCCGACGTGGCAGTGGGCGTCGACGAGTCCGGGCAGGACCCAGCCGTCCAGCCTCGATACGTCCCGGGCCCCGGCCGGCCGGTCGAAGGTGATCTTTCCGTCGACCACCCACAGTTCGTCCCGGCCGCCCCCGGCGTCCCCGGCGTCCCCGTCCTCCGGGCCGACCAGGATCCGCCCCTTGATGTGCAGCACCGCGCTCTCCCTCATGTCACGCACTGTACGAGACGGCGCCGGGGTGCTGACCGGCCAATTCCCGGGAAGCGAGAGAGCTCCACTCGTACAACACGGGGAGCGCTGCTACGCTCACGCAACCCACCGGACGAGGGACAGTGAGGAGGCCCGCGTGAGCGCTCCTACCGATGGCCCGGCAGACGCGGCCGCCGACTTACCGTCAGCGGACTTACGGACAGCGGACTCGGGGACGGCGGACTTACGGGCGGCCGGGGTGCGGACGGCCGACGCCCAGGCGGAGTTCCGGGAGTTCTTCGAGCGCCACCATGCCGAGCTGGCCCGCCTCGCCCATCTGCTGCTGGGCAGTTCCGACGGGGCGGACGACCTGGCGGCCGACGCGCTGGTCGCGGTCTGGCACCGGTGGGACCGGGTGCGGGTCGCCGAGCATCCGGCCGCGTACGCCCGGGGCGTGGTGGCCAACCTGGCCCGGTCCCGGATCCGCAGCATGGTGCGCGAGCGGCGGCGGGTGGCGCTGTTCTCCTCGGAGCGCTCGGACCGGGTGGACGATCCGGATGTGTCCGCGATGGTGGACGTGCAGGCCGCGCTGGTGAGACTGCCGTTCCGGAAGCGGGCGTGCGTGGTGCTGCGGCACGCCTTCGACCTGTCGGAGCGGGACACCGCCCGCACCCTCGGCATCTCGGTGGGCACGGTCAAGAGCCAGACCTCCCGTGGCATCGCCGAGCTGGAGCGGCTGCTCGGCCCTCCGGACGACGGCCCCGAGCGCCCCGCGGCGGGGACGCGGGCGCAGGCCCAGCCGCCGGCGCCGTCGGCACAGGAGACGGTACGGGGGCTCCGCCCCGGCCGCGTGGGTCACGCCGGGCACCCAGGAGGGAACGGTTGATGATCGACCATCGCGACGACCGGCGCGATGTCGCCGCCGAACTGCGCGAGGCCGCCGAGGCGCACGAGCCGGACCGGGCCCGGATGCTGGCCCGGGTCACCGCGGGCATGGCGGCGGAGAAGCGGCGAGGTGTCCGGCGCGCCCCCGGTCGGCAGTGGGCCCGGGTGGTGGGCCCGGTGGCGGGCCTGGCCGCGGCGGTGGCCGCCGCCGGGATCGCGGTGGTGACCACCGACACCGCCGACGGGCCGCAGACGGTACGGACGTCGAGCGAACCGGCCGGGCCACCCGCGGACCGGGGCGGCGACACGACGAAGCGGCCGGGCGGCGGCGCGGAGGACGAGGCTGGTCGGCACACGCCGAGCGCCTTTCCCACGGCGGTCGGTCCAAACCATCTCGCCGATCCGGCGGTGCGCTCCCGGGGGGCGATCAACCCCCATTCCAACCCGTACTGGGCGCAGAGTGACATCACCCTCACGACGAGCAAGCCGCTGACGTCGCTGACGGTGGAGCTGCGGGTCGCGGAGAACGGCGGGGTGCGCACCACCGGCTCCTTCAGCACCGTGCATACGGGCGACCTGGCCACCTCGGTGCGCTCCGAGGACGGGGTGCTGGTCTACCGCTGGACGCTCCGGAAGGGGGCTACGGTACCGGCGGGCCGCTACGTCTTCGCGGGGCAGTACAACCACGCGGAGGGCAGCCGGGACGCCGGGCGGGACGGTTACTCCGCCACCGGCCATGGCCCGTCCGGGGCATTCGCCGTCCGCGGCGACTTTCGGCGGTAAGTTCCCGAAGCCCCGCCGGAATGAATTCGGGAAGGCCATAAGATAAATTCGGGGCGTTTTTCAAGCACCTCTTCCCATCTCGTCTTCCCCGGCTTCCGATCTCTAAACGCACTTTTTTTAGTGGCCCAGGACACGGTAATTCGGCGGCATCACGACCCCGTTACTCATATGTGACACACTCCACACCCGGTCCGTTTCACCCCACTAACTCCCCCTCAAATCACCGCTTTTCAGCGATCCGCCGCGCGCATGCGCGCCCTCGCGTGTTACCACATCGACCCCCCTCTACGTAACCCCTCTCCTCGATGCATTTTTAGATCGCGCTGGGTAAATTGAATTTGTATGACCGCCGCACAAGCAGACCGAGTAGGCGCCCGTAGCGAATTTGATTTGCCAGAGGGGCTGACCCTCGACACACCACGCGTCGAGGATGGAGCCGCGATCTGGCGAATCGCCCGCGACTCCAAGACTCTGGACCTCAACTCCTCCTACAGCTACCTCCTGTGGTGCCGCGACTTCGCGGCGACCTCCGTGGTGGCGCGCGACGCCGAAGGCGGACCGGTGGGCTTCATCACCGGCTACGTCCGCCCCGAGCTGCCCGAGACCCTGGTGGTCTGGCAGGTCGCCGTCGACCAGGCATGGCGCGGCCGCGGACTGGCCGCCACGCTGCTGGACGGGCTGACCGCCCGCGTCGCCGCGACGGGCATCCGGGGCATCGAGACCACGATCACCCCGGACAACACAGCGTCGAACCGGCTGTTCACGTCCTTCGCGGAGCGGCACGGGGCGCCCGTCGAGCGCGAGGTGCTCTTCGACGGCGGCCTGTTCCCCGACGGAGGACACGAGCCCGAGGTGCTCTACCGCATCGGCCCGCTCGCGGACCGTGGCTGAGCCCCGGATCCCCTGAGGTCATCCCCGATTCCTGCCCCCGACCCCCTGTATCCCCGAGGGCGCACGCCCTTCACCCCCTCACCCCTCGCACTCATCTCCCAGGAGAATGCTGTGACCATCACCCCGCCCGCCCTGAGCGTCTTCGAGGCCCTGGAGTCGGAGGTGCGCAGCTACTGCCGCGGTTGGCCTGCTGTCTTCGACCGCGCGCAGGGCAGCCACATGTACGACGAGGACGGCCACACCTACCTCGACTTCTTCGCCGGAGCCGGGTCGCTCAACTACGGCCACAACAACCCGGTCCTGAAACGGGCGCTGATCGACTACATCGAGCGTGACGGCGTCACGCACGGTCTGGACATGTCGACCACGGCCAAGCGCGCGTTCCTGGAGTCGTTCCAGAACAACATCCTGCGCCCGCGTGACCTGCCGTACAAGGTCATGTTCCCGGGCCCGACGGGCACCAACGCGGTCGAGGCCGCGCTGAAGCTGGCCCGTAAGGTCAAGGGGCGCGAGTCGATCGTCTCGTTCACCAACGCCTTCCACGGCATGTCGCTGGGCTCGCTCGCCGTCACCGGCAACGCCTTCAAGCGGGCCGGCGCGGGCATCCCGCTGGTCCACGGCACCCCGATGCCGTTCGACAACTACTTCGACGGCGCGGTCGAGGACTTCCTGTGGTTCGAGCGACTGCTCGAGGACCAGGGCTCCGGCCTCAACAAGCCCGCCGCCGTGATCGTCGAGACCGTGCAGGGCGAGGGCGGCATCAACGTCGCGCGCGCCGAGTGGCTGCGCGCCCTGGCCGAGCTGTGCGAGCGCCAGGACATGCTGCTGATCGTCGACGACATCCAGATGGGCTGCGGCCGCACCGGTGCCTTCTTCTCCTTCGAGGAGGCGGGCATCACCCCGGACATCGTCACGGTCTCCAAGTCGATCAGCGGTTACGGCCTGCCGCTGGCGCTCACCCTCTTCAAGCCGGAGCTGGACATCTGGGAGCCCGGCGAGCACAACGGCACGTTCCGCGGCAACAACCCCGCGTTCGTGACCGCCGCCGCGACCCTGGACACCTACTGGGCCGACGGCCAGATGGAGAAGCAGACGCTGGCCCGCGGCGAGCAGGTCGAGCAGGGCCTGCGCGCCATCTGCGAGGAGAACTCCGGCGTCTCCTTCCGCGGCCGCGGCCTGGTGTGGGGCATGGAGTTCGAGGACAAGCCGCGCGCCTCGGCCGTCTGCAAGCGCGCCTTCGAGCTGGGCCTGCTGGTCGAGACCTCCGGTCCGGAGAGCGAGGTCGTCAAGCTGCTGCCCGCGCTGACGATGACGCCCGAAGAGCTGGACGAGGGTCTGCGGATCCTCGCCCGGGCGGTTCGCGAAACCGCCTGAACACCCTCCGTAAAGCAATAACAGAAAGGCAGCGACTCACCGTGATCGTCCGATCCTTCAAGGACATCGAGGGCACCGAGAGGCATGTAAAGGCCAAATCGGGTACCTGGGAGAGCAAGCGCATCGTGCTCGCGCGGGAGAAGGTCGGCTTCTCCCTGCACGAGACCACGCTCTACGCGGGCACCGAGACGTCCATGTGGTACGCCAACCACATCGAAGCGGTCCTCTGCGTCGAGGGGGAGGCCGAGCTCACCAACGACGAGAACGGTGAGAAGCACACCATCACGCCCGGCACCATGTATCTGCTGGACGGACACGAGAAGCACACCATGCGCATCAAAAAGGACTTCCGGTGCGTTTGCGTTTTCAACCCGCCGATCACCGGACGGGAGGACCATGATGAGAACGGGGTTTACCCCCTGATCACCGAGACCGAGGAGGCATGATCCGATGACCACGGTCACTGACCTGTACCCGACCCGCGGATCCATCGAGGTGGCCACGCCCCGCGTGGACCCCGTCGTGTGGTCCGAGCCCGGGGCCGAGGGTCCGATGCAGCCGTCCGAGCTGAGCGATTTCGATCGCGATGGCTTTCTGGCGATCGATCAGCTCATCACTCCGGACGAGGTCGCGGTCTACCGCGCCGAGCTGGACCGGCTGATCGTCGACCCGGACGTGCGCGCCGACGAGCGCTCGATCATCGAGCCGAAGTCGAAGGACGTACGGTCGGTGTTCGAGGTGCACCGGATCAGCGAGGTCTTCGCGAACCTGGTGCGCGACCCGCGAGTGGTGGGCCGCGCACGGCAGATCCTCGGTTCGGACGTCTACGTCCACCAGAGCCGGATCAACGTCAAGCCGGGTTTCGGGGCCTCGGGCTTCTACTGGCACTCGGACTTCGAGACCTGGCACGCCGAGGACGGCCTGCCGAACATGCGGACCGTGTCGGTCTCGATCGCGCTCACCGAGAACTACGACACCAACGGCAGCCTCATGATCATGCCGGGGTCGCACCGTACGTTCCTCGGTTGTGCGGGTGAGACGCCGAAGGACAACTACAAGAAGTCGCTGCAGATGCAGGACGCGGGCACTCCGTCCGACGAGGCGCTGGCCGGCTTCGCCGACAAGCACGGCATCAAGCTGTTCACCGGCAAGGCCGGTTCGGCGACCTGGTTCGACTGCAACTGCATGCACGGCTCGGGTGACAACATCACGCCCTACTCGCGCAGCAACGTCTTCATCGTGTTCAACAGCGTGGAGAACACGGCGGTGGAGCCGTTCGCGGCGCCGGTGCGGCGGCCCGAATTCATCGGGGCCCGGGACTTCACCCCGGTGCGGTGAGCCACTGGTCTCCGTGACCGTGGATGGCCAGGGGGAGGGCGGTACGACGCCCTCCCCCTGGCCACCTGCGTTTCCGCGGTGGACCCGGCGCTACGCGTCGCCGCTCAGCGCCGCCTTGAGCCGCCGGGCCTGCTTGATCAGCTGTGACGAGCCCGTGCGCGCCGCCAGCGCGTCGATCTCCGGTATCGCGCCACGGGCGCCGGACCGCTCCGCGCATTCGGTCGCGAGCGTGAGCAGGGCCGCGTTACCGGCCGCCGCCTCACCCGTCAGGAGCCCGGGGAGGGCGCCCGAGAGCACCGTCCACACCGTGGCGTACGCACCGGTGCGCGCCGCCTCCCGCAGCGCCTCCGTGAACCGCTTCGGCTTGAGCCGGCGCAAGTCCGTCAGCTCGGCGAGGTCCCGGCCGAGCCCCTCCCCGTCGAGCTGGCCGCGCGCGGCCAGGACGAGCATCGCGTCCACCGCGAAGAGCTGCTCGTCGAAGCGCCGCGCCCCGAGCCCGTACGCCAGGAGCAGATGGGTCGCGGGCCCGGCCGGACCGCCCGACTCGGCCAGCGCGGGCAGCACGGGCGTCCTCTTGCCGATGTGGTCGAACTCGGCCATGGCACCGAAGGACGGCAGCATCCGCGCCGCGATGATCTCCCGGTGCTGGGGCAGCAGGGCCAGGGCCCGCGGGGAGCACTCCCCGCCATCCCCGCACGCGCACGGACTGCCGATCGGGTCGTGCGCGCCGAGCAGCGAGCGGAACGGCTCGGCGTAGTCCTCGTGCCCGGGGAGGGCCTCGGTGCGCACCAGCACACCGGGGCGGGGAGTCCGGAGCCTCACCGGCTCCGTTTCCCTGGAGATGACGGGATCGGGCAGCCCGCCCGAGGCGAGCCAGGCGGCGAGCCGCCGCCCCGCGGGCGAGGTGAGCCCGTCCGCCGCCGCCCGCGCCTCGGGCGGCACCTGCCGGTCCAGCCGCAGCAGGGCCTGGTCGAGGTCCGCCGGGCCGGGCTCGATGTCCGACCGCTCGTACGCGGCGAGCCGGGCCACCAGCTCCGACGGGTCGATGGTCCCCGTCGGCCACGTGGGCGTGGCCAGCAGGAACGGCAAGGGGTCCCCGAGCTCCAGCCGCGCCCCGATCTCGGCCGCGCGGCTGAGGCAGACGGACCAGATCGCCGTGTGCGGGCACTGGTACTCCTGGAACCGGAAACGGAGGGCTCCCAGGCCGGACTGGATGCGGAGGGTGCGCGTCTTCTCCTCCGCGGCCTCGCCCATGACGAACATGACGACGGCCTCGAGCGCCTGTGCGAAGACGTTTTCGCTCAGCGCGAAGGCAGGCTGCCGGTGCGCTGCGACGACCGGTTCCAGGGCCGCGCGGAGCCCCGCCAAGTCGGCGTGGGCGTGGACCACGAGGCTGTTCAGCGCCCGCTCCTCCTGCGCCGGGGTGCCCTTGCCGCGCAGCAGCGCGACGACCTCCTCGGCGAGCTCGGCAGGGGCGAGCGGTGCGGGGTCCAGCCGCTCGGGGTCCGACGCGGGCGGCAGGACGTCACCCTCCTCGGCGGGCGACTCGGCCGCCTCGGCCGCCAAGGCGCCGCCGAACGCCTCGGCCGCGCGTTTGCGCAGGTCGGAGGGGAGCAGCTCGGCGCTCGCTGCCAGTTCGGCGAGAGCCTCGTCGCCCGCGTGCCTGCGATGGCGGACGGCCAGCGCGAGGGCCTTCTCCTGAAGGCTGTGCTCCTCGTGGCCGAAGGCCTCGGCGGCCACCGGCAGCAGCTCGTCCGTGCGCGCCCGGTCCCGCTTCATCGCCTTGTCCAGCATCGTGAGCTGGGCCCGCACGATCTTCTTCTCCGGCCGGAACAGGGCCGCCCGCGACGCCTCGGCCAGGTGCTCGGTCTCCAGCCGGCCCGCCTCGTCCAGCTCCGCCAGCACCTCCTGGGCGCGGGCCGCCACCAGCGCGTGGCCGTCGGGCAGCATCCGCACCCAGGTGAGGGTGTGGGCCGCCCGCTCGTCCTCGGTAAGGTCCAGGTCGTTCAGCAGGGCGAGGAAGCCCTTCACGACGCCGGGCCGGCCACCGCGCAGCAGCCGCGCCAGACAGCCGTCGATCATCATCCCCCGGCCAAGCAGCCCTTCCTCGGTGAGCCCGGCGAGCGCGGCGGCCCAGCCGGACTCGCCCGGCCAGTGGTCCTGGAAGCCCGAACCGACGTCCGGCACCTCGAAGAGCCGGGGGACGACCGCCGTCAGGAACGGGTCCTCCCGCAGCCTGTCCCTGATCGTCCTGCCCCGGGCCGGGATGCCCCGCAGCCAGCCGCGGACGAAGCCGTCCGTCGTGGGCGGCGCGCAGCCCGCGGCCAGGACCAGCCCCGCGATCACCGGATAGTCCTCCTCCGCCGAGCGGCGGTCGGCCAGCCGCCGCGCCACCTCGGCCAGCCATTCGGGGTCACGGCCGTCCAGCGCTTCGAGGACCAGCGAGATATCGCGGTCCTCCCGCCACAGGACGCTGCCCGCGAGCCACCCGGCCGCGGCCGCCGCGCCCGTGCAGCAGCTGGCCCCGGCGGGCAGCAGCGCCCGGAGCACGGCCAGGTGCCGTTCGCTCCGCCAGGTGAAATTGTCCCGGGTCTCCTTGCGCCACGCCTTGAGCACCGGCAGGCACTTCCGCCGCTCGGCGCCGGTGAGCGCGCCGGCCAGCCCGGGGACGTCCTCGGCACGGCCCTCGCGCACGGCGTGCAGCAGCCCGCGCACGTCCTCGGTGGCCCCGTCGGGGATGTCGTACGCGATCTCGTACGCGTCGTGCGTGGTGGTGTCGCTCATCGGGTGGCTCCGGTGGAGGTCTCGGTCGTGCCGTGCGTGCCGGTCGTATCAGTCGTGCCGTGCGTGTCAGTCATGCCGTGCGTGTCAGTCGTATCGGTCGTGTCCTGGGCGGTGGCCGCCGTACGGTGCGCGGCCGTGCGGCGGACGATGCGGACGGCGAGGGCGTGCTTGCACGGGCCGCGGCCGCCGCGGTATTCGGCCCACCAGCGGCAGGTGCAGGTCAGCCGCCCTTCGGCGGATCTGACCCGGTGGATGTGGTCGTCGACGGTGACGGTGGCCGGCTCGCAGTCGAGGCGCACCGCGCCCGCCGCGACGAGGGCGCGGGCGGCCCGCAGCCGGGGGTTGTCGCGCTCGGCGCGCCCCGTGTCGTAGGGCAGCTCCCGGTGGAAGTACGCGGCCTCCGCCGTGTCGTAGCCGATGCGCCCGGCCGTGCCCAGGCGGGTGAGCGCCGCCCGTACGCGGCCCGGGGTGAGCCCGGACTGTGCGGCCAGGTCGGCGATGTCTACGGCGGGGTCCCAGGCCAGCAGCACCGACACCAGGTCGGCGTCCTCGGCGGACTCCTCCGACGCCAGGGCGTCGAGCACGCCGCCTTCCCCGGAGAAGCCCCGCGCCGCGTCCGGGGACAGGGTGAGGGTCAGGCGCGCCCCCGGCAGCGCCACCTCCCAGGCGCTGGCCACCGGCCCGCTGCCCGCCCTCACGGCCGGGCCGTGGATGCGCAGGCCCGTCGCGAACCGCAGCACCCGTGTCAGCGCGGCGAGCCGCTCCGGCCCCGGCAGACAGACCGCTCCGGGGACCGGCCGGGAGGTGGCGCGAAGCGAACGGCCCGCCGGGACGACCCAGAGCGCTCCGCGCGAGGCGCCCGCGCGGGCTCCGGCACGCGGCAGCGACCGGAGGAAGCGCACGGCCTCGGCGGCGGGGAGTTCGGCGCGCAGGTCGAACCCCGGGGCGACCACCTGCGTCTCGGCGAAACCGCGCAGCCAGCGGTCGGGCAGCGGCACCTTCTTCTCCACCATGTGCCCGTCGAAGGTGGTCACGGCCAGTTCGTCGCGCCCGACCTCCAGCCGCAGCGGATCGGCCGCGCCCACGCGGGTCAGGGCATCCCGGAGCGGGTTGTTCACATCGACGTTGGTCGTGCCGTGCCCGATCTCGCCGCCGTCGAGGCCGTCGCCCAGCAGGTCGAACCGCGCGTACACCCCGCAGCAGCCGGAGAACGACTCGAAGCGCAGCCGGTCCCCGTTCCCGGTGACGACCGGGTCGAGCGAGAACGGGGGCAGCGGCTGGTAGTAGCGGGCGGCGGCGACGTCCGCGACGCACAGCAGCCCGGCGGCGGCCACCTGGGGGTGGGTCAGGAAGCCGCGGAAGAAGCGCGGATGGTCCTCCCGCCCGGCCGGGGTGGTGCCGCCGGAAGTCTCCAGGCCGATGCTGCCGCCCTCCGCTGTGCGGCGCACGGCGGAGGGGCGGAGGTAGGCGTACGTCTGTGCCGTTCGTGTCATGGGCGAAACGCTAGATCCCGCCACTGACAACGCCTCGGAAACGGCGCCTCGGAGGCGTATCCCTCGCCCCGGTCAGGCGCCGGGCAGCAGCTCCAGCAGGCGGTCCACGTCGGCGGGGGTGTTGTAGAGGTGGAAGGCGGCGCGCAGGTTTCCGGCGCGCGCCGACACCTGCACGTCCGCCTTGGCCAGCCGGGGCGCGGCCTCGTCGAGCCCCGGTACGGAGACGATCGCCGAGCCGGGCGCGGGCAGGCAGGTGTGCCCCAGGCCGGTGGCCCCGGCCCGGAAGCGGTCGGCGAGGGCGCTGTTGTGGGCGTGCACGGCTCCGGTGCCCAGTTCGTGGAGCAGGGCGAGCGAATGGTGGGCCGCGACGTACGCGAACAGGGCCGGAGCCTCGTCGTAGCGCCGCGCCGAATGGGCCAGGTCGGCCACCGGCCCGTAGCAGCTGTCCCATGGTTCCTCCCCCGCGACCCAGCCCGCGAAGACCGGGGTGAGGCCGCCCAGGTCGTCGGGCACGGTGAGGAAGGCGGTGCCGTGCGGGCCCATGAGCCACTTGAAGCCGATGGCCACGGTGAAGTCGTCGGCCCCGGCGCTCACCGGCAGCCATCCGGCGGCCTGGCTGAGGTCGACCAGGGTGCGCGCCCCGTGCGCGCGGGCGGCGTCCCGGATGGCGTCGAGGTCGGCGATCCGGCCGTCCGCCGACTGGACGGCGCTCACCGCGACCAGCGCGGTGTCCGGCCGTACCGCGTCCGCCAGCTCCTCCAGCGGCGCGCTGCGCAGCACGAGGTCGCGGCGTACGGCGAAGGGGTTGACCAGGGAGCTGAAGTCGCCCTCGGCGGTGAGGACTTCGGCGCCGGGGGGCAGCGAGGTGGCGATGAGTCCGGCGTATACGGCGACCGAGGCGCCCGTCGCGACCCGCCGCGCCGGTACGCCGACCAGCCGGGCGTAGGCGGCGCGGGTCTCCTCGACCGATGCGAAGGCCGCGTCGGTGACGCGGCCGCCGGCGGCCGCGTCGTCGAGGGCCGCCTTCATGGCGGCCACGGAGCGTGCGGGGATCAGACCGCTGGAGGCGGTGTTGAGGTACGTCGTCTGTGGCGCGAACTCGGCGCCCGCCAGGCTCTCCATGTCCATCCACTATGGGCGGGGCCCGCCCCGGCGTCCATCGCACATCTCTGCAGGGTGCCCCCGAGGGATGCTTATGCGTCCTCGCTGACCTGCGACGATTCCCATGCCTGGGTGAGCGCCCGGGTGAAGACCTCGGCCGGCTGTCCGCCGGAGACCCCGAAGCGGCGGTCGAGGACGAAGAAGGGCACGGCGTTCGCTCCCAGCTCCGCGGCCTCGCGCTCGTCGGCCCGTACGGCGTCGGCGTAACGGCTCTCGTCGGCGAGCACCGCGCGCGCCTCCTCGGCGTCGAGCCCGGCGTCGGTGGCGAGGGCGACCAGCGTGGCGGGGTCGAAGACGGAGCGCTCCTCGGCGAAGTGGGCCGTGAGGAGCAGGTCGAGCAGGCGGCCCTGGCGGCCGCGGTCCTTGGCGAGGTGCAGCAGCCGGTGGAGGTCGAAGGTGTTGCCGTGGTCGCGGCCGGGGTGCCAGCCCAGCCCGGCGTCGGCGGCGGCCCGGGCCACGCGGGCCTCCATGGCCTCGGCCTGCTCGCGCGGGACGCCGTACTTCGAAGCGAGCATGTCGAGGACCGGGGAGGTCTCGCCGCGGGGGCTGTCCGGGGCCAGCTCGAACGAGCGGTGCACCACTTCGACCGCGTCCCGGTGCTCGAAGGCGGCGAGGCCCTGTTCGAAGTGGGCCTTGCCGATGTAGCACCACGGGCAGGCGATGTCGGACCAGATTTCTACGCGCATGCGGGAATCAACCACCGGAGCGGCGGATTCCTTCCCGCCCTGGCTCTCTTCCGGCCCCGGAACGCGCGGCGGCCGCCGGGCGCGCCGACAGGTCCGCGCGCCCGACGGCCGTGCCGTCACCGGAGGGGGTCAGCCCTGCTGTTCCCGGATGCCGTTGACCCGGCGGGGCAGCCCGAGCGGGTTGTCGTCGCGCAGCTCCGGCGGGAGCAGCGCGGGCGGGGTGTCCTGGTAGCTGACCGGCCGCAGCCAGCGCTCGATGGCGGTGCCGCCGACCGAGGTGGAGGTGGAGGTCGTCGCCGGGTACGGGCCGCCGTGGTGCTGGGCGGGGGCGACGGCGACGCCGGTCGGCCAGCCGTTGACCAGGACCCGGCCCGCGAGCGGGGTCAGCTCGGCGATCAGCTCACCGGCCCGGCCCTCGGTGCCCTCGGCCTCGGCGGCGGAGATCTGGACGGTGGCGGTCAGGTTGCCCTGGAGGCGGCCGAGGACGGCGGTGATCTCGGCGTCGTTCTCGTACCGGGCGACGACGGTCACCGGGCCGAAGCACTCCTCCAGCAGCACGTCGTGCGGGCCCTGCTCGGCCAGGCGCGCGGCCGGGACGGTGAGGAAGCCGGGGCTGACGCTGTGCTCGCCGCCGGAGCCCGGGGTCACCGGGGCCTCGACGTCCGCCAGCCCGGCGCGCTCCTTGACCCCGGCGACGAAGTTGTCGCGCATGCGGTGGTCCAGGAGCACCCCGGCGTCGGTGTTGCTGACGGCCTCGGTGAGCGACTTGACCAGCGCGTCACCGGCCGCGCCCGCGGGCGCCAGCACGAAGCCGGGCTTGGTGCAGAACTGGCCCACGCCCATCGTCATCGAACCGCCGAGCCCGGCGCCGATCTGGTCGCCGCGCTCGGCGGCGGCCGCCTCGGTGACCACGACCGGGTTGAGGCTGCCCAGTTCCCCGTGGAAGGGGATCGGTACAGGGCGGGCGGCCGCGGCGTCGTACAGGGCGCGGCCGCCGCGGATCGAGCCGGTGAAGCCCGCGGCGGCGATCAGCGGGTGCTTGATGAGTTCGATACCCGCGTCGAAGCCGTGCACCACGGAGATCACGTCGGCGGGCAGGCCGTGCTGCTCGGCGGCGCGGCGCAGCGCGGAGGCGGCCACCTCGGAGGTCGCGGGGTGGTCGGGGTGCGCCTTGACGACGACCGGGCAGCCCGC
Organism: Streptomyces sp. NPDC019937; assembly: GCF_040631655.1. Taxonomy (NCBI): domain Bacteria; kingdom Bacillati; phylum Actinomycetota; class Actinomycetes; order Kitasatosporales; family Streptomycetaceae; genus Streptomyces; species Streptomyces sp. NPDC019937. The sequence continues at coordinate 33,259 of NZ_JBEYAL010000024.1, forward strand.
GGCCAGCGCGCTGGCGGTGTCGCCGCCGGGCACGGAGAAGGCCAGCGGGAAGTTGCTGGCGGCGTAGACGGCGACGACGCCCAGCGGCAGCTTGTAGCGGCGCAGATCGGGCCACGGCGGGGTCTGGGTGGCGTCGGCGTGGTCCACGTGGACGTCGAGGAAGGCGCCCTCGTCCACGATCTTCGCGAAGGACCGGAGCTGGTAGCTGGTCCGGGCCAGCTCGCCGGTGAGCCGGGCCGGGCCGAGCGCGGTCTCGGCGTCGGCGGCCTCGACGATCGTGTCACGGGCCTCGTCGAGCAGGTCGGCGGCGGTGCGCAGGAAGGCGGCGCGCACCGTACGGTCGGCGAGGGAGCCGCGTGCGGCGTCGGCCGCCCGCACCACCTTGTCGACCTCCTCCGCCGTGGCTTCGACCGCTACCTGCTCACGCTGCTTTCCGGTTCGGGGGTCGACGCTCCACACTGGTGCTGACACCGCGGATTCCTCCTGCTGTGTTACCGCTGCTTGCGTCTCGCACATCGACTGTTGTTCGATATGCTGAACGCTGTCCCGGTTGATGAATTCCATCGGGACTCTATGGCTGGTCGAACAGAGGGGTCAAGGCGATGACAGCTGCCGAGACGGGTGGGGCCCAGGTCAAGTCGGCGGTCCGCACGGTCGAACTGCTGGAGTTCTTCGCCGGACGGCCGGGCATGCACAGTCTGGCATCCGTGCAGGAGGCCGTGGGCTACCCCAAGTCGAGCCTCTACATGCTGCTGCGCACCCTGGTCGAGCTGGGCTGGGTGGAGACGGACGCGACCGGCACCCGGTACGGCATCGGGGTGCGGGCGCTGCTCGTCGGCACGTCGTACATCGACGGCGACGAGGTCGTGGCCGCGGCCCGGCCCACCCTGGACCGGCTCTCGGACGACACCACCGAGACCATCCACCTCGCCCGGCTCGACGGCACCAACGTGGTCTACCTCGCCACCCGCCAGTCCCAGCACTATCTGCGCCCCTTCACCCGCGTCGGCCGCCGCCTCCCGGCCCACTCCACCTCGCTGGGCAAGGCGCTGCTGGCCACGTACACCGACGAGCAGGTGCGCAAGCTGCTCCCGGAGACGCTGAGCCCGCTCACCGAGCACACGCTGACCGACCGCGAGCAGCTGATCGAGGAGCTGCACCTCATCCGCGAGCAGGGGTACGCGGTGGACCGCGAGGAGAACACCCTGGGCCTGCGCTGCTTCGGCATCGCCATCCCGTACCGCACGCCGTCCCGGGACGCCATCAGCTGCTCGGTGCCGGTGGCCCGGCTCACCGCGACCCATGAGCAGATGATCAAGGACGCGCTGTTCGACGCCCGCGACCGCCTCACCCTCGCCACCCGCCGCCTCTGACCCGCCTGCCCCGAGGGGCTGACATCGGGCGTGCGTCAGTGGTCTCCTGTGACCGGCCGAAGCCAGGGCCGAAGCTGTGAGGGCCGGGAGAGGAGACCGCCGTGGAGTACGCGCGACTGGGCATGTCGGGGATCAAGGTGTCGCGGATCTGTCTGGGCATGATGAGCTACGGCGACCCCTCGTACCGGGCGTGGCAGCTGGACCTCGACGCGTCCCGGCCGATCGTGCGGCGGGCGGTGGAGAGCGGGGTGACGTTCTTCGACACCGCCGACATGTACGCGGTCGGCCGCAGCGAGGAGATCACCGGCGAGCTGCTGGCCGAGTGCTTCCCGCGGCGCGACGACTATGTGCTGGCCACCAAGGTCTACAACCCGATGGGCCCGGGCCCCAACGACCGGGGGCTGTCGCGCAAGCACATCCTGGCCGGGATCGACGCCTCGCTGCGGCGTCTTGGCACCGACCACGTGGACCTGTACCAGATCCACCGCTACGACCATGAGACGCCGATCGAGGAGACGATGGAGGCGCTGCACGACGTGGTGCGCGCCGGGAAGGCCCGTTACATCGGCGCGTCCTCGATGTACGCGTGGCAGTTCGCCAAGGCCCAGCACACGGCCGACACGCACGGCTGGACGCGGTTCGTCTCCATGCAGAACCACTACAACCTGCTGTACCGGGAGGAGGAGCGGGAGATGAACCCGCTCTGCCTGGACCAGGGCGTCGGCGTCATCCCGTGGAGCCCGCTCGCGCGCGGCCTGCTGGCCGGGACCCGCGACCGGGACCGCACCGGCTCCACGACCCGGGCCGCCAACGACCCCCTGGTCGAGCGGTGGTACGCGGACGCCGACTTCGACATCGTCGACGCGGTGCGCGCGGTCGCCGGGGAGCGCGGCGTCTCCCCCGCCCAGGTCGCCCTGGCCTGGCTGCTCGGCCGCCCCGCCGTGACGGCGCCGATCGTCGGCGCCACGAAGCTGTCCCATCTGGAGGACGCGGTGGCGGCGGTGGACCTGACCCTCGACGACGAGGAGATCGCCCGCCTGGAGGCCCCCTACCGCCCCCGGGCCATCATGGGCCACTCCTGAACCCCTTTGAGCCGCTTCACGGCCCGCCGGGCCTTCATCGGCCCGGCGGCGGCGCTCAGTTCATGGTCGAGCCGACCTCCGTACCACCGGCGACCACGAGGAAGCTGGTGACGGGCAGCGAGCCGTCCTGCCGCCGGGCGCCGTACGCCGTGCCCGGATCGGTGGTCACGAACGGCGGGGTGATCGAGGCGTCGGGGTTCCAGTTGTTGCCCCGGGAGACCGCCGACTCCCCGGTGTCGGCCTTGCCGCGCTCGTTGGCGACGGCGAGGTTCTGCTGGAGGAGCACGCGGGAGTCGGGGAAGGAGTAGCCCCGGCCCTGGTTGGCGTAGGCGGTGGTGCGCAGCAGCCGCAGGGCGCCGGTGTTGCCGCCCGCCGCGAAGCCGTTCTTGGAGTTCTTCCAGGCGGCGGACGCCCGGACGACATGGGCGGGGGTGGGTGCCGCGTCGGTGTCGGCGCCGAGCTGGAATCCGCTGCCGTCGCCCTCGAAGTCGCGGATGCCCCAGCGGTTGATGCCGTTGCCCCAGGCCCAGGAGTGGTCGATGGCGACGGGGCTCGCCCACATCCACAGGTCGAGGCCGTCGTCGCTGTTGTCGAAGAAGCGCGACCCGGTGATCACGTTCCCGGAGCCGGAGCCATGGGTGATCGCGATGCCGTCGGCCCTCTTGCCGCCGGTGGCGTCGTCGTGGTTGCCGTAGGAGTCCAGGTTCCGGATGAGGTTGCCGTCGGTGTTGTCGCCGCGGAGGGTGAACCCGGTGTCGCCGTTGCCGCGCGTGGTGAGGTTGCTGAAGACTCCGCGCGAACAGGAGGTGCAGACCAGGCCGCTGCCGGGGGCGTTGCGCAGTTCGAGGCCGGAGACGGTCCAGTAATCGCCGCTCAGGGAGAGCAGGGAGGCGCCCTCGCGGAGCCGGGAGCCGTCGATCCTGACCTTCTCGCCCCGGTAGGGCCGCAGCTGGACGCGGTCCCCCGCGGTGCCGCTCACGGAGCTGCGCAGGGTCCGGGTCGGGTAGTACGTACCGCCGCGCACCTCGATGGTGGTGCCGGGCCTGGCCACGGCGAAGGCCTTCTCCAGCGTGCGGTACGGAGCTGCCGGGGTGCCCGCCTGGCTGTCGTCGCCGCCGGGCGCCACGTAGATGGTGGTCGGAACGGCGCTCGCGCCCTCGGGGGAGGCGGTCAGGTACACCCCGGCCACGGCGGAGGCCACGATCACGGCGCTCCCGAGCGACAGGGTGCGGTCCTTGCGACGGCGGTGGCGACCGCGGCTTCGCCTCACTCTCATGGCAACTCCTGTTCTGCGTCGAGAGAGCGGGCCGTGGGATCCTGAACGACCCGCTCCGTGGCGTAGTTGCCGCCGGTCCAGATTAGGTTGCCGCCGTCTGGAGGATTCTCAGATTACGGAATCGCGATCGTCCAGCGATAGGCCATGACCACCCTTGATCATTCTGCGACCTGTGTTGCCCGGCAGTCCAATTGGAGTTGACCAGAACTTCGGGAGGGGAAGGTGAGGCCGGGCGGGGCCAGTTGACGCCCGGCCTCCCCTGCTCAGGGTGCCGGCCCGGCGTCAGAGGCGGCCCGCGCCCGCGTCCTTGCCGACGATGCCGGGCACCGCGCGGGGCGCGTCGACGCGCGTGCGCAAGCTCGGGGTCCAGCCCGCGTCGCCGCCCAGCCGCTCATCGGGGACGCCCGCGTTGTGGAGGGCGAGGAGATCGGCCGGCTTGCCGCCCACCTCGTTGTTCTTGGCGGTCAGCGCCGTGCCCTTCCACTTCTTGATGATCTTCGCGGGATCGACGGACGACGGCACCGTGAAGGCGTTGGCCTCGGCGAAGAGCTGGGATTCGACGCCGACGCCCCAGCTGTACGCGTAGCCGCTCCGGGGCGCGACGAAGTGGTTGTTGTACGCGTCGACCTTGCCGAACCGCACGCGCGGCGCGCGCTCCACGATGTTCTTGAACAGGTTGTGGTGGAGCGTGACGCGGAGCTTGCCCCGGTCCGTGGCGCCCGCGCTGTCGCTGTTGCCGATCATCAGCGTCTTGTCGTGGTCGGCGAACACGTTCCAGGAGGCGGTGACGAGGTCGGCGCCGCGCACCACGTCCAGTTCACCGTCGTGCTGCTGGTAGAGGCGGCCGTAGTAGCTGGGCTGGGCGCTGTCGGGGCGGCGGCCGTCGGTGAACGTGTTGTGGTCGACCCAGACGTGGGTGGAGCCGTAGACGACCAGGTTGTCGTACTCGGAGTTCCAGTTGCCGTCGTCGCCGTCGGTCGGGTCCCAGGCGGGGAAGCAGTCGAAGGCGTCCTCGAAGGTGAGGTTGCGGACGATGACGTTGTCCACGCCCCGGACCTGGAGGCTCGCGCCCAGCAGCCTGGCGTTCCGGCCGACGCCGAGGACGGTCGTGTTCGAGCCCACCTTCAGCTCGACGCGCTCGTACTGCCGGGCGGCGGACGCGGCGCGGGCGTCCTCCTGCGGGCCGGACGGGGCGGCCTTGCCCCAGGTGGCCGGGTCGTACGCGGCCAGGTACGCGTCCAGGGAGTAGCCGTCGGTCGCGTAGTCGGCGCAGGACAGCGGCTTCCCGGCGTCGTCGGTGTTGGCGTCGATCGTTCCCTTGACGTAGATCAGCCTCGGGGTCGAGTCGCCGTCGCCGAGGGCCTTCACCAGCTCGGCCCGGTTGGTGACCGTGAAGGTGTGCGCCTTGTCGGCCTGGGCGCCGCCGGTCGTGCCGCCGTCGGCGGAGGCCCAGCCGTCACCGGCCGGGAGGGCGCCGCTCCGGGGTGTCTGGGCGGCCGCCGACGGGCCCTGGGCCACGCCGAGGGCGAGCGCGGCGCAGCCGAGCACGGCGGCCACGCGGGCATGACGTCTGAACATGATGGCTCCTGGAGACGGGGGACGGGGAAGGTGGTGGCTACCAGGTGATCCAGCTGTCCGGGATCGCGGCGTCGAGCCGCCGGACATCGCGCGGCCGCAGCACCCGCCGGGCCGCCAGCTCGCGCGCGACGAGCCGGGCCACCTCGATCGCGCCGTGCGGCTGGAAGTGGGTGTTGTCCTGGACCCCGGCCGGGTAGTTGGGCGACTCCCCCGGCTGCAGCCAGTTGAAGCAGCCCTGGGTGGCCACGGGTCCCAGCCGCTGCCACAGCGCGATGCTGGACGCCTGGATGTCAAGGAGCGGCACGCCTTCGGCGCGGGCGAGGCGGCGTACGGCGTCGGGGTAGGCGCCGTGGGTGGGCAGGGCGTTGCCCGCCGCGTCGAACTTGCGGCGTTCCACGGAGGTCAGCAGCACGGGGTGCGCGCCGCGCTCGCGCGCGCCGTCGAGGTAGAGCCGCAGATACCGCGGATACGTGGTCTGCGGATCGGTGCCGCGCGCCGGGTCCTCGGTCTTCTCGTCGTTGTGGCCGAACTGGACGAGGAGGAGGTCGCCGGGGCGGAGGGCGGCCAGGATGGGGGTGAGCCGCCCCTCGTCGTAGAAGCTCTTGGAGCTGCGGCCGTTGACGGCGTGGTTGGCGACCGTGAAGCGGTCGTCGGCCAGGAAGAACGGCAGGGCCATGCCCCAGCCGGTCTCGGGCGCGGCGGTGGGCTGCTTGGCCGCGGCGGTGGAGTCGCCCGCGAGGTAGACGGTGGTGCGGGCCTTGGTGGCGGCGGCCGCCGCCGTGCCGGGGGCGGCGAGGGCGAGCGGCAGCGCGGCGAGGGACGCGGCAGCGCGTCTTCGGGGCAGGGACATGACGAGACCTTTCGTACGAGGCGGGGCCGGGGCGGCCGCCGGTGCGGTGCGGCCGCCCCGTACGCGCGCGGGAACCGCTATTTCTGGTGCTTCTTCCAGTCGGCCTGGGCCTTGTTCAGCTCCCCGGCGACCTTGTCGCAGAAGGCCTTGGCGGTCATCTGGCCGAGCAGCACCTTCTGGAAGGCGGGCTCGTTGTCGGCCTTGCTGATGTTGTTCCAGTCCGGGAGGTAGTACGGCAGCTGGACGACCTTCGTCTTCGGGTCGTTCAGCGACTCCAGGGCGGCCTTGGTCGGCGGCGCCTGGTTGATCCAGGCGTCGTCGGCGGCGCCGACGTTGGCGGGGATCGCGCCGACGTCCTCGTTCCAGAGGCTGTTCATCTCCGGGGAGGCGGCGAACTCGATGAACTTCCAGGCGGCCGCCTTGTTCTTGCTCGCCTTGAACAGGCCGAGGCCGTCGACCGGGTTGGAGACGATCGTGCGCGCCGACCCGGCCCGGGACGGCGGCAGCGGTATGCCGGCGATCTTGTCCTTGCCGAGCTGCTTCACGTGGTCGACGTAACTGCCCAGGTTGTGCTGGAGCATGCCGATGTCGCCCTGGTCGAACTGGGCGACCATCTTGGCGAAGTCGTTGTTCAGGTCGGCGGCGGGGGTGACCTTCTTGAACAGGGCGACGTACTTCTCCAGCGCCGCGACGTTCCTGGGGTCGTTCAGCGTCGTCTTGTCGCCGTCCCAGAACGAGGAGATCCCCGACTGGGCGTACATCATGTCCAGCGCCTGGGCGATCGAGCCCGCGCCGCCGCGCAGGGTGAAGCCGAACCTGTTCTTGCCCTTGTCGGTCAGCTTCTCGGCGGCCTTGTAGAAGGCGTCCCAGGTCGTCGGGGCGGGGAGGTTCGCCGACGTGAACAGGTCGGTGCGGTACCAGAGGGTGCCCTGGTTGGCCGAGGTCGGGACGGAGAACAGCTCCTCGTCGTCCCCGCCGGCCGCGCGGACGCTGTCCACCATGTTCTTGATCAGCTTGCCCTTGAGGGGGCTGTCCTCGATGCGGTCGGTGACCGGGTCCAGGGCGCCCTGGGCGGCGATGTTCGCCAGGTACGCGGTGCCGACGCCGCCGACGTCGGGGAGGCTGTCACCACCGCTCTGGATGGCCGTGTCGTACTTCGACTGCACGTTCGTGATCGGGATCGGAACATACTTGACCTTGATGTCCGGGTTCTTGGCCTCGAACTTGGCGATGATCTTCTTCCAGACCGCCGTCCGGGGGCCGCCGTTGTTGTCCCAGAACGTGATCGTGCCCTTGCCGGACCCCTCCTCCCCGGTGGTCGACCCGTCGTCACCGCACGCGGTGGCGGTGAACGCGAGGCTGAGGACGACGGCGACGGCCGCGGCGGCTCTGTGGTGCGGGGATGGTTGTTTCATGATGCGCATCTCCTGGTGTGTTGGGGTGCCCAGCCGTCCGTCCCCGCGAGGTAGTCGGCGACCTCGTGGTGCGCGGCGTCGGCCTCGTTCATCTGCGGCCGTCCGGCGGCGGGGACCGGCCCCGCCGCGCCCGGTCCGGTGTTGCGGTACTCGGTGAAGCGGGCCTCCTGCCACGGGAATCCGCTCATGTCCGTCCAGGGGGCGGACGTGACCGCGGCGGGGAGGTACGTATCGCGGATGAGCACCTGCGCGACCGCGTCCGGCTCCCCGCCGGGGTGCCACGGGCGCCCGAGGTGGAAGGTCTGATCGGGCGCGTCGCTGACGATGCGGCTGCGGGTGATCAGGAAGCCGTAGGGATTGCCCTTCCAGGTGCTCGCGGCGGTGATGTAGCCGTTGTTGGTGTCGCTGCCGCGGGAGAGTGCCCTGATGGTGGAGTGCTCGATGACGGTGGTGGCGCGTCCGTAGATGAAGTCGACGTCGCCCTCGATGGAGGAGTTTCGGATGTACACCCGGCTCTTCGTCGTCAGCTTCGGGCTGTCCGTCATCAGGGTGTCCTGATTGCCCTTGAAGGCCGTGTCCCGGAAGACGATCCGGTCGCCGGTCGTCTTCATGGCCAGCGCCTGTTCGCCCTTCAGGTCGTGGGCCGCCTCGTCGAAGTCGTTGACGAAGGTGAGGTGGCGGGCCGTGACGTCGCTCGCCGCGATGAGCACGGTGGCGCTGCCGGTGGATCCGCCGTACTCGGCGGGGGTGTCGTGGACGATGGTCGTGTCCGCGCGGTGCCTGCCGGTGCCGAGGAGGGTGAGGTGGGGCTTGTCGGCGGGGATGCGGACCTGTTCGCGGTAGGTGCCGGGGGCGATGGCGAGCGTGACGGGCCGGTCGTTCCCGGCCGGTACGGCGTCGACGGCGGCCTGGACGGTGCGGAAGTCGGCGGAGCCGTCGGCGGCGACGTGCAGAATGCGCGCATGCCGCGCGTCGGCGCTTGCGCTGGGCGCGCCGAGTGCGAGCAGCCCGGCGGCCACCAGCCCAAGCGCCGTCGCGGCGGCGGTGCGTGGCCGGGCGAGGCCCGGCGGCCACCAGGGTGAGCGCCATCGTGGCCGGGGTGCGTGGCCGAGTGCGGGCCGGGTTGTGCCCACCCGTTCCGCCCTGCGGAACGACTGCCCACAACCCGGGCGGCATGCCGCCGCCCATGCGGAGTCCCGGGCACAGTCCCGTGGGGGGTCTGAACGCAGGTCCGTGAGCGTCCGGGACGCAGCTCCGCGGGGGCCCGGGGGCACAGGTTCGTGGGGGTCCGGGGCGGAGCCCACGGTTTCGGGGAGGGGTGGGGCCGGGGACATCTCCATCATTCGGCTCCGTCCGTCACTCGGAAGTCGGCGAAGGTGGCGTGGCCCGCCGTGCCGCGCCCCGGCGGGGCGGTGGCGAACAGGCCCAGCAGGGCGCCCACCCACCGCCACGGCGTGGCGGCGAAGACGGGCCCCGACGGGCGGAAGCCGTCGCCCGTGTCGGCGAAGAAGCGGCAACGCGCGCCGGGCGCGACCTCGATACGGAGGCGGGCCCGGGCGCCGGGGGCCGGGCGGGGGTGTTCCGCGTCCCGTTCGCGCTCCATGCTCACACCGGCGAAGCGGTGGACCAGGCGGACGCCGTCCGCCGCCCGCTCCAGGCCGATCCAGCCGAACGCGTCGCCCAGCACCGCCAGCCCGGCCTTGGCGCCCTCGGCCTCGCTCTCCAGCGCCAGGTCGGCCGTGACCGTGAAGGACTCGGCGGGCAGCCGCTGGACCAGGACGTTCGGCAGCTTCCGCACGTCCTCGGCCGCATCGGTCCGGTGGCAGGTCAGCCACAGCCCGGAGCCGTCGTGCACGGTCGTCCAGCCCGCCACCGGGTTGGCCGTCCAGGACCACTGGGGGCCGTACCGGCCATGGGCGAAGAGGTCGTCCACGGCCGGGGCCTGGATCTCCGCCGTGGTCCCCTTCGGCTTGCGGTACCACGCCACCGGCTCGCCCTCGTCGCCCGCCACCGGCCAGCCCGCGTCGTCCCATCGCATCGGCTGGAGGTGCACCACGCGCCCGTAGGCGCCGCGCTGCTGGAAGTGGAGGAACCAGTCCTCGCCCTCCGGGGTGTCGACCCAGGCGCCCTGGTGCGGGCCGTTGACGTCGGTGCGGCCCTGGGCCAGGATCGTCCGCTCCTCGTACGGGCCGAAGAAGTCCCGCGAGCGGAAGGCGCCCTGCCAGCCGGTTTCGACGCCACCGGCCGGGGCGAAGATCCAGAACCAGCCGTCGCGCCGGTAGAGCTTGGGCCCCTCCAGGGTGAACCACCCCGGGATGGTGTCCCCGTCCACGATGACGCGGCCGTCGTCGAGGAGTTCCCGGCCGTCCGGGCTCATGCGGTGTCCGGTGAGCCGGTTGTTGACGCCGGAGCGGGACTTGGCCCAGGCGTGGACGAGGAAGGCGTTGCCGTGTTCGTCCCACAGCGGGCAGGGGTCGATCAGTCCCTTGCCCGGCTTGATCAGGTGCGGGGCGCTCCACGGCCCGCGCGGGTCGCGGGCGTTGATCTGGTGGACGCCGGTGTCGGGGTCGCCCCAGAAGATCCAGAAGCGGCCGTCGTGGTGGCGGATGCTGGGCGCCCAGACCCCGCAGTCGTGGCGCGGGAGGGCGAAGGCACCCGCGGGTTCGAGCCGTTCCAGGGCGTGTCCGAGGATGCGCCAGTTGACGAGGTCCCGGGAGTGCAGGACGGGCAGCCCGGGGGCGCGTCCGAAGCTGGAGGCGGTGAGGTAGTAGTCCTCGCCGACGCGGACGACGTCGGGGTCGGACCAGTCGGCGTCGAGGATCGGGTTGCGGTACGTACCGTCGCCGAGGTCGGCCCGCCACACGGGTCCGCTCATACGGCCGCTCCCTTGTCCGACAGCTGCCCCGCGATCCGCGCCGCCTCGTCCCGCTCCAGGCATCCGTCGGCGACGGCGGTGACGATGCGCCGGGTCACGGTGTCGGCGGGGGCGATGGCCAGACCTCCGTCCCGGGCGAGGGCCGAGCCGACGCCGGGGTGGTCTCCGGTGCGCACGTGCCAGGGGGCGGAGCGGGTGTCGCCGGTGGCCCCGGCGAAGACGAGCGTCCAGTCCTCGGCGGCGAGCGCGACCCAGTCCGCGCACCGCCCGTCCACGGCGGCCTCGCCCTCGCCGCCCGCGCTGAGGACCCGCGGCGGCTGCGGTCGTCGCGGCGCGCTCCAGTGGAAGCCCCCGGAGCCCGCGCCCCCGATGGCGATCTCCTGCCCGGTCACGTTGGTGAGCGCGGTGGTGAAGTCCAGCGCCCAGCACCCCGCCGCTATGGGCCGCACCGCGACCGTGCGCCGCTCCAGCAGCACCTGCCGTCCGTCCGCGCCGCCCCAGGACAGCTCCTCCACGAAGCCGTCCGGGTCGCGCAGCAGCCAGCCGAGGTGGCGCTGGCCGCCGTAGGCGTCGGGTACGGCCAGGGACACGCCCGGCCGTTCGGTGACGGTGGTGCCGCCGAGGGTCCGTACCGGGTGCAGATACGGGCGCGGGGCGAGCGTTTCGGCGAGCTGCGGCCGGTGGACGTACGTACCGACGGGCCGGTTCTCGTGGCGCAGCACGGTGCAGGGGGGACGGTTGGTGAACGATGCCCTCATAGGCGCGTTCATGCGTGCGTTGATGCGTGCGTTCATGGGTGCGGGACCTCCGCGGGGGGTGCGGCCCAGGGGGCGCGCAGTTCGGAGTACAGAGCGAGGCGCTCCGCTCCGGCGGCGACCAGCTGGTCGATGCCGGTGACGACGCGCCGCTTCGCGCCCGCCGACGCGCCCGCACCGGGTTCGGTGCGCCAGGCGTCCGCGGGCAGCGGGACCGGTGCGGGGGCGGTACGGACCGCCTCGACGACGCGCATGAACGCGCCGGTGCGGTCCGGTGGGACGAGCAGTTCGGTGCCGTCGCGCACATGGGCCACCAGGTTCTCCAGCAGGTCGGTGCGCGCGTAGTGGGTGGTCTCGGGGGGCGCTCCCGCGCGCTCGACCCGGACCCGGTCCTGCTTGTACCAGAAGGTGATGCGGCCCTGGTCGCCGTGGACGACGACGTACGGCTCGCCGGGTTCCTCCGCGCACAGGGTGACGGCGGCGGTGACGGTGGTGCCCCAGCAGGTCCGCACGCGCAGGCAGGAGGTGTCGTCGGCCTCGATGTCGTTGGCCCGGTACAGCTCCAGTTCCAGGGCGGTGATGTCCTCGGCGCGGTCGGCGCCGTCGATGCGCAGGGCGGTGGCGACGGCGTGCGCGAGGGGGTTGGTGAGGACGCCGTCGATGACATCGCGGCCGCCCAGGGTGCGGTGCCCGGCCCAGGGGGCGCGGGTGTAGTAGTCCTCGTCGCGCGCCCAGGCCCCGGCGGCGCCGATGCCCCGTACGGTGCCGATGGCGCCGTCGGCCATGAGCTTCCGGATCGCGGGCAGGGCGTGGGAGCCGAGGGACTGGAAGCCGATCTGGCAGGCGGTGCCGAGGTCGGCGAGCCCATCGCCGAGCCGGGTGAACTCGGCGTAGGAGGGCGCCGGCGGCTTCTCCAGCAGCAGCCGCGCGCCGTGCGCGGCGGCGGTGAGGGCGAGGTCGGCGTGGGTGTGGATGGGGGTGCAGATGACGGCGATCCGGGCGCCGGTACGGGCCACCAGCGCGCCGAGGTCGCCGGACTGCTCGGGTCCGGGCTCGCCGAAGCCGTCGCCCAGCTCCGCCGCGTCGAGCGGCCGGAGTTCGCACACCCCGGCCAGCCGCACCAGCCCCTCCCCCGCCAGCCGCCGGATGTTCTCCAGGTGCCAGCGGCCGTGTCCCCGCGCGCCCGCGAGGACGACGGGTACGGGGGCGTACCCCTGATGCGTCGTGCGCATGGTTCGGACCTCCTTGCCCGCGAAACAGTGACCTGGGTCAGCCCTTGACGGCGCCCGCGCTGAAGCCGGTGATCAGCCACTTCTGGATGAAGGCGAAGACGATGACGACCGGCACCGCCGCGATCACGCCACCGGCCGCGAGGGCGCCCAGGTCGACGCTGTCGGCGCCGATGAGGGTGTTGAGGCCGACCGGGATGGTCTGCGTGTCCTGCGAGCTGAGGAACATCAGCGCGAACAGGAAGTGGTTCCAGCTGTGGACGAAGGCGAAGGAGCCGACCGCGATCAGGCCCGGCCGCAGCAGCGGCAGCACCACCGCGCAGAAGGCCCGCAGCCTCCCGCAGCCGTCCACCCAGGCCTGTTCCTCCAGGGAGACCGGCACGTTCTTGATGAAGCCGCTGATGAGGATGATGGACAGGGGCAGCTGGAAGACGGTCTCCGCGATGATCACGCTGCCCAGCGAGTTGATCATCTGGAGGTTCTTGAAGATCTCGAAGAGCGGTACGAGCATCAGCGCGCCCGGGATGAACTGCGAGGCGAGCAGGGCCAGCATGAAGCCCTTCTTGACGCGGAAGTCGAAGCGGGCGAGCGCGTAGCCGCCCGCGAGCGCGACCACGGTCGTCATCACCAGGGACGCGACGCCGACGATCATGCTGTTCTGGAAGAAGGTCCCGAAGGCGCGCTCGTTCCAGACCTTCGCGAAGTGCTCCCCGGTGACCGGCCACGGCACCAGCGAGGTCGAGCCCGCCGGGCGGAGCGCGAAGAGCAGCATCCAGTAGAAGGGGACGAGGGTGAACAGCAGATACAGGCCCAGCGGTGCGTAGATCTGCCAGCGCGGTACGCCGTCGTCGAGCGGGCGTCCGCGCCGCCTGCCGGAGGCGGCGGGCGGGACGGGGGCTGCGGGGGCGGCCTCGGACCGGTGGTCCTGTTCCGCAGTCACGGCGGTCACTTGGTGTCGCCTCCGAACTTGCTCAGGCGCAGATAGAGGATCGAGCAGAAGAGGAGGATCACGAAGGCGACGGTGGTCAGCGCGGAGGCGTAGCCGAAGTCGTGGCCGTTGATCCCGGTGTTGGCGACATACAGCGGCAGCGTGGTGGTCTGCCCGGCCGGGCCGCCGCCGGTGAGGGTGTAGAGCAGGTCGACGTTGTTGAACTCCCACACCCCGCGCAGCAGCGTCGACAGCACGATGGCGTCCTTCAGGTGCGGCAGCGTGATGTGGAAGAACTGCCGCGCCCGCCCGGCGCCGTCGACCGAGGCCGCCTCGTACAGGTCCTTGGGGATGGACTGCAGGTCGGCGAGGATGAGGATGGCGAAGAAGGGCACGCCGCGCCAGAGTTCGGCCAGGACGGCGGCCCAGAAGACGGTGCCGGTGTCGGAGAGCACGGAGGTGCCGTACGTACCGATCCCGGCGTCCGCGAGGTAGCGGCTGATGCCGGTCGACGGGTTGTACAGCAGCATCCAGATGGTGGTGGTCAGCACCCCGGAGACGGCCCACGGCGAGAAGACCAGGGCGCGGGCGATGCCGCGTCCGATGAAGGTCTGGTTGACCAGCAGCGCGAGCGCGACGCCGAGGACGAGTTGCAGCAGCACCTCGGTGACGACCCATTTGCCGCTGAAGGTCAGCGCGTCCCAGAACTGCGGGTCGTCGGTGAAGATGCGGGTGAAGTTCTCGAAGCCCGCGTAGCCGTTCCGCCAGGGCTTGGTGACGTTGTAGTTCTGCAGGCTGTAGTAGAGGACGCTGAGCATCGGATAGGCGATGAAGCCCAGCATCAGCAGCCCGGCGGGGGCGATCAGCAGGTACGGGAGGCGGCGTGGTGTCGCCCCCGTACGGCGCCGGGTGCCCCGGGGGGCGACCCGGGGTTGTTTCGCCACGGCGTCGGCCATGACTGCTACTCCGTTCTCAGGGGGAAGCGCGGAATGGAAGCGCTTTCCGTACGTCGTTCGAGATACCGTGCAAAAATTTTCCGGTCGAAAGTCGCGGGGCGCTCAGCCCGCGTACGGTTCCGGCACCGCGCCGTCCCGGGCCAGGAAGCGGAAGTCGCAGCCGGTGTCGGCCTGGGTCATCTGATCCTGGTAGAGCGCCCCGTAGCCGCGCCCGTAGCGGGGCGGCGGTGCCGTCCATTCCGCTCGGCGCCGCTCCAGCTCGGCGTCGTCCACCTCCAGCCGCAGCATCCGCGCCGCGACGTCCAGCGTGATCAGGTCGCCGTCGCGGACGAGGGCGAGGGGCCCGCCGATGTACGACTCGGGGGCGATGTGCAGCGCGCAGGCGCCGTAACTGGTGCCGCTCATCCGGGCGTCGGAGATCCGCACCATGTCCCGCACCCCCTTCTTCAGCAGGTGGTCGGGGATGGGCAGCATGCCGTACTCGGGCATGCCGGGCCCGCCGAGCGGACCGGCGTTGCGCAGCACCAGCACGGTGTCCTCGGTGATGCCGAGGCCGGGGTCGTTGATGGTGGCCTGCATCGTCTTGTAGTCGTCGAAGACGACGGCGGGCCCGGTGTGCTTCAGCAGGTGCTGATCGGCGGCGATGTGCTTGATGACCGCGCCGTCCGGGCACAGGTTGCCGCGCAGCACCGCCACCCCGCCCTCCTCGGCGAGCGGATTGTCGCGCGGCCGGATGACGTCCGGGTTGTGCACGAGGGCGCCGTCGAGCTGTTCGCGCAGGGTGGCGTGGGCGGCGGTGGGCCGGTCCAGGTGCAGCCGGTCGGTGAGCCGGGAGAGGAAGCCGGGCAGTCCCCCGGCGAAGTGGAAGTCCTCCATCAGATACCGGCCGCCGGGCCGCAGATTGGCGAGGACGGGCACGGTGCGGGCGATCCGGTCGAAGTCGTCCAGGGTGAGCCGCACCCCCGAGCGCCCGGCCATGGCGATCAGGTGGATGACCGCGTTGGTGGAGCCGCCGAGCGCGAGCACGGTGGTGACCGCGTCCTCGTACGCCTCCCGGGTCAGGATCTCCGACAGCTTGAGGTCCTGCCACACCAGCTCGACGATGCGCAGCCCGGAGGCCGCGGCCATCCGCTCGTGCCCGGAGTCGACGGCCGGGATGGACGAGGCGCCCGGCAGGGTCACGCCCAGCGCCTCGGCGGCGGCCGTCAGCGTGGAGGCGGTGCCCATGGTCATGCAGTGGCCGGGCGAGCGGGCGATGCCCTGCTCCAGCTCGGCGATCTCGCAGTCGCCGATGAGCCCGGCCCGCTTGTCGTCCCAGTACTTCCACATGTCGGTGCCCGAGCCCAGCACCTCGTTGCGCCAGTGCCCCGGCAGCATCGGCCCGGCGGGCACGAAGACGGTCGGCAGATCGGCGGTGGCGGCGCCCATGAGCAGCGCCGGGGTGGACTTGTCGCAGCCGCCGAGCAGCACGGCGCCGTCCACCGGGTAGGAGCGCAGCAGCTCCTCGGTCTCCATGGACAGCAGATTCCGGTACAGCATCGGAGTCGGCTTCTGGAAGGTCTCGGAGAGGGTGGAGACCGGGAATTCGAGGGGGAAGCCGCCCGCCTGCCAGACCCCGCGCTTGACCGCCTGGGCGCGGTCGCGCAGGTGGACGTGGCAGGGGTTGATGTCGCTCCAGGTGTTGAGGATCGCGATGACCGGCTTGCCGAGGTGTTCCTCGGGCAGATAGCCGAGCTGGCGGGTGCGGGCCCGGTGGCTGAAGGTGCGTAACCCCTCGGCGCCGTACCACCGGTGGCTGCGCAGCTCCTCCGGTCTCCTGCGCGGGCGGCCTCCGGTTGCGTGGGGGCCGCTCACAGCGCCCACCCCTGTATCAGCGCGGCCACCTCGGCTCGGTGCGGCTCCGGCAGCAGCCGGCTCGGCGGACGGACGTCGCGGCGGCACAGGCCGAGCGCGGCCAGCGCCTCCTTCACCACGGTCACGTTGTTGGCCGACTGCCGGGCGGCCCGCAGATCCTCGAACGGCCGGATCTGCTCCCACACCTTCATCGCCGCCGCGTAGTCCCCGGCGCGCAACGCGCCCAGCATGTCCAGCGACAGCTTCGGGGCGACGTTGACCAGCCCGGAGGTGAAGCCGGTGGCGCCGACGGACCAGTACGAGGGCGCGTACAGCTCGGCCAGCCCGGCCACCCAGACGAACCGGTCGAACCCCGCGTCCCGCGCGAAGGCCGCGAAGCGGGCCGCGTCCGGGACCGCGTACTTCACGCCGATCACGTTCGGGCACGCCTCGCCGAGCCCCGCCAGCGCCGCGCCCTCGATCAGCGGGTTGCGCAGGTACGGCACCACGCCCAGCTCCGGAACCGCCTCCGCGATCTCGCGGTGGTAGTCGACCCAGCCGTCCTGGGACACGTACGGATGCACCGGCTGGTGCACCATCACCATCCGGGCCCCGGCCTCCCGGGCGTGCCGCGCGGCGGCCACCGCCGTCGCCACGTCCTGCCCGACTCCCACCACCACGGCGGCCCGGTCGCCCGCCTCCTCGACGCTCAGCTCGGTGCACAGCCGGCGCTCCTCCAGCGTGAGGGCGTAGAACTCCCCGGTGTTGCCGCCCGGGGTGACGGCCCGTACGCCGC
This sequence comes from Streptomyces sp. NPDC019937, assembly GCF_040631655.1. Classification (NCBI taxonomy): domain Bacteria; kingdom Bacillati; phylum Actinomycetota; class Actinomycetes; order Kitasatosporales; family Streptomycetaceae; genus Streptomyces; species Streptomyces sp. NPDC019937. The sequence continues at coordinate 50,205 of NZ_JBEYAL010000024.1, forward strand.
CGTCGAGAAGCCGGCGCAGCAGGGCGCGGTAGGTGTCCCGGTCGACGGCGCCCGTGGCGTCGTACGGGGTCACCGGGATCGCCACGACGTCCGCCAGCGCGGTTCTCAGCGGTGTGAAGTCCATGCGGGGCCTCTCTAGTTCTTGTTCGCGTCGGTGTCCGGGTCCGGGAAGGCCCGCTCGACGAAGGAGGAGATGTGGTGGTGCAGCGCGCGGGCGGCCCCGTCGGCATCGCCGTCGAGCGCGCGGGCCAGGATCTCCCGGTGCTCCCGCGCCTCCCGGTCCCAGGACGGCACCGCCTGCCAGGCGACGGCCGACACCAGCGCGGCCTGGTCGCGCAGTTCGTCGAGCATCCGGGTCAGCAGCGGGTTGCCGCACGGGAGGTAGAGCGAGCGGTGGAAGTCCCGGTTGGCCAGCGACCGGCCGGCCGGGTCGGCCGCCGCGTCCGACCGCTCCAGCGCGGCCCCCGCCGCCGCCAGGCTCGCCCGCGCGGTGACGGTCCGCCGCAGCGCCTCGGGCTCCAGCAGCAGCCGTACGTCGTACACGGCCCGCGCCATCGCGGTGTCGACGGTCCGCACGGTCGCGCCCTTGTACTCGCTCATCACCACCAGCCCCCGGCCCGCCAGGGTCTTCAGCGCCTCCCGCACCGGCGTCTTCGACACCCCGAACTGAGCCGCCAGCTCGGTCTCGACGAGCGGCTGCCCCGGCCGCAGCCGTCCCGTGAGGATGGCGTGCTTGACCGCTTCCAGCACGTACTGGGTACGGGACGGAATCGGGCTGGGGGCGATGTCCATGGTGTCTCTCAGATCTCACGTATCGCGTCTCATATATGACGTACGAAGTACGACGCGATGAAGTTAGGGCGGCCCCGGGGATTCGTCAACGGTCCTGACGAAACTTCACGTTCCATTGCCGGTAACGTGATCGAGGTGCTAACGGGATCCCCGACGACACGCCTGATCCTGCTGCGGGGCAACTCCGCCTCCGGCAAGTCCTCCATCGCCGCCGGGCTGCGTGCCCGCCACGGACGGGGCCTCGCGCTGGTCGGCCAGGACGCGCTGCGCCGCGACGTCCTGCGCGAGCGGGACGTCGCGGGCGGCGCGAACATCGGCCTGATCGACACGGTCGCCCGCTACGCCCTCGACCACGGCTACCACGTGGTGGTCGAGGGCATCCTGCACGCCGCCCACTATGGCCCGATGCTCGACGTCCTGCGCGAGGACCACCGGGGCCGAACCCACGCGTACTACCTCGACGTGCCGTTCGACGAGACGGTGCGCCGCCACGCCACGAAGCCGCAGGCGGCCGAGTACGGCGAGGCGGAGCTGCGCGGCTGGTACCGCCCGTTGGACCTGCTGCCGGGCGGCACCGAATCCGTGATCCCGGCGGCAAGCGGGCTCGACGAGACGGTGGACCGGATCTTGCGGGACGCGGGGCTGGGCGACCCACGGCGAACGGACTAGTCGCGCGCGCGCAACGCCCGCGAGAGCGCGTCAACGGTCACGTCCACGATGGCCAGGAGCTGTGCCGGGTTCGCCCCGGCTCTGCTCATGACGGCGAGAGACTGGTTCACGGCCGCCGCGTGTACGGCGAAGGTCTCGGCGTCCTGGTCGGTCAGCCGGCCGGCCTTCAGCGCGGCGCGCAGGCGCAGGCGCTGGAAGCCGAGGGCCTGCCTGGCGTGCGTCGCGACGGCCGGGCTCAGCACCGGAATCGCCATGGCCGACTGGGCGATCAGGCATCCATCGGGCAGTTCGGGATCGGCGATGCGCTCGAGGGTGACGTCGAAGAACGCGCGGACAGCCGCAAGGGGCTCGGAGGCCGCACACGACAGGGCGGCGTCGTACTTGTCGCCGTAGCGCGCGGCGTAGCGCTCCAGGCAGCGCAGGAACAGCGCGTCCTTGTCGCCGAGCGAGGAGTAGATCGAGCTGCGGTTCAGGCCGGTCGCCCGGGACAAGTCGTCGAGTGAGGTGTCGGCGTAGCCGGCGCGCCAGAACTGGATCATCGCGGCGTCGAGCGCCGCGTCCATGTCGAACTGCTTCTTGCCTGCCACGTGGCACTTCCTTGCCGGTGCGTCGGTGTTCCGGATGCTGCCCGTCACCCTATCTTGAACTGATTGGTTCAAGATGTGCTAGCCTTTGGGCGTGATCATGACCCGGCGTCCCTCGCACAAGGAGACAGCGCGGCAGGTCAGCACCCTCGGATTCGCGCTCGCCGACGGCCTGGCCGTCCTCCGCGCCGCAGCCGCCGGGACCTCAGGCCGGAGGACTCTCGCCCCTGGCCGCCGCCGGGACGGACCAGCACACCCCGACCCCCGATGGAGGACCCCATGACCGTCTCCGGAAGCAACCCCGTCCGCGACCTGCCCCTGCACGACCTGGCCGGATTCACCCACCGCTGGGTCGACGCGGACGGCGTCCGCCTTCATGCCGTCGAAGGCGGGCAGCCCGCCGGCCCGGCCGTCGTCCTGCTCGCCGGGTTCCCGCAAACCTGGCGGGCCTGGCGAAAGGTCATGCCCATCCTCGCCGGCCGGTTCCGCGTCATCGCGATCGACCTACCGGGCCAGGGCCACTCCGAGCGCCCGGAGCGCAGCTACGACACCCACACGGTCGCCGCCCACGTCCACGCCGCGGTCACGGCACTCGGAGTGCCGGCCTACTGGCTGGCCGCCCACGACATCGGCGCCTGGGTCGCGTTCTCCCTCGCCCTCGACCACGAAAGCCACCTGCGCGGGGTCGCCCTGCTCGACGCCGGGATTCCCGGCATCACCCTCCCGGAAACGATTCCCACCGACCCGGCCCGGGCGTGGAAGACCTGGCATTTCGCGTTCCACCTCGTGCCCGATCTGCCCGAGACCCTGCTCGCCGGCCGCGAACGGGAGTACGTCGGCTGGTTCCTGAAGACGAAGGCCCTCGATCCCGGCACATTCGACGACGCCGACCTCGACCACTACGCGGCGGCCCTCGCCGCCGACGGCGGCCTCCGCGCCTCCCTCGCCTACTACCGAGACGCCGCCGAGTCGGCGCGCAAGAACCACCAGGCGCTCAACCGGCGGCACCTGACCGTGCCCATCCTCGGAATATCCAGCAGCCACGGCTCCATCCCGGACATGGCGGCCTCCATCAGCCCGTGGGCGGACAACACCACCGGGGTCGGCGTGCCCGGCGCCGGGCACTTCATCCCCGACGAGCAGCCCGAAGCCGTCGCTGCCGCGATAGCCGACTTCATCGCCAACGGCGACTGACGCCACCCAGGGGCACGGCGGCCACGACGCCCTCGCAGCCGCCGGCCCTGGGATCGATCGCCTAGGACAGGGTGTCGGCGACCACGGACGCCGCCTTCGCGATCAGCTTGTCGTCGTGCGCGTCGTCCTCCTCGTCGCGGTTGGTCAGGACCGCCATGACGATGGGCGCGGCGCCGGGGCGCCACACCACGGCGATGTCGTTGCGGGCGCCGTAGCCGAAGCCGCTCCCCGTCTTGTCGCCGACCACCCAGCCCCCCGGCACCCCGGCCCTGATGACGTCGTCCCCGGTGGTGTTGGTCCGCAGCCACGTCGCCAGCTGGGCGCGTTCGGGCTTGCGGAGGACGTCGCCGAGGACGAAGGCGCGCAGGTCCTTGGCCAGTGCCCGCGGGGTGGTGGTGTCCCGCGTCTCGTCCGGGGTCCACCGGCTCAGGTCGGGCTCGACGCGGTCCATCCGGGTGATGTCGTCGCCGAGCCTCCTGACCTCGCGCTGGAGGGCCTTGGGCCCGCCGATGGCGTCGAACAGCAGGTTGGCCGCGGTGTTGTCGCTGTAGCGGACGGCGGCGTCGCACAGCTCGCGCAGGGTCATGCCGGTGTCGACGTGCTTCTCGGTGATGGGCGAGTTGTCGATCAGGTCGTCACGGGAGTACGTGATCACCTTGTCCATCCCGCCGAGCGAGTACCGGCGCAGCACGGCCCCGGCGGAGAGCGCCTTGTGCGTGGAGTGGAAGCCGAAGCGCTCACCGTCCCGGTAGGCCACCTCGCGTCCGGTGCCGGTGTCGATGGCGTAGAGGCCGAGCCGGGCGTCGAACTCGCGCTCCAGGTCCTTGAGTTCGCCGGTGTACGTCTTCGTGGCGGTGGCGGACGCCGCGGTGGGCGACGAGGCCGTGGCGGTGCCCTGCCCGCAGGCCACGAGCGGGACGAGGGCGAGCGCTGCGAGAGCGCCGAGTGCGGTGCGGCGGGCACGGGTGAACCGCATGGGGGACCTCCAAGGGCCGTTGTCGGGCGGTGAGTTGCGAACACCTTCGTGGCCGGGCACTCATGCGGTCCAATACCCTCACGCGCCACTTCATGCCGATCTGGCATAGGGTTCCGGGTTGTGGATCTCGTCGGGGCATGCCGTGCGTTCGTCAGCGTGAGCGAGTACGGCAGTTTCACCGTGGGGGCGGCGGCTGCCGGGATGTCCCAGCCGGTGGCCAGCCGTCGCGTCGCCGCCCTGGAGGAGCGCTTCGGTGAGCCGCTGTTCGAGCGCACGTCGCGGCGTGCCGTGCTCACCCCGTTCGGGCGGGACATGCTGCCGACGGCCCGGCAGCTCGTCCAGGCGGCGGACGTGCTGCTCCACGAGGCCGAGGCCGTCAAGCGCAAGCCGTGGCGGCTCGCGGTGCCCGGCATCTGCACCACGGCCGGTCTCGCCCGGCTCGTCGCCGAGGCGCGGGGGCTCGGCGTCACCCTGGACCTCCGGGTCGCGGCACCGGCGCGGCGCGCGGAGCTGATCCACACCCAGCACGTACATGCCGCCCTGCTCACGGTGGTGCCGGACGACGCCGCGTGGTCCGTGCCGCTCGGGCTGGCCGGTGCCGCGGATCCCGGGGTGCGGCGCGTCTACCTGGAGACGCTGCGGGTCGGCCGGGCCTCCTCCGGCCCGGCCCGGCGCGTCTGGATACAGCCGGAGGACGACGTGCCGCACATCCGCGATCCGCTGACCCGGCTGCGCGACGCGGTGGGCCTGTGGCCCGCCCAGCTCGTCACCGCGACCGACCTGACCACCGCCGTGGCGGAGGCCCTGCGCACCCACGACGTGCTGCTGTGCTCGCCCGCGCAGGCCGCGGAACTCGGCCTGCACTGGAGGCCCGTGGGCGAACTGGCCGGCCTCACCCGCGGCTACGCCCTCGTCTCCGCGGAGGGCAGTCCCCAGCACATCGAAGCACGCCTGGGCGAGGCCATAGCCCGCTGCCTGGGCACCGAGACCCGGCGGGTGGCCACGTGAACACCGAAGCACTGCTCCACGACGTACGGCAGCGGCTGCACGACGGCGGCCTGCGCGGCTGCCTGCTCGTACGGGACCTGCACACGGGCGAGGAGCTGGGCATCGACCCGGACACCCAGCTGCCCTCGGCCTCCCTGGTCAAGGTCCCGCTGGCGCTGGCGACGGCGGAGCGGGTCCGGCGCGGCGAGCTGGACGGGGCGACGCGGCTGGACGTGCCGCCCGGGCGCGTCACCACGCCCGGCCCCACCGGGCTGAGCCGCTTCCGCCACCCGGCGCGGATCGCGGTCGACGACCTGCTGTACCTGAGCACCTGCCTGAGCGACGGGGCGGCCGCCGACGCGCTGTTCGGGCTCACCCCACCCGCCCAGGTCGCCGACATCCTCCACGAGCTGGGACTGCGCGGCATCACCGTCCGGCACACCGTGGACGAACTGTCCGACACCCCCGTGGAACGCTTCGACACCGCCCAGGTCCACCTGGCCCACGCCCTGGCCATCGGCGCCGGTACGGGCGGCCGCGGCCACCGGGTGCCACAGCTCGACACGACCCGCGCCAACACGGGCAGCGCCCGCTCCTACGTCGACCTGCTCCAGGCCCTGTGGACCCCGTCGAAGATCCACCCCGAGGTGGCGGAGCGCGTACGAGACCTCATGGCCCACAACGTCCTGCGGCACCGCCTGGCCCCGGACTTCAGCTCGGACGCCACGAAGTGGTCCTCCAAGACCGGCACCCTGCTGAACCTCCGCCACGAGGTGGGCGTGGTCGAGCACGCCGACGGCCAGTCCTTCGCCATCGCGGTCCTGACGGAGTCCGAGGTACCGGCCGCCGTCCAGCCCGGCGCGGAGGCCCTGATGGCCCAGGCGGCCCGCACCCTGCGCGACCACTTGAGGCAGCTCTAAGACTTATCCCGTATGTGTGTACGGGAGCGGCCGGTGTGCGGTCGTGTCGTTCCGGCGTGGGCCTTGGGCCGCTGTGGTGCGGGTCGGGTCTCATCCGGGGTTGCCACGGTGCGGGGTCCGGCATTTCGCCGAGCAGAGGCCGTCCGTTGCCGGGGAAGGGTGTTCCCGCGGGGTTCGGCTGCCGCGCGGGTCCAGCCCAAGGGCGCGGACTTCGGTGCGGTTGACTCGGTCAGGGCTTCTTGCAGCCCTTGGGTGAAGAGGATCTGGGCGGTGCGGGCGCGGGTGTGGTCCAGGCGTGCGGTTGTGGGGACGTCGGGGTCGGTGAGGGTGGTGAAGGCAGCCAGGGCAGCGGAGACCAGGTCACGGTCGCCTTTCAGCCCGCAGCCGCCTTCGGCCGGGTCACAGTGATGGGTACGTTGCCGCAGGGACTTGGGTACGCGTCGGCCGCACAGGCAATGCTGGGACAGGGCAGTGGTGAAGGTCGAGACGCGCAGGAGCCGTCCGCCGGCGTGCGTGCACTCGGCGGCGAGTGCGGTGATCAGCCGTCCGGGAGTGGTGGCGGAGCAGGCGCGGCCCCACAGGCTGAACCAGGTGCGGATGTCGCAGTCCTCGATGGTCAGGTTCGGGCCGTGGGCGGCGACCAGAGCAGCGGCGATCTTCTTCGCGCGGTGATGGGAGGCCTCGGCCGCGCTCGCGGCCGCGGTACTGTGCCGCGCCCGCAGATTGCGGTAGCTGGTGCTGAGCGTGTCACGGCGGTAGGCCTGTTGGGGTTTTCCGGTCGTGGTGGTGCGCCGGGGTCCGGTCGGGACGGTGACGGCCTTGGGGGGCAGACCTGCTGCCTGCCGGTGTTCGTCGCGGGCCTTTTGACGCCGGGAGCGCTGGTACTGCTGGGGGTTGGTGGCGCGGCGCGAGCGGTCAAGGGCGCGCTGGCGCCTCCGGGCCTTGGTGCGCCCTGCAGCCAGGGCGTGTTGCTCCTGCTCGGTCAGGGTGATCCGGTCGGAGCACACGCCGCCGTCATCGGGGTTGAGCGTGGTGGGGAGGGAGACGACGGCGAGGTTGGAGACGTTGCCGTCCACTCCGCCCACGCGCTGCCCTGTGGCGGCCTGCCGGCGCCGGGTACGGGTGGTGGGGGAGGCGTAGCCGGGGGCCAGGATCATCAGATGGGCCTCGTAGGCCCATCCGCCCGGGGCGGCTGGATCCCGTCTGCGGACCAGGTCGACCTTGTGCCACTGGCTCGGGTCGTTGAGGTAGTGCAGCAGATAGGGCCAGCGTCCGGCGCCCTGCGGCAGTCGCACTGGAAGGATGATGTCCCCGCCTCCGGTGGGTCCTCCGGCGAAGACGAGGGTCAGCGGTCCGGTGTGGTCGAACCAGGTCGCCGCCCTGGCGCGGGGGCGGCCTGTGGTGTCGGTGGTCCCGGTGGGGATACGGCCGGTGGGCCGGGCGGGGGCGGGCATGCGGCGCGGCTGGGCCAGCACTCGCATGCCCGGCAGGAGCCGGGCGGCCTGGGCGGGGGTGGTGACCGATGGTGGCAGTGCGGGGTGCTGGAAGGTGTCCAGGTGTCCGGCGAGGGTGCCGTGGAGGCGGAAGGTCTCCCATTTGCGGTCGGTGGTGTGCGAGCGTGCCCGGCCCGGGATGCGGGTGTACTCCCACCATGTCCCGGTCCTGGGGCGTCCGGCCCGCCGCCCCGACGCGTCCGGGTGCAGGTGCCGGGCCACACCGGCCCACACCTCGTCGGCCTGGTGCATCACCAACGCCTTCGACACATGATCGCTCAGCCACCCCGACCGCTCCAGATGCCGATACGCGCGCCGCTCCAGCCCGGTGCGGGACAGGCCAAGTTCGGCCCGCCAGGCCTTCACGCCGTTCTCGCGCCGCACGTCACCGGCCCAGTAGACGTCCACCACATCCCGCGCATCACGCTGCAGGGCACGTTTGACCTGCCACATCGCCGAAAACAACTGCTCGACCCGGCGGCAGGCATCCGCATCGCCGACGACCAGCGGCAGCCGGATCACCGACATCGGCGCGTCCTTCGCCCGCCGCCACACCTCACCCCGGTTCGGCCCCCGAAACCGCCGCCCCTCCCCAGGAGCAGGAGCAGCCGGTGATCGACCCGCCACCTCTTTCCCCCTCTCCCGGACCAGCGTCAGCGTCAGCGTCAGCGTCAGCGTCAGCGTCAGCGTCAGCGTCAGCGTCAGCGTCAGCGTCAGGCATAACGTCGTGAAGTCTGTTCGAGTTACGGTCAGTTGTATGGAACTTCGTCTCGCCACCTGCCGTTCAGCTCAGTTGAAGGCGTGGACGGGGCTGTCCGGGCCGCAGATGCATGCCCTGATCACCGTTTGTGGCGGTGCCGCCCGGACAGCGGGTGCGGGCGGCCCTGGTCACTTGCCTTCGGCGACCGGGTGCTGCTGGTCGTCCTGGGCTACCGCACCAAGCCGCCCACCGACCGGCGGGAGCTATGGCTGGCGGACGGCACCCTCATTCCGGTGCACGACCAGAGGAAAACGAAGAAGTCGAAGAACTACCGGCGCAGCGTGAACGTGCAGATCGTCTGCCGGGCCCACGACCGCCGTATCGTCGCGGTCGGTGACACCTGGCCGGGCAACCGCAACGATGTGGTGGTCTTCCGGGAGACCCTCGGCAGGACCCTGCCCGATCACCCCCGCCTGTCCGGCGACGGTGGTTATCAAGGGATCGAGCGGATCCGCTCGCCCCGGCGCGAACCTGACCGGAAGATCATCAAGGACCGGGCCTACCGGCGGTTCCGCAAGCGCCGCGCCGTCGCAGAGACATCTCTTAGGCGGGCTGTGATCACGCCTGGACGGTCGGGCGCACGTTGATCTCGCCGATCTCGACGTCATCGGGCTGCTCGACGGCGAAGGCCACCGCGCGGGCGACGGCCTCCGGCGGGATGCCCACCGCGGCCATGTTCTCGCGCGTCAGCTCCCGCAGGTGCGGGTCCGCCATGGAGTCGGCGAGATCGGTGCGGACGTATCCCGGCGAGATGGCCGTCGTACGCACCACCCCGTCGGTGGACTCCGTGCGCAGCCCCTCATGGATGGTGCGCACCGCGTTCTTGGTCGCGGCGTAGACCGCCATCGAGGGGGACACGCCGGACAGGCCCGCCACGGAGACGATGCTCACCAGGTGGCCCGCCCCCTGCTCGCGGAAGACGGGCAGCGCGGCGGCGACGCCGTTGAGCATGCCGCGCAGATTGACGTCGATCATGGCCGACCACCCTTCGGTGTCGAGGTCGGCCAGCGGGCTGATCGGGGCGATGCCGGCGTTGTTCACCAGGACGTCGATACGGCCGTACTGGCCGGTGGTGGTGGAGACCAGGCGCCGCAGGTCCCCGGCCCGGGTGACGTCGACGACGCACGTGGCGGCACGGCCCCCGGCCTCCCGGATGTCCCGCGCTATCGCGTCGATGCGCTCGCCGCGGCGCGCCGCGAGGACGACCTCGGCGCCGCGCCCGGCGAGCAGACGGGCCGTGGCTTCGCCGATGCCGCCGCTCGCCCCGGTGATGGCGACGACCTTGCCGTGCAGAGAGAGCACTGCTGCCTCCAAAGTAAAGTGGACACGTGTCCGCAGCGGGGTTCACCCTACCGGACACGTGTCCACTTGTCGCAGACGGAACGCCAGGAGAGACAGATGAGCGCGCCAGCACGCCGTCCGGACGCGGCGCGGAACCGGACCCGCATCGTGGAGGCCGCCCGCGCGGCCCTCGCCGAGTCCAGCCACGTCCACCTCAACGAGATCGCCAAGCGCGCCGGTGTGGGACAGGGGACGCTCTACCGCAACTTCCCCAACCGCGAAGCGCTCCTCGCCGAGGTCTACCGGCGCGACGTCGAAGCGCTCGTGGCCGCCGCCCCCGCGCTGCTGGCGGAACACGAGCCGGTGGAAGCCTTGCGTCACTGGCTCGACCGGGTGATCGACTACGCCGAGATCAAGCACGGCGTCCTGGCGGCGCTCGAACCGGCGGCGTGGCAGGACCTCGTCGCCCACAGCCACAACCCCATCGAAGGCGCCCTCGGTCACCTGCTGGACGCCGGGCAGGCGGCCGGTTCCCTCCGCACGGACGTGGACGCCCACGGGGTCCTGCTGCTGATCGCCTACCTCGGCCGGCTGGACCGGGACGCGTGGGAATCGACGGCACGGCCGCTGATGAGCGTCATCCTCGACGGCCTCCGCCGACGCGACGCGGACCGGTGAGGGCCCATACGGCAAGACGGGACACCCCAGCCCCTCCGGCGCTCAAGGAGCGGGTTCAGGGCCCCCACCCCCAGCCCCTCCGGCGCCAGAGCAGCCGCGCCCCGGGGGGCGGAGATACCCCAGCCCCTCCGGCGCCAGAGCAGCCGAACCCGGGGCGGGGACACCCCACCACCCAGCCCCTCCCGCACCTGAGCAGCCACGCCCGGGGGGCGGAGATACCCCAGCCTCTCCGGCGCTCAAGGAACGGGACCCAGAGGCGGAAATGCCCCACCCCCAGCCCCTCCGGCGCTTGAGGAGCGGGGTCCAGGGGCGGAGCCCCGGCGGGGGTGTGGGGGCGGAGCCCCCCACCCGGGGCCGGGGCGGAGCCCCGGAGCGGGAAGGGGCGGGGCGGGGAAAGGTCACCCCAGCCGGGCCAGCGCCTTCCGCACCTCCCCCAAGTCCCCATCCGACGCCAACCCGGCGTGGTACAGCCGGATCTCATCCGCGCCCAACTCCACCGCATGCGCCGCGTCATCCACCAGCGCCGACGGCCGGCCCCCCATCCCCGCCACCACCGTGAAGTTCGCGGCGAGCACCGTCCCCTCCCGCCGGTGCGGGACGAACGGCGGGAGGACGGCGGCGCGCACCGCCCCGTCACCGGTGCACGGCAGCACCACCCCATCCGCGTGCGCCAGCACATCCGCCGGGTCGACGCCCACGTTGGCCCCCACCCCCCGCCGGTTCGGCACCGCGTGCAGCAGCACCTGGAAGCCGGCCGGGGCCGCGGCCCGTACCGCCGCGACGGCGTCCCGCTGCAGCCCGCTCGCGACCCCGTCCCGCCACGCCGAGAAGACCCCGGCCACGTCCGCGTCCAGGGCCCCGGGGGCGGGCTCCCCGGCCCACACCGGGGCCAGCGCCCGCCGTACGGCCCCGCGCAGCTCCCCCGGGTCCGCGCCCAGCCCCTCGTAGCCCGCGCAACAGCACTCGCAGAAGCACAGCGACATCAGGTACTGCGCCTCGTCCCCCAGCCCCACGCCCCCGATCTTGTCGTGGGCGTGCAGATGGGCGAGCCCGTACCACCCGCAGGACTCCAGCTCGACGCCCAGCGCCCCCGGCCGCGCCGACGCCTCGGCCGCCAGGTCGACCAGATACTCCCGCACCTCGGGCCGCCCGATGCACGGCGCCCACGGATACCGGTCCCCGTACGCGTTCCGTACGGAGGTGCCCGGATGCTCGTCCCCCATCCGCGAGTTGTGGGCCAGCACGACCCACGCGTGCACCTCCAGCCCGGCCCCGGCCAGCGCCTCCGCGGCCTCGCCGAAGGGGTCGGCCCCGGCCACCCACGCCTGCTCGTACGGCCGCAGCGTCCGCCCGGCCCACCGCTCCGCGTCCGGGGGGTACAGCACCGCCGCGTGCCGGGCGGTCACGATCCGGTGTTCGGGGTGCCGAGGGGTCAGGGCCCGCGTCGAGTGATAGGCCGAGGCCAGGGTGACCTGCCGTACGCCCAGGTCGGCGATGCGCGCCGCCGCGTCCGGATCCCCGACCACATCCCAGGGATAGACGAAAGCAGAGGACTTCATCGCGCCCCGCCCTCCCCCACCAGCTCCATGCCCCGCTCGATGAGCCCGGCCAGCTCCTTCACATGCGCCGCGCTCGGCTCGCTCAGCGGCGGCCGCACCTCGCCCACGTCCAGCCCGCGCAGCCGCACACCCGCCTTCACCAGCGATACGGCGTATCCCCGCCCCTGGTTCCGCAGTTCGACGAGCGGCCGGAAGAAGCCGTCCAGCAGCCGGTTGACGACGTCGTCGTCCCCGGCCGTCAGCGCACGGTGGAACGCCAGCGCGACCTCCGGCACGAAGCAGAAGACGGCGGACGAGTAGAGCGTCACCCCGATCGACCGGTACGCGAGCCCGGTCAGCTCGGCGGTCGGGAGCCCGTTGAAGTACCGGAACCCCTCGTCCGCTCCCGCCTCCCGCACCGCGCTCACGATCCGCTGCATCAGGTCCAGGTCGCCGAGCCCGTCCTTCAGCCCGATGATCCCCGGAACCCGCGCCAGCCGCACCACGGTCTCCGGTGTGAAGACGGCGTTGTCGCGCTGGTAGACGACGACGTCCAGCCCGGTCGCGCCCGCGACCGCCGTGTAGTGCCGGACCAGCCCCTCCTGGTCCGCGACCACCAGGTACGGCGGCATGGCGAGCAGCCCGTCGGCCCCCGCCCGCTCCGCGAGCTTGGCGTACTGGACGGCCAGCGCCGTCCCGTACCCGGCGCCCGCGACGACCGGCACCCGCACCCCGCCGGCGGCCTCGACCGCCGCGGCCTCCTCGACCGCCACGGTGACGCAGTCGTGGAATTCCTCCGGCGTCAGCGCGTGGAATTCCCCCGTACCGCAGCACGCGAAAACGGCCCCCGCGCCCGCTTCGATGCCTCGGCGCACGTGAGTGCGGTAGACCTCGAGGTCGAGGGCACCATCGGGCCCATAGGCGGTCACGGGGAAGAACAGCAGTCCGTCAAGGCGCTCGGCGAGTGACGATGCCGAGGTCGAGGGGGCTGTGGTCACGGGCTCTCCCTGTCGAGTACGCCGACCCCCGCCGGCCCAGCCGTGCGACCGACGAACCGAATCGTGCACGTTTCTGATCGGCATCTATATTCATGAACGCGGACACCGTAAGGCAGCCGTCGCGTACGGGTCAAGGGGCCACGCGCGGATCGATCACCCTTGACGCCACCCCCCACACTCCCTAGGTTGTCCATACATCTGAACCAGATGCACATATACGTCCCGCCAGGCGTCCGTGTCCGTAACCGTACGGAGGAGATCCGCCCATGTCCGCGCCCGCTCCCCGCACCATCCTCCTCACCGGCGCCGCCGGCGGCATGGGCACCCTGATGCGCGAGCTGCTGCCCCCGTACGGCTACGAGCTGCGCCTGCTCGATGTCGCCCCCATGCCCGACGCCCCGGACGCGATCATCGCCGATCTCGCCGACAAGGACGCGCTGCGCCAGGCGGTCGAGGGCGTCGACGCGATCATCCACCTGGCGGGCATCTCCCTGGAAGCCTCGTTCGAGAAGATCCTCGCCGCCAACATCCAGGGCACGTACAACCTGTACGAGGCGGCCCGCGAGGCGGGCGTCCGCCGGATCGTCTTCGCCTCCAGCAACCACGCGGTGGGCTTCACGCCCCGCCCCGCCGGCGACGACGCCCCGCTGATCCCGATCGACACCCCGCGCCGCCCGGACACGTACTACGGCATCTCCAAGTCGTTCGGCGAGGACCTGGCCTCGTACTACTGGGACAAGCACGGCATCGAGTCCGTCGCCATCCGCATCGGCTCCTGCTTCCCCCAGCCGACGAACGTGCGGATGCTGTCGATCTGGATGAGCCCGGCCGACGGCGCCCGCCTCCTGCACGCCGCCCTCACCGCGCAGGACGTCGGCTACACCGTCGTGTACGGCAGCTCGGCCAACACCCGCCTGTGGTGGGACCTGTCCTCAGCGCGGGCGCTGGGCTACGACCCGCAGGACGACTCGGAGCCGTACGCCGCGAAGCTCATCGCCGAACAGGGCGAACTGGACCCGGCCAACCCCGACCACGCCCACCTGGGCGGCGCGTTCTGCACCAACCCGCCGATCTGGCCCCACTAAGGGGGTCTTGTGGATCACGCCAGGGCCAGGAGGCTGACGGCCACGGCGGCGGTGCCCAGGCCGACGAGCTGGCCGCGGTGGACGCGTTCGGCGAGGACGCCGCGGGCGAGGAGGACCGTACCGGCCGGGTAGAGGGCGGTGATCACGGCGACGACGGCGAGGTCGCCGCTGCGGGAGGCGAGCAGGAAGAGGAGGTTCGCCAGGGAGTCGAGCACGCCCGCCGTCGCCGACATCGCGTACGCGGGCCGCTCGGGGCCCAGCTTGCGCCGCATCAGCCCGGCCGCGGCCAGGGTGACCGTCGAGGCGACCGTCCGGCCCACGATCAGCGGGGCCACGCCGCTGTCGGAGGGGGCCTGGTGCAGGCAGATGAGCTGGACGGCGATGGCGGTGCCCGCGCCGAAGCCGAGCAGCAGCGCGGTACGGGATGGGCGCGCCGAACCCGCGCCGTGGCCCGCGCTGACCAGCACGACCGCGATCAGCGCGAGGGGCAGGCCCACCAGCCCGGCGGTGCCCAGGCGCTCCCCCTGCGACAGCCCCACCGCGACGGGCAGGGCGGCGGACACGAGGGCGGTCAAGGGCGACAGCACGTTCATCGGGCCGATCGCCAGGGTGCGGTAGAGCAGGGCGAACGCGGCGGCCGAGGCGACGCCCGACGCGACACCCCAGCCGAGGACGCGGAGGCTGAACGAGGCGCCGAGCACCGGCCACAGCAGCAGCTCGATCGCGAGGCTGGCCGGGGCCGCGACCATCACGGTGCGCAGCACGTGGGCCTTGCGGGCGCCGAGGCCGCCGAGGAAATCGGCGCACCCGTAGGCGAGTGAGCTGCCCAGGGCCAGCAGCAGAGCGATCACGGCACGTCCCTCTCGTCATCGGAATGACCAGACCGTACGGGGGACCGACCGGGTTCTGTCAAATATAAGCGACTGCGCGGTGCATCGTGATGAACCTACGAGGGGTCGGAATGCCGGGGCGGGAGCGAGGGTTGTGCTGATCATGACTCAGAATCCGGGACCCAGACCCCTCTCCGACGACGCCGCCTCCGCGCTGCTCGCCGCCCAGCAGTTCGGCACGCTCGCCACCGTCAAGCGCAGCGGCCACCCCCACCTGACCACCATGGTCTACGGCTGGGACCCCGACGCCCGCATCGTGCGGTTCTCCACCACGGCGGACCGGGTCAAGGTCACGCACCTGCGGCGCGAGCCCCGGGCGGCGGTGCATGTGCAGGGTGGCGACCCGTGGTCGTTCGCCGTGGCGGAGGGGGAGGCCGAGGTCTCCGAGGTGACGACGACTCCGGGGGACGCGGTGGGGCGGGAGCTGCTGGGGATGCTGCCGCACGCCGCGAAGCCGGAGGACGAGGACGCGTTTCTGGAGCAGTTGGTCGCCGAGCGCCGGGTGGTCGTCCGGCTGAAGGTGGACCGGCTGTACGGGACGGCGCTGGACTTCGACACCCCCTAAGTGCCGTCGGCGGTGATCATGGCGGGCATCGGGCCGTCCGGGCGGACCGTGAAGCCGAACACGGTCGCCGGCGGGGTGGACCGGAACGCGGGGGTGAAAGCGGGCAGGAGGTGCCGCAGCAGCTCGGTCGTCTCGCGCATCGCGAACTGCGCGCCCAGGCAGGCCCGGGCCCCGAGACCGAAGGGGTAGTACGCGCCCTGCTGGGAGGAGCGGTCCACTCCGGCGAACCGCGTCGGGTCGAACCGCTCGGGGTCCGGCCACAGGGCCGGGTCGCGGTGGGTGAGGTAGGGGCAGACGAAGATGTCGGTGCCCGCCTCCACGCGGTAGCCGATGAGGGTGTCGTCCTCGGTGGCGTGCCGGGGGATCAGCCACGCCGACGGATAGAGCCGCATGGTCTCGGAGACGAGGGCGCGCAGGGCGCTCTCGCGCTCGGGCGAGCCCTCGGGGCCCGCGTCCAGGGCCCAGCGGCGGGCCTCGGGGTGGCGGTCGAGCAGCAGGTACAGCCAGGACAGGGTGGTGGCGGTGGTCTCGTGCCCGGCGGCCATCAGCGTGACCAGCTCGTCGCGGATGAGCTGGTCGGTGTATTCGGGCCGGGTCTCCCCGGCGTCCACCAGGACGCGCAGCACGCCGGGGCCGTCCGGGCCCGCCTCTCCCCGGCGGGCGGCCGCGATCGCGCGTGCGGCGACGGCGTCGATCCGCGCGAGGTCGGCGGCCACGGTGGCGCGCAGCGCCTCCATGTCGGCGGAAGCGGAGGGGGTCGACGGGAGGGCGGCCCCCACGGCCTCGACGGCGGCCAGCTCGCGGTGGGTGGCCTCGTCGAGGGGGTGGCCGGTGAGGGAGCGCCAGATGGTGTCGAGGGCGAAGAAGCGCAGGTCCTCGGCGACGTCGGTGGGGGCGCCGGTACGGGCGGCGGCCGCCCAGCGCTCGGCGGCCCGGCGCGCGGCGGCGGCGATGCGCTCCTCGTAGCGGCGGATGCCCGCCCCGGTGAACTGGGCCTGGAGCAGGCGGCGTTGCCGCTTCCACGCCTCCCCGGTGGCGGAGAGCACCCCGTCGCCGACGAGTACCCGCGCCCGGTGGGAGCGCTTGACGTAGCGGTCGGGGTGCAGGGCGAGGACGTGCCGCACCGCCTCCGGGTCGGTGACCAGCACGGTGGGGCGCGGCCCGAGCCGTACGGCGCTGACCCCGCCGAGTTCGCGCGCGAGGGTCAGCAGATCGACCACCGCCCCCGAGGTGGCGCGCCACCGTTTGACGGCGTCCGGGTCCAGTTCGGGGACGGGGGCGCCGTGCGGGGCTGTGGTGGCCAAGGTGCTCTCCTGCTCGCTCGATGGGCACTGGGTACAACGGCGCCCGGTACGACGAGGGAGCGGGCTCCCGGGTCAGCGTACTGTCACCGGTTACGCCTTGGGGCCCTGTGCGGCGACGGCCTCGACCCACGCGTCCACGGTCGTCACGGTCGCCTGACGCGGGAACACCTTCTCGGTGAGCACCCGGTGCACCTCCTCGTCGGTGTCGGCGCAGCCGTCGGCCAGCACGGTGAGCCGGTAGTCCAGGTCGGCGGCCTGCCGCAGCGTTGACAGCACGACACCGCTGGTCGCGACGCCGGTCAGGACGAGATCGGTGATGCCCTGGGACCGCAGGACCATCTCCAGGTCGCTTCCGGCGAAGGCGCTGATCCGCTTCTTGGTGATCACGGTCTCGTCGGGCCGGGGCTCGACGTCCGGGTGGATCGCGGCGCCCGGGTCCACCGGCGTGAACGCCCCGGACTTCCCCAGTCCGCTGAACGCCATGTTCCGCTCCGACACCTCCGGGTGGCCGGACCGGAAGCCGACCACGACGTGCAGCACCGGAATCCCGGCGCTCCGGGCGGCGTCGACCGCGCGGGCCAGGCGCGGCAGGTAGTCGGGGGCGGCGATGCGGCCCACGATGCCGTTCTGGATGTCCATCGCGAGCAGTGCGGTGTTCGACATGGTTGAGCCTTTCAGCGCTGAGGAGAAGGGGTGGAGGCGATGCGGCCCAGCGAGCGGTCCGCGACCGTCATCGCCAGGAACAGTCCGGCGATGGCGAGCATGAACCAGGTCAGGCCGTGCAGACCGACGGTGTCGGCGCGGGCGCCGAAGAAGACGCCGTTGGCGCCGGAGGCGACCATCGCGCCGATGTAGAGGAACGTGCGCAGCAGCCCCGCCGACGAGCCCATCCGCTCGGGGTCCGCTTGGTGGTACACCGCGTTCTGCAGGGCCAGGTTGTTCAGCCCCTGCGGTACGCCGCACACGAGCGCGACGGCGATCAGCAGCCACACCGGGCTGTGCGGCTGGAGCGTGAGCAGGATGAGGCATACGGCGATCTGCCCGACCGCGCCGACGATGAGCTTGCCGCGCACCTCGCTGCGGCGGCCGGTCGCCGTGGACACCGCTATCGCGGCCAGGAACAGCGGCAGTTGCGCGAGCCCCGCCTGCGACGCGGTCAGCCCCCGCCCCTCCTGGAGCCACTGGGTGTAGCCGTACAGCATGACGTACGACACGACGGCGACCAGGAGCATACGGGCGTACGTCAGCAGCAGCGGAACGTTCCCTCCGAGCACCCGCAGATCGATGAACGGCTCCGCCACCCGCAGCTCTCGCACCGCGAACCCGACCGCCGCCGCCACCATGAGCACCGGCAGATACCAGCGGCCGGCGCCCGGCTCCATCAGGAACAGCAGCAGCGATACGAGCATCCCGGCGAACAGCACCATGCCGACGAGGTCCAGCCCGGCCCCTCCGCCTTCACGGCGCGGGTGGGCCTTCGGCAGCCGCCGGGCGCCGAGGATCAGCCCGGCCACGGCGAGCGGAAGGTTGACGGCGAACGTCGTACGCCAGCCACCCAGCCCGATCAGCAGCCCGCCCAGGGACGGGCCGATCACCGCGACGGTCTGGTTGGCCACCGCGAGCGCGGTCAGCACCCCGGCGGGGCTCTCCTTGCCCGTGCGCCTCGCCTCGCTGCGGATGAGGTACATCGCGGCCGGATAGCCCGCGCAGGTCCCGAACCCGAGCACCACCCGGGCGACGATCAACGCGCCCAGGTTCGGGGCCAGCACGCCGATGAGCCCCGACAGCCCCGTCAGCGCCGCACCGGCGAGGAACAGGCGGCGCGGCCCGTACAGATCGATCAGCCGCCCCACGACGGGCTGGCCTATCGCGGTCGCCAGATAGAGCGCCGAGACCAGCCAGGCGGTCTGCGCGGGCGGCGCGCCGAAGGCCGCGCCGATCGGCACCAACGACACCGAGACGATGGAGGAGTTGACCGGGTTGAGGATCGACCCCAGCATCATCGGCGCGAGCAGCCTGCGGTCGAAGCCGCCGGGCGCCTGGGGCTTGCTGACGCGTCGTATGAGCCGCGTGATCATATGGCGTTGAGCCGGTCGAGCAGGGCCAGTGCCTCGATGACGGTCTGCCGTTCGTCCTCGGTGAAGCCGGTTTCCAGGGAGCGGGCCAGCCACTCCTCGCCCGCCCGTCGGTTGTCCTCCAGGAACGCCTGGCCCGCCACGCTCACCGAGATCAATTGCCGCCGCCCGTCGTCCGGATCGGGCCGCCGCTCGATCAGCCCGCGCTCGTCGAGCACGCCGAGGGTGAGCGCGATGGACTGCGGCCGGACGCGCTCGGCGGCGGCGAGAGCGCTGGCCGAGGACGGTCCGTCCTTGCTGAGCCTGCTGAGCACGGACGTCTGCGTGGGGGTGAGCCCTTCCATGTCGTACGTCTCCCTGAGCCGCCGCCGCAGGCGGCCGACGACGACGCGGATCTCGTGCGCGGCGCGCACGGACGACGCGGACATGCCGGGTGGAGTCTCTGCCATGCCCCCTACCGTAAATTTCTTCAGGCCAGCCTGTCCAGTCTGCACTGAACAGGCTGGCCTGTCGTTCAGCTGCGGCGTACGGGCCACAGGTGCACCGCGACGGCTGCCGCCGCGCACGCGGCGATGGCCAGGGCCATCGGCAGCGCCGACCCGTTGCCGCCGAGCCCCGCCAGCGGCGCGGCGACGCCGCCCAGCGCGAACTGCAACAGCCCGAGCAGCGCGGACGCGGTCCCGGCCGCCTCCGGGTGCCCGGACATCGACAGCGCCGTGGCATTCGGCATGATCAGGCCGATGCTCGATACGAGCGCGAAGAGCGACACGAGCACGGCGACCACCCCGAGGCCGGTCAGCACGGACACCAGCAGCGCGCCGCCACCGGCCGCGCACAGCGCGATCCCGGCCGTCAGCAGGGTGTGCGGTGTGCGGCTGCGCAGCAGCCGGGCGTTGCCCTGGCCGAGCAGCATGATGCCCAGGGCGTTGGCCGCGAAGACGATGCTGAACTGCTGCGGGTCCAGCCCGTACGTGTTCTGGAGCACGAAGGACGACGCCGAGATGTACGAGAACATCGCGGCGAACGCGAACCCGCCCGCGAGCGCGGGCCGCACGAAGCCGGGGTCGCGGAGGAGGGCGCCGAAACTGCGGATCGTCTGCCCGAGCCCACCCCGGCGCCGCCGCGCGGGAGGCAGCGTCTCCCCCACGACGACCACGGTGGCCGCGAGCAGAACGGCACCGATGACGGCGAGGACCAGGAAGACCCCGCGCCAGGACGTGAACCGCAGCAGCTGACCGCCGACGACCGGGGCGAGGATCGGCGCCACGCCGTTGACCAGCATCAGGAGGGAGAAGAAGCGCGCGGCGGCCGTCCCCTCGTACAGATCGCGGACGACGGCCCGGCTGATCACGATCCCTGCCGCGCCCGCTATGCCCTGTACGGCGCGCAGCCCGGTCAGGGCGGTGACGTTCGGCGCGAAGGCGCACAGCACGGACGCCGCCATGTACCCGGCGAGCCCAATGAGGAGGGGCACCCTCCGCCCCCACCGGTCACTCAGCGGCCCGGCGATCAGCTGTCCCACGGCGAGCCCGATCAGGCAGCTGGTCAGGGTCAGCTGAACGCCCGCGTCGGGGACGCCGAAGTCGCGGGCGAGAGCGGGCAGCGCGGGCAGGTACATGTCCAGCGACAGCGGCCCGAACGCCGACAGCGCCCCCAGCACGACGAGCAGCCGCAGCCCACGGCTGGGCGCGGGCGCGGTCCCGGTGGCGGTGGGTGATGACGTGGCGGCGGTGTCCATGGCCGCAGCGTACGATATTACTGACTGCTCAGCAATTGACGAGTCAGTGTTTTACTCGGTACGTCCGACGCGTCACGTGGGGTCCAGCACGAAGACCGGGATCCGGCGGTCCGTCTTGTCCTGGTACTCCGCGTAGGACGGATAGGCCGCCACGGCCCGCTCCCACCACTGCGCGCGCTCGGCGCCGGACACCTCACGGGCGACGTACGTCTTCGTCACGGTCCCGTCCTGGAGCGGGACCTCCGGATGCGCCTTGAGGTTGTGGTACCAGACGGGGTGCTCGGGTGCGCCGCCCTTCGAGGCAACCACCGCATAGCTGCCGTCGTGCTCCACGCGCATCACCGGCGTGTAGCGGATTTTGCCGGACTTCGCCCCTCGCAGCGTCATCAGCACGACGGGCGAACCGAGCACCTCGATCCCCTCCGTCGTCCCGGTCCGCAAGATCCTCTCGACTTGTTCGCCGACCCAGCTTGGCACCTTGAACTCTGACTGCTCGTCACTCATGTCGGCCCAGAACCCGACGAGCTACTGAGTTATTCCGTGCGCCCGCGCCCACTGGCCGCATGACTAGACTGCGCGCAAGATCCGCACGGGAAGGCAATGGATATGGGGGCCGACTCACCGAAGCGCACGGCCGCGCAGGCGGCCGGCGGGCCGCTGGTCCACGAGTTCGGTCTGTTGCTGAAGGCCGCGACCCACCTTGAGCGGCGCATCGACGCCGCCATGCGGGCGGAGGCCGGGATCGGCCACGTCATGTTCGAGGTGCTGCTGCGGCTGTGCCGGGACCCGGAGGAGCAGGTCTCCCAGCGCACGCTGGCCGACGACGTCATCCTGACCAGCGGCGGGGTCACGCGGCTGGTCGACCGCATGGAGGCTGCGGGCCTCGTACGCCGCGTACCGTCACCCGACGACCGCCGGGTCACGCTGGTCGAGGCGACGGAGGAGGGTGAGCGGACGTTCGTGCGTGCGGTGGACGCCCACGCCCGCATCGTGGAGCGCTACTTCGTCGCCCCCGTGCCGCCCGACGACCGCCGTCGCTTGACGGCATCTCTCGACCGGATCACCACGGCGCTCCTGAACGACGACGGCCCAGCCCATCCAGAGGACTGAACGGGCTGGGCCGGTGGGTTCAGTTGTTCGCGGCGAACCCCACGAACGCGTCCCACGCGGTGGCCGGGAACGTCAGCACCGGGCCGGTGGTGTCCTTGCTGTCACGGACGTGGATGGTGCTCGGGCAGGCGGCCACCTCGACGCAATCGCCGCCCTGGCTGCCGCTGTAGCTGCTCTTACGCCACTCCATGGCGACCTCGACGCACTGACCGCCCTCGCCGCCGCTGTAGCTGCTCTTGAACCAGACCAACTCGCCTATGCCCATACTCATAGCTCCCTCAGCACCTTCTCAATCAGCGCCAACGACTCCCCTGGGTTGAGAGCCTGGGCCCGGATGATCCCATACCGTGCGGCGATGACGCGGACCTCTTCCCGGTCGGTGAGCAGGACGCCGCTTGCCTGACCTTCGACGTACGCGATCTGCTCCCCTCCCTTAGGAATCATCAAGCTGAAGGGTCCATCGGCTCCGGCATGGTCCTCTCGATCCGTCGGCATGACTTGGATCTCCACATTGCGCTTCTCACCGATGAGGAGCAGATGTTCCAACTGTCCGCGCAGAACCTGCTTCCCGCCATAGGGGCGCCGCAGAATGGCCTCCTCCATGACGAAACCCATGAGGGGTGCGGGCCGGACGCTGAAGATGGCCTGGCGCTCCAGCCGTGCGGCGACCCGCTGCTCGATCAGCTCTTCGTCCAGCAAGGGGCGGTACATGCCCAGTACGGCTCGCGCGTAGTCCTTCGTCTGTAGCAGCCCCTTGCACACCTGGGTTTCGTACGAATACAGCTCAACGGCTTCCTTTTCGATCTCCGCCGCATCGCGGAAGAACGCCGGGTACCGCTCCAGCGCGACCCGCTCCTTCATCGCCTTGAGGAGACCTCGGGCCCCCAGAACCTCATCGGCCTTGTCAATCAGGTCCGGCTTGGGGATGCGGCGCCCGCATTCCACCGATGCGATCTGATCCGCGCTGTACCCGACGCGCGCCCCCAGCTCCGCCTGGGTGAGCCCGGCCGCCTCCCGCAACAGCTTCAGCTGCCTCCCGAACCCCCTCAGGAACGCTGACGACTCGTCCGTACCTGCCATGTCACCACCCCTGCCCTCGCGCCCTCGTGTCCGACAGACACTGTCCGTACAGGCGCGCTTACTGGTGAGGCTAGGCACGCGACCGCCACTCTCGTTGCCATGACGACCGAAAATCCCCCTAGCGAGTTCGCCATGCGCTTCACCTCGACGCCGCGCGGTGCGCGGCTCGCGCGGCGGCTCGTATCGCACCGGCTGGCCGCGTGGGGGTACCCGTACGATTCCAGCCCCAACGAGATCACGACGCTGATCGCCAGCGAGCTGTGCGCCAATGCGGTGCGTCACGGACGCGTCCCCGGGCGAGACTTCCACGTACGCCTGACCGCACCCCTGGACGCGTCCGGCCCGATCCGTATCGAGGTCTCCGACACCCGGACCGAGCGGCTGCCCGCGCTCACCACGGCGACGCCGGACGCCGAAACAGGGCGCGGACTGTTCCTCGTATCGCAGTTCGCGGAGCGGTGGGCCGTTGGGCCACGGCCCAACGGCGGGCCCGGGAAGACCGTTTGGGCTGAGATCGCCACCAAACACAGCCCCCTCGGCCCTATCGTGGGCGACCATGAAGCAGCGGTTGGAAACCGCCCTGCGCGTGAAGATCAGCGCCGAGGCGGATGATGGGGATCTCGCGATCCACGACCTGTACCGGTGGCTGCGGCAGGACACGGACGTTCGCGCGCATGCCGATCTGAACATGCTCCCGGCCCGCCCGCACGGGAAGCTGGAGATCATCGATCTGGTGGTCAGCCAGGGGCTCGGCGCGCTGAACCTCGGACTGTCCTACGCCGCTTGGCGCGCCGCGCGCCCCACCGCGCCCGCCGTCGTCATCAGCGCCAACGGGCGGTCGATAACGGTGCGCGGGGAGTGCGACGCGGACACGGTGCGCCGCTTCGTGGAGGCGATGGAGTCCGCTTCCGCCCCCGTGGCGGAAGCGGACGGCTGACCCCTCATTCGCTGCCGCGCAGCGTGAGGACGTACGTCGCGGTGAGCGCGACGGCACGGTCGTCGTCATGCGACAGATCCGCGAGGGCACGGGACGCCAGGCTGCCCGGGATGTCCGCGAGCGCCTGGGTCAGCCGCCGGCGCGCGGCCGGTCCCACGGCGGCTTGGGCAAGGCGGTCGACGAGCCCGGTGGCGATCTGATCCGCCAACGCGGGATCGCGCGCCAGCGTGCTCAGCGCGTCGGCCGCGTCGACGTCGTTCCGCTCCTCGACGATCATGTCGATGAGCGTCGGGACCGTGTCCGCCACGCCGCGCGCCCCGAGGGCCAGCGCCGCGTACCCACGGACCACGATGTCGGGGTCGGTGAGGGCGTCCCGCAGCAGTGCGGTCGCCTCACCGTTCGGGATCTCGGCGACGCATTGGACGGCACGTTGCCGCACCTCGGCCTCCGGTGAGCCGAGGCCGTCCGCCAGCAGCGCCAGCCCGTCCCCGCCCGTTTGCGCCAGAGCCCAGCGGAGGGCTCCGGCCACGTGCGGGTCCGACTCGCTCAGCACGGCCTCGACCAGTGCTTCCACCGGCACGGGCACGTCCTCGACGGCCGACAGGGCCGCGCGCTGCCGCGCCGCCGCGCTCTTCGACCCCAACGCCTGGAGGAGCGCGACGGTCTGGAGGACGTCCTCCCACCCGGCGGGTTCCGCGGCCCCGATCCGACGCAGTCGCGTCAGCAGCTCCGTCTCCGCCGCGATGCGGTCTCGTGTCTGCCGGATGAGGTCGTCGACCAGTTCCGCGGGCGCGAAGCCGGGGTCCTCGAGCGTGCGCCTGACGTCGCGCAGTGACAGCCCCAGCGACCGCAGGCTCTCGATGTGGAAGATCCGCCGGATGTTCTCGCCGGAGTACTCCCGATAGCCGGAGCCGGTACGGCCCGTCGGCCGCACCAGCCCGAGCGATTCGTAATGCCTGAGCATGCGGGCGCTGACCCCGGCACGCCGCGCGACATCACCGATCAGCACTCGCCTGCCCCCGCTCCTCCTGGCCGCCCGCGCCGAGGGCCACGACGCGCTTCGCCTCCTCCAGCGCGAACTCGAACCCGGCGTCCGGGTCGCGCCACAGCCGCTCGGTGGCGATCGCGTGGGCGCGCACGCGAGGGTCGGGATGGGCCGTCGCGGCGCCCAGCGTCGGCAGCATCACCTCTCCGAGCGCGATCAGCGCCCGGCTGAGGCTCAGCCGCGTCTCGCGTCCGCCGCGCCCGAGCTGTGTCGCCAACCCTACGGCCAGCTCCTTCTCCTCACCTTCGGGCACGAGCACGACCGCCGCCCGCCAGGCGCTCCGGGCCACCTCGTCGTCGGCGTCGGCCAGCAGCGCCGGTGTGATCACCGGCCAGGCTCCCCGATCCCCGATCTTGGACAGCGTGTGCAGCGCCTGACTCCGTGCCTGCGCCCGCTCCGAGCGGACTTCGGCGCACAGCACCGGGACCGTCATCGACGCCGCGTGGCGGGTGAGGGCCCACGTCAGCATCTCGCGCACGGAGAAATCGGGTTCGATCGCGCACCGCTCGACGAGCGTGCCGACGAACCGTGGGTCCGGGGTCGTGCCGACCGCCAGCGCCGCCTGCAGCCGGACCGACGAGTTGTTGTGTTCCAGCCCCTGAAGAGCGCGTGCCGTATTCGTGTCCACATCCGCAGTCAAGACCTTGTCACCGTGTCAAGGTCAAGCTCACAGGCCCGTGGGCCCTTCGAGGGCCTGCAGCGTCCCCGCGGGCAGCCGGTCGTTGCCCCAGCTGCGCTCGATGTAGCCGATGATCCGCGCGATGTCCTCGGCGGGCACCCGCTCCGGTTCACCTTGCTCGAGCGGGTCGGCGTGGAAGATGTAGAGCCGCGAGGCGAACTGGTCGAACGGCAGTGAGGCCTCGCCGAACCGCTCGCCGTTGCCCGCGGTGGAGACGACCACGCCGTCGCCCCAGTCCTGGCCGCTGTCGTTGTTCGGGTTGAAGAAATACACCCGCATGACGTCCTGTGGGTCCGGCGCGGCCCGCAGGATCGTGATCGCGTGCCAGCCGACGTAGCGGGCCGCGCTGTCGGTGACGGCGACACCGGCCGGCTGCGGATGGATCAGCGGCTGCTCGCCGTTGTAGGACGGGTGGTAGGTGGCGTGGAACTGCCGCAGGAACGCGTCGAGGTCGACCAGGTTGCCGGTCGCGACGTCGACGTTGATGTGGAACCCACGGCCCGCCCACCAGCCGTGGAACTCGGGGTTGACCCACCGGTGCGGGTCCCCCGGCCGCCCGGCGCAGCGCCGCCCCATCTCGGCGTAGATCCGGTCCAGGTGGGGCACCACGAGCAGCGACACGGGGTCCAGGTCCATCGGCAGCGTGCTGGCGACTCCGGTCGCGCTGTCCTTCGACGAGATCGGCTGCCCCTCGAAGTGCATGATGACCTCGTCGTCGCGGGCCGCCCAGACCACCATTTGCAGCAGGTAGTCCGGGTCGTTGTAGGACCACATCGACAGCGCGCGGGCCGACTGGCAGGTGGGGTTGTCGCCCTGGCCGACGCCGAGCGGCTGGCCCAGCATCGAGAGCACTCCCGCGACCAGCCGCGCCCGCGGGCCCGGCACCTCGCCGAAGACCGTCGTCAACCGCTCCCGCGCGACCGGGGAGAGCTCAAGGGCCAGCTGGCGCCACAGCGCGGGCACGATCGGCGGCTCGTAGAGGATGCCGCGGTCGAGCAGCAGCGCCAGCCCGTAGACGCTCTGCGCGGTCTGCGGATGCACGGCCACCTCGATCAGCCGGTGCACCAGTTCGCTGTAGCGCAGCAGGCAGTTCCGGCCGGTGTCGGACAGCCCGAGCGCCTCACCGACGAGGTAGTCGCTCTCGCTCAGCAGGAACCGGAGCAGTTCCGCGTGGTACGGGGACACCAGGCCGGTGTCGTGCATGGCCCGCGCGAACCCCGCCGCCTCATACTGCAGGCCGCCGGTGTCCATCGCCTCGAGCCGGGAGCGGAAGACCTCGATGCCCGGGTCCTCCCGGCACGCCTCGGTGGTCCCGTACAGGCTCGTGATGAGCCGGTCGATGCCCGACACGCCAAGGTCGACGTCCGGATCGTCGCGGTAGGCCGCCACCCGGGTGATCAGGGACTGCACCGCCTCGACCTGGATCGGACGCTGGCGCAGGATCCGCCAGACCTCGTCGACCAGGTTGTCCAGGACGCTGTCGTAGCCGATCCCGTCGGCGAGGTGACGGAACAGGTCCCGGATGAGCTGTGCGGTCCGGCCCTGCTGGGTCCGCTCCGCCTCGCTGGGCGGGGTGAACAGCAGCTCCAGGTTCATGGCCATGACCTGGGACAGGAACTGGCGGGCGTCCTCGGCGGGCAGCGTCGGGTGCGCGAACTCGCCGCGGGCGACAGCGAGCAGCCGCAGCTCGCTGGTCGCCTCCATGACGACGGTGTCCGCTTCCTTGCTGTGCAGGCCCGGGCCGACCAGCGCCGGGATGAGGATCTCCGGTGACGCCCAGTCCGTCCCCTGGAAGAGCCCGGCTTCCTCAAGGGTCTGCGCCCTGGCCTGCACCGCCGCGGGGCCGCCCGGCTGCATGAGCACCCGCCGCAATGCTTCCAGAACCCGCCGCAGCTTCGTGTGCTTACCGAAGTCGCGGGTTTCGGCCAGGGCCTGGATGGCGTCGTCGAGTGAGGCCACGCGCTTGTCCAGCGTCGTGGCCCCACCGCTGACGTCGACGGTCGGTTTCAAAGGATTTCCTCGGGTAGGTCTCCTGCGCCGACGAGGGCCGTCAGACGTAGAAGTCGAGCTGTTCCTGCTTCTTCAACAGTTCGCGCATCCGGTAGGGGTCGTCACCGAAGAAGTACACCAGACCCCAGTGGGTGCCGAACGCGGTCCTCTTGGTGACGGTCTCCTCGAGCGGCGCCGAGAGGTCGTGCGACTCGTAGTAGTCGTCGTCCTCGGTCTCCTCGGGGATCTCCAGTTCGCTGACGACACGGCGGCGCGGGTAGACACCGAAGCAGCCGGCCACCCCGGACGCGTCGACCACCTCGCGCGGGAAGAAGGCGTCGATCTCCTCCTCGGTCGTCTTCGGGTCGAAGGCCAGCACCAGCCCATGGTAGGCATTGAACCCGTATGCCCGCTCCAGCAGCTCGAACACCTTGAATCCGGGCGGCCGGTAGGCGACCTCTCCGAAGTACATCTCACCGTCACTGGTGACGAAATACTCTGGGTGCACGAAGCCGAACTCGATGTCGAACGTCTTGATGAGCTTTTCGATCTGCGCCGTGATCTGCGGGCGGTACCGCTCCAGTTCCGGGGTCGCCGGCACGAACACCGAATATCCCAGCGTGACGTATTCGGAGATGTTGAGGAACTTGATCTTCCCGTTGTGTATCCACGCCTCGACCGCGAACTCCCAGCCATCGAGGTGGGATTCCATGAGGACCGGGAACTCCTCCTCCGGAATCGTATCGATCTCGTCCGGAGTGCGGATGACGCGGTGCCCGAGGCATCCTGCCTTGTCGAACGCCTTGAGATGGATCGGGTCGTTCGGGTCGCCGTCCAGCTTGAGCAGGGTCTGGTTGACGCGCTTGAGGAAGCGGATCACGTCGTCCCGGTCGTGGGCCTCCTCGAATATTCCGACCCGGATGCCGCCGAGTTGCGCGCGGCGCTTCATCAGCGCCTTGTCCCTCAGCAGCATGGCCTGACCGTACAGACGCGGGTTGTCCAGCAGAACGGAGTTGATCGCCCCCGCCCATTCCACCGTCTCCTCGAACAGCGGGATCGCGACGTCGACACCCTCGTTCTGAAGAGTCTCGGCGATCTCCATGGAGCGGTCGTTGAGCCGCTCGAAATTCCACGGCACGTAGGGGATGTCGTGGTCGACGCAGTATTCCTCGGCCCACTCCGGCGCCACGACGACGTATCGCCGGTCGAACCGATCGAGGGCTTCCACCGCGTTGAGACTCCAGCCGAGAAGCGCTACATAGCCTTTGTCCGGGTTCCTGGTGATCGGTTCACCTTGCGGCATAGACAGTTTCTCCTTCGGCGCTTGCGCGCATCGACGGCGTGGCTGGCGCCTACCCGACACCCTGCCGCGCAAGCCCCTCGCGCCCGCGCGTGTCCGCGCGCACGGCGGCGCGCAGGAGAGCCGTTTCCTGGTGACGGCTACGCGATTTCCGCTCGCTCCAGGGCGCGCAGCGCCATCCGGCGTGCCGTATCGACCGGGTCGGGGACGGCCGACAGGCCGTACAGCACGGTGGCGCCCTCGTGGAGCAGCAGGAGTTCGTCGGCGAGGGCGTCGGGCTCCGGGGCACCCGCATCCTCGGCCAGGTCGCGCAGATAGTTCCGCAGCCACCGCTTCTGGTCGCTGATCGCCCGGCGGGCCGGGTGGTCCGCGTCCGGCAGCTCGGCGGCGGCGTTGACGAAGCCGCAGCCGCGCGGGTTCTCGCGGCGCATCCAGACGCCGAGGGCGTCGAAGGTGGCGAGGATGCGGTCCCGCGGACCCTGCCGAGGCGACTTGTCGACTTCGCCGGTCAGCCAGGCCCGCCACCGCTCGTCGCGCTCGCGCAGATACGCGGCGACCAGCGCCTCCTTGCTGCCGAAGCGTTCGTAGAGCGTCTTCTTGGTGACCCCGGCGTGCCGGGCGATCAGATCCACGCCGACCGCGTTGATGCCCTGCCCGTAGAACAGCTCGGCGGCGGCGTCGAGGACGCGGCGGGCGGCGGGGGTGAGCGTTTCCATAAGCGTGATCCCTCCCGACGTGCTGACTTGACGGGTATACCGATCTGTTTAGTCTAGGGGAAGAGTGGAGTAAACAGACCGGTATACCTAGTGCCTCGGGAAGGAACCCATGCCTGTCACCGCGATCACGTCCGTCGGCCTCGTCGTGATGTGGAGTTCCGGCTTCATCGGCGCCGAACTCGGCACGCGCGAGGCTCCCGCCGACACGCTGCTGATGTGGCGCTTCATCGCGGCGGCGCTCGTGCTGGGCGGCGGCTGGACGCTCTTCCGGCGACGAAGGCTCCCCCTCCGCGCGGTGGCCGAGCAGACGGTCATCGGCGCGCTGTCGCAGGGCGGCTAT
Source organism: Streptomyces sp. NPDC019937 (assembly GCF_040631655.1). NCBI lineage: Bacteria > Bacillati > Actinomycetota > Actinomycetes > Kitasatosporales > Streptomycetaceae > Streptomyces > Streptomyces sp. NPDC019937. The sequence goes on from NZ_JBEYAL010000024.1 coordinate 79,928, forward strand.
CTGGGCGGGATCGTGTGGGCGGTCGGGCTCGGCGTACCGTCCGGGACCGCCGCGCTGATCGCCGCCCTGCAACCCCTGGCCGCCGGCGCCCTGGCCGGGCGGCTGCTCGGGGAGACGGTCAGCACCCGGCAGTGGGTGGGGCTCGCGATCGGGCTGGGCGGTGTCGCCCTCGTCGTACAGGGCGACCTGTACGGGACGTCGGCCGTCACGCCCTGGGCGTACGGGCTCCCCTTCGCGGCGATGGCCGCCCTGCTGGCCACCAGCTTCCTGGAGCGGCGGGCACGGGCGCCGCTCGCGCCGATGGACGCGATACCACTGCACTGCGCCGTCAGCGCGGTGCTCTTCGCCGGGGTCGCCCTCACCGGCGGGCACGCGGCGCCCCCGTCCGGCGGCGGCTTCTGGTTCGCGGTGGGCTGGACCGTCGCGCTGTCCACGGTCGGCGGCTACGGCTTCTACTGGCTGAGCCTGCGCCACAGCGGCGTCACCCGCACCTCGGCGCTGATCTACCTGACGCCGCCGACGACGTCGGTGTGGGCGTACGCGATGTTCGGCGAGGCGCCGGGGGCGGCGGCGCTGGCGGGAATGGCGGTGTGCGTGCTCGGCGTGGCGGCCGCCACGGGGCGCCCCGGGCGGTCGGCGCGGGTCTCTCCGGAACCGGAAGCGGCCCGTCGCGAGGTCGTCCCCTGACCGCGCCGCCGGACAGGCCGGGCTGCGTCCGGATCGAGGTGTCGGACACCCGCCGGGGAAGCGGAAGGGGCAGTCGCCCGCGACGCGCACGGCCCGCGCGCATGGAACGGCGGGATCGCATGCCTCCCACGGCCACAGGCACGGTCGCCGGCGGGCTCTTCCGGTTCATCTGTACGTCGAAAGCCATACGCGTGGCCTGACCGACACGACTGCCGGTGTCCGGTGCGGGGAACAAGACCACGCTATCCGCCCTGCTCATCGCGCTTCTGGAACACGTCTTTACCGCATGGCCGTTCGCACATTGACCGCAAGGGCACGATCTGGACAACCGGCCACCAGTCCACCGGTCGTACCGCTCACACTCCGGTCGCCGGTCCTTCGGCGGCGGAAACTCGCAGTTGAGGCACGGTACCGCTCCCGGGCGGCCACCTTCGCCGAGAACACGTTCGCCCGCGCGGAGTTCCCTGCTCGCGGGCGCTCCCGTGATCGCTGTCCTGATTTCCACTGCAGTCCCTGTCTTGATTTACGCCGTTGATACACAGTGGAAACATGTCTTCCCGCAGATCAGCCGCGTCAGCCTTTCCGCGCGGCTCCCGGTACGCACCGGCTCATCCGGCAGCGGCCCGGACATGGCCGGTTCCTGTCCTGCGGAGCCAAAGAGCCGTGGGACACGATGATCGCGACAGATCAGCGGGGAGTTCGACGAACACCAGAATGGATGTGCACCCATCCAGTGCCGCAATAAAGCGGACGGATGAATTCACCTTCTATTCGATCCGATCCCCGCCTCGATCCTGTGCGTCACCCTGCGTCATTGCTCGGCAAAGCCGTCACGCGAGTCAATCGCGCCTGAAACGGGAGTGGAAACGAGAATGACAACGTTTTCGAGCACGTCGATCCACGACTCGGTCACCTCACTCATCGACGACTTGGACCGGCACCCGGTCTACGAAAGCGAGTACTTCAAGCTCCTCGAGGGAACGCCCTGGACCGGTGAATCGTTCGAATTCCACCGGGCGAACTTCTACCACCGCACCGAAGGCACCGTGAAGGGCATCGCCCATGTCTGCGCCCAGGCGGCGGCCCACGACGACATGGACACCCTGGTCCTGTTCTCGCACATCCTCAACGAGGAGACCGGCGACGGCAACGCGGCGCACTGCCACGAGGTACTGATGGAGAACACCCACAACCTGCACGGTCAGGTCGAGTTCGGTGTGGCTCCGATGCTGGTCAAGGAGGCGCGGGACAGCAAGCTCGTCATCCCGGAGACCCTGGAGTACCGTCGGCGCACGCTGGACCTGCTGGGCGCCGGCTACCACAGCATGCTGGGCGTCGCGATGGCGCTGGAGTCCCACGCCGACCGGATGCTCAAGATCTGCCGTACGGCGTTCCGCAACACCAACAAGGTCCTCCCGCATGACAAGTTTGTGCACGACGTCGAGGTCTACTTCAACGTCCACGTGGGCGACGAGGGAGTCGAGGAGCGCCACGCCGCGGACGCCAAGAAGTGCGTGGTGAACAATTGCCACAGCGAGGCGGACGTGGCCGCCATCGCCGCCGCCGCGACGGCGACGCTGGACGTCCAGTTGGAGATGTGGAACGCGATGCACAAGGCCGTCACCAGCTAAGTCCGCGGCTCCAGAGAGGCAGTCCACACAACTGTGCAGAAGAACCGAGGAATCTCCAGCGCCGTTCTGAACATACCGGAATCGGCGACGCACGGAACCGCGGCCAAGCTCGTAGCGCTGAACAGCGGGCTCGCCGCGGAAGACCAAGTAATCGACCTCAGCATAGGCGCTCTCGACACGCCCACCGATCCTCGGATCGACCGCGGCGTGATCGATTTCATCCAGACGAAATCCGACGTGATCCACGCGTTCGCCCCCATCAAAGGATTTCCCTTTCTGCGGGAATCCATTGCGGCGCGCGTGAGCCGTCTGCACGGGATCGCATACGATCCGGAGAACGAGATCCTGGTGACGCCCGGTGGCGTGAAGGGTTCCATCTCCGTGGTGCTCCACGCCCTGCTGAACCCGGGCGACGAGGTCATCGTCCCGGTGCCCAACTGGCCGCACTACTCGGACATGGTGCTGCTGCACGAGGCCGTGCCGAAGACGGTCCTGGTCACGGCCGAGGACGGGCTGACGGCACCGGCGCTCGAGCAGGCGATCTCCGACCGGACCAAGATCGTTGTACTCGGCGACTGCATCAACCCGACGGGCAAGATCTACTCGACGGACGAACTCTCCGCGCTGGCACAGGTCGTCGCCCGGCACAACCTGCGGCGCGAGGCCGACGGCGCGAGCCCGATCTACGTCCTGTTCGACTGCCCCTACGAGGCCCACGTCCTGGGCGACCGCGCCAAGACGTTCGCCGCCATCGAGGCCGCACTCCCCGATGGGAGTCTCACCCCGATGCGGCCGTGGACGCTGACGGTGACCGGCCCCGGCAAGACGTACGGCATGCATGGGGACCGGATCGGCTATCTGTGCGGGCCGACGGACATCGTCGAGGCCGCCGCCCGGGCACAGGTCAACCTCACGTCGTTCGCGTCCACCTACGGCCAGGTGGCGACGCACATCGCGCTCCAGCCGGCGATGGACGAAGTGGCGACGGCGAGGGCCAGGACCGCGCGCACGAACCTGGAGGCCATGCTCCGCGAACTGGAGGCCGTTCCCGCGCTGCGGGTCAGGCCGCCCCAGGGGGGTTACTTCCTCTTCGTCGACCTGTCGAGCTACGCCCACGCCTACCAGGAGCACGGCTACGTCACGGCCGACCAGTTCCTCCTGGAGGAGGCGAAGGTCGCCACGATCTGCGGCAACCACTTCGCCGAGGACAAGGGCCTCAGCCACTTCGTGCGGATCAACTGCGGCCGCACGGCTTCCATCCTGAGCCAAGCCGGCATACGCATCAGGCGTGCCCTCAGCCGTCTGGAGCCCTGAGCTGAAAGCCAACACGGTAGGAACCGTCAGATACTGCGTCATCGGCACCGGATTCGCCGGTACCTGCGCGCTGTGGCATCTGGTCCGGGAGCTGACCGTTCCAGGACGCCTGTCCCCGCTCTCCCGTTCCGCGATCACGATCGCCACGGTGGAGCGGGGGCGGGTGAACGGCCCCGGTTACCCCTACGCCAAGGACAACGCCCAACTCGGACACCGGTGCAACAACGAAGCGAGCACCATGGGGATCCATGGCAACGACTTCGTCGACTGGCTCGCCGAGAGCAAGCCCTGGCTCGTCGCCGACCATCCGGAACTCATCTTGGAGACCCACCCCGGGATCGAGCCGACGGACTGGAAGCCCGAGGACGGCGAGTTCTATCCGCGAGCCCTGTTCGGCCTGTACCTGGAGCACCGGTTCCAGGACGCCGTCAAAATCGCCCGGGACCACGGGATCGAAGTGCGGCAGTACACGGGACACGAGGCCTTCGACGGGCGGACGACGGAGGACGGCTTCTCCGTCCTGCTCCGTGACCTCGGCACCGGCCGCGAGTTCAGCCTGGACGGACTCGACCGGGTGCTGCTGAGCACCGGGCACTGGCAGTCCGCGGAGAACGACGCGCTCGCGGAACACGCGGGGTACGTCTCGGCTCCCTATCCGCCGGGCAGGCTCCGGTCCGTCGTCGCCGGCCGTGTCCGGTCACGGCGGACACCGGGTGCGCGTCCGCGGATCTACGTCCAGGGGATGGGGCCGAGCGGCATCGACGCCATCATGACCCTGTGCGATGAGGGCGAGTTCACGTACACGGCGGACGGACACGTCGCCTCCTACCGGCCGGCGCCGTCGGGAGGGGGAGAAGAACCGCCGCACATCGTCGTCGGATCACGCTCCGGGTTCTTTCCCCCCGTCCGGGGCCCGCTCACCGGCCATGAGCTGTCCCATCTCACCCCGGACGCCCTCGCCGGTATCCGGAGGGAACACCGGGGGCAGCTGAGGATCGAGCCCATTCTGGACCTGTTGGACAAGGATCTGCGCAGAGCGACCGATGGGGCGCTGGGGTGGCACGACGTCGAAAATCCCCGGTTCTCCTCGGCCAGAGAGAAACTCGAAAACGACCTTCGGGACTCACGTCACGGAAATCCCGTCTACACGCTCGTCCTGAAGGCGCGGAGGATGTGCTTCTACCGGGAACTGGAGCCCGGCGACAAGGTCGTGTACGACCGCCTTTTCGACACGCACTTCATTCGGACGGCGGTGCCGATGCCGACGGCGAACGCGGAGAAACTGATCGCCCTCATGGACGCCGGAGTTCTGTCCACCGTGAAACACGGGTACGCGGAGCCACCGGTCAGTGTGCACGAGGACGGCGGATTCGTGATCGCGTACGAGACCGCCGACGGCCGGCGTTCCAGCGTGCGGGCCGACTGCGTAGTACGGGCCAAGACACAGGATTTCAGCCTGGAACGCCACCCTTCGGCACTGGTGCGGAATCTCCTGCGACGGGGCGAGATCGTGCACCACGAGGAATCGGGGTACGTTACCGGCGGATTGGCTCTCGACCCGCACGGAACATACCGGGTGACGAGGCGCGTGGGGAGCCTTTCCGGACCGTCGCCGCATCTGTCGTCGTACGGTGCCCCCGTCAGGTTCTGGCAGAACGAACACAATTACGCCAGAGCCTTCGTGAAAGCCGCCGAGCAGGTCGCCGCCGACTGGGCCGACGCCGCGACCAAAATACCGCAACGCACCACCGTACCGGACGACTCAGGGCTGATCATCACCTAGACAGGGAGTTGAACGATGGAAATGAAAGAGTTCTACTATCAGGACGGCATACGGGTCAGCGTGTTCAACCTCGATCACGAAGCCGTTCCCTACCACTTCCACAACGAAGTGTCGGACATGGTGTACTGCTCCAGGGGGCAGATCGCCATCGAACTCCCCGAAGCAGGCGAGGTATTCACCGTGCTTCCCGGACAGGTCTTCCAAGTGCCCCGCACGAACAAGCACCGGTTCGTCAACGGAGCACCCGTCGGAACGCCCTCGCGGTATGTCCTCCTCCAGATCGGCACGTTCGACATCAACTTCGTGCCGCCCGCCGAAGGGCTCGCGGAGAAGGTCGCCGACCGCACGGCGACACACGTGGCGGACGCCGACGTATACATCGAGAACCGCAAGGACGACATTCTCGGGCTCGCCGACCGCTTCACGTCGGAGAAGCCGGAGGCCCTGACCGCGGAGGAGCAGACCGACGTGGTGCAGGCGCTGCGCTGCTTCGTGGAGCGCGGTATCGCGGCCGAGCATCCGAGGGCCGCCGTCCAGTCGTGACCGACGCCACCCCCTTCTCGTTCCGACTGACCACCTTCGTGCTGATCGTTCTCACGTTCTTCGTAGGTGGATTGTTCAAGGGGCTGACCGGCCTGGGCCTGCCGCCCGTCGTCCTCGGGCTTCTCACCGCAACGATCGGTATTCAGCCCGCAAAGGCGCTGATCATCATACCGACGTTCCTGACCAACGTATTCCAGGCGGTGCGCGGCGGCCACGGTCGGAAAATCATCCATCTCACTTGGCCATTTCTCTTGGCCGCCACCTTGTTCACCCTGTCGGGCGCGCTGACGCTGAGCTATTTCCAGGCGGACGTGATGTCCGCCCTGCTCGGCGTCGGGCTCGCCGTCTACGGGATTCTGGGGCTGTTCCGACTGCGGGTGAACATCAGGGGGAAATGGTGGAATCACCCCGTGGGTGCGTTCCTCGGGGCCGTCAACGGATTTCTCACGGGAATGACCGGATCGTCGGCTGTCCCGGGTGTCTTCTACCTTCAGTCGATCGGTCTGCTGCGGGACCAGTTGATCCAGAGCATGGGGATCCTCTTCACGCTGTCGACGGTTTCCCTGGCATGGTCGCTGCGCACCCAGGATCTCTTGGACGCGAACCTGCTCGCCATGTCCGCGGTGTCCTTGGCGCCAGCCTTTCTGGGAATGTCGATCGGGAACAGGATCCGCCGCAGCATATCCGAGGAAAAATTTCACATGGTACTCTGTACCGCTCTGGTACTCCTCGGCCTCTACATCACGGCCCTGAATCTGGCCAAGTGACGCCGGATCACTAATCGACAAGGGGAAATATCATGGAACCGGCCTTCGCCGAGTTACTGCGCGAGTTGGAGGAATTCGGCGAGGCCAACGACTCGGCCACGGACGACCGAAGCCGGAAGATGCTGAACATCACGCCCGACACCGGTAAGTTTCTCGCGCTGCTCGTCAAAGCCTGCAAGGCGCGGAACATTCTGGAGATCGGCACGTCCAACGGCTACTCGACCTTGTGGCTCGCCGACGCCGTGGGCCCCGAAGGTTCAGTCACGACGGTCGAGCGGGCCGACGACAAGGTGAAGATGGCCGAGCGGAACTTCCGGCGTGCCGGACTCCATTCCCGGATCCGGCAGATCACCGACGACGCGGGCCGTTTCCTCGCCTCGCGCGAGGCCGGCGAGTACGACTTCGTCTTCCTGGACAGTAACCGCGGGGAGTATGTCGGCTGGTGGGACTCGCTGCGGCGGATCCTCGCGGACGGCTGCCTGCTGGTGGTCGACAACGCCGTGTCCCACGCCCACCAGCTGGAGGACTTCAACCGGCTGGTCGAGGCGTCGGACGACTTCTCCGGAGTCCTGCTGCCCATCGGCAAGGGCGAGTTGGTGCTCCTCAAGGACTCGTGACCGGTCCCTCGCCCGCCGACGAGCAGCCCCGAAGGCCCTTGAGGGCTGCTCGTCCAGGACGGCGATGCCGTCTGCCCCTCTCCTCTCCTCTGAGCCGTGCTCTCCCGTGCATCGGCTGCACATCGGCTGTATCGACCCGTCTTTCGTTCACCATCCGCACTGAGGAGTAACTGCCTTGGACGTCATGACGGCCATCCTGACGCGCCGTAGCATCCACACGCTCTCCGGTCCGGCTCCTTCGGACCAGGAGTTCGCCTACCTGCTGCGGGGAGCGGCCGCGGCCCCCGACCACGGCAGACTGCGCCCATGGCGCTGGATCCTGCTGAGGGACGCGGACCTGGAGGCGGTCGGCGCCTGCCTCGCCGCCGAGGCGGAGCCCGAGGAACGGGCCACGGTCGAGAGGAAGTTCATGCGAGCCCCCCTGAAGGCGGTGCTCGTCTTCTCCCCGGCGGCGGAGCACCGGGTGCCCGAATGGGAGCAGCTCGCCTCGGCGAGCAACGTCGCCTACGGCTTGATGCTGTTACTGCACGCCCGCGGCTTCGGCAGCATCTGGCGTACCGGCCGGTTGTGCCAAAGCCCGAGCGTTCGGAGCCTTTTGGGCGTCCGTCCGGACGAACAGCTCCTGGGCTCCCTGGACATAGGCACGCCCGGCATCTCGGTACAACCGGCCCGCCGGAGCCATGAGGACGTCACCGACCGCGTGCAGTTCCTGCGCACCTGAACGGGACCACGACGCCGTCAGCAGCACTGCCAGGTGAACATGGCGCGGTCGAAGCGGCCCGCCGCGAGGTCGTCGGGGCGGACCAGCCAGTACAGGGCGCCGCCGTCGCCCCACATCAGGTCGGCGTCCTCGTCGGAGTCGAACTGGGCCAGGAGCACCCAGCGCCGCGCCTCCGCCTCGATCCGCGGGTCCTCCCACGACACCCCGTGGCCGCCCAGCGCGCCGTGTGCGACCACTACCTCCACGGGGGTCTGCACGGACTGCGCGTGGCCGCCGATCTGGTGGGCGGCGCCGCTCTCGTACGCCCACTGCGCCCGCTTGAACGCGTCCGGGAGGTCGAGGCCGCCGAGCGCGGGCGCGTCGGTGTCGGGGGCGCTCGGGCCGAGGCGGACGGTGAGCGGCACGGCCGGGTACGGGGTGAGCCCGGCGGGCGCGGGGCGCTCGGGGGCGTCGGCGGGCGCGGGCGGGAAGTGGAGTACGCGGGCTCCGGCCCAGGTGGTGGGGTCGGCGGTGTCGACCAGGGCGTCGTCGTCCTCGTCGCCGTAGTAGAAGAAGGCGAGCCGGCCGTCGGGGGCAAGCGGTATGTCGAGCCCGGCCACCGGCAGCGCGGCGCAGTCGACCGACGCGACGAACCGCAGCGGGCCGTGGCCCTCCCACAGCGGCCACTCGACACCGTCGGGCAGCCGGGGCAGCCCGCCGAGCTGCCCGACGACCGGGTCGCCCGCCGCCGCGACGCGCAGATGCGCGGCGGGGCGCAGCAGCCCGGTCCAGCGGTCGGCCAGGTCGGCGGGGAGGTGGGTGCGCGCGAGGGTGTGCAGTGGGTGCTCGGCGGTGGTCATACGGGCCATCATGACGGGCGGCACCGACAACGGACGGGCCGGGCGGTACCGGCGGCGGGGCGGGCGAGCGGCGGGACCCGCGCAGGTCGAGAAAGCCCACAGGTCAAGGAACCGTAAAGCGGGGGCGTTCGTTACCCCGGACATGACCGCTATGACACCCGGCTCGAACCTCCCCCTCCCCGTCGCGCGCGTGGCGGTTGACGTCACCGCGCCCGTGCGGCTCGACGTGTCGGGCCTGCTGCTCACCGCCGACGGCAAGGTGCGCTCCGACGACGACTTCGTGTTCTACAACCAGCCCACCGGCCCCGGCGTGACCCACCGCGCCGGGGCCGGGGGCGGTGGTGACGCGATCACCGTCGACACCGCCGCCGTGCCGCCGGACATCGACAAGATCGTGGTGACGGCCAGCCTGGACGCCCCCGGCGCCACCTTCGCGGGCACCGAGCCGACCGCCACCGTGCGCGGCGCGGACGACGGCGCCGTGATCGCCACGTTCACCCCGCCGCAGCTGGGGACCGAGACCGCGCTCGTGGTCGTCGAGGTGTACCGGCGGGGCGGGGCCTGGAAGGTGCGGGCCGTGGGGCAGGGCTATGCGAACGGGCTCGCGGGCATCGCGACGGACTTCGGCGTGACGGTGGAAGAACCCGCCGCCCCGGCCGCCACCCCGGCCGCCGCGCCCACCGCCCCGCCCGCGCCCCCGGTCACCCACGCGCCCCCGCCGACCGGCCCGGCGGCTTCCGTTCCGCCGCCGCCCATGCCGGCGGCCCCGCCCTCCACCGGGAAGATCAACCTGGACAAGGGCCGGGTGAGCCTCCAGAAGAACCAGACCGTCTCCCTGGTCAAGGGCGGTCGCCCCATGCTCAGCTCGGTGAAGATGGGCCTGGGCTGGGAGCCCGCCTTCCGTGGCGCGAACATCGACCTGGACGCCTCCGTGATCGCCTTCGGCGCCGACCGCAAGAAGATCGACGCCTGCTTCTTCGGCAAGCTGGCCATCCTGAACGGCGCCATCCAGCACTCCGGTGACAACCTCACCGGCGAGGGCGGCGGCGACGACGAGACGATCACCGTCCACCTGGGCGGTCTCCCCCCGGAGGTCACGGGCCTCGTCTTCACGGTCAACTCCTTCTCCGGCCAGAAGTTCACGGACGTGGCGAAGGCGTACTGCCGCCTGGTGGACGCCCAGACGAACGAGGAGCTGGTCCGCTTCGACATCACCCACGCCGAGCCCCGGACGGGCGTGATGATGGCGAAGCTGATCAGGCAGTTCTCGGGCGAGTGGGAGATGACGGCGATGGGCGAGTACGTCGACTCGCGCACGGTGCGCGGGATGGCGAAGCCCGCGGGCAAGGCCCTCTGAGCTTCGGGCGGGGCGCGCCCTCGGCGGGCTCCGCCCGGTCCCGCGCCGGGGGCGCACCGAGGCAGATCCGCGGCCCCGCCCGTTCCGTCATGCGCAAGCCGCATTATTAAGCGAATTGCTAAACTAGGGCACGTGGCAGAAGAAGCGGCAGAGCCGGGCCTCGGCGAAGGACCGGCCAAGGCGATCAGTGTGTCCCTCCCCGAGGGCACCGTGCGGGCCCTGCGCGACTACGCGGGCAATCGCGGGGTCTCGGCACTCGTCGCCGTGGCCATCGAGGAGCATCTGCGCAACCAGGCCACCCGCGAACACCTCGCCGAGTTCGAGGATGAGAACGGCCCGTTCACCGGCGCGGAGCGTCAGGCGGCCGCCGACGTCTGGGCTGCGGCCGAGCGTCGGGAGTCCCGGTGGCACGAGGCCGTCTGACCGGGGGAGGCTGTCTTGTCCTGGACAGCCAGGGACTGTCGCTGTACCTGGAGCAGGATCGGGCCGTGATGAACATGGTGCGATCGGCGCTGGATCGCGGTGCGGACCGAGTGGTCAGCGGCGCCACCCTCATCGAGGCCCAGCATGACGGCATCAAGCGCGCACGCTGGAACTACGTGCTCTCCCAAGTCCGCGTGGAAGCCCTCAGCGTGGACTGGTCAAAGGAAGCAGCCCTCCTGCTTCAGGAGACCGGGTTGCACGGCCACAAGTACGCCATCGATGCGATGGTGGCGGTCACGGCGCTACACCAGCCCGGCCCTGTGGTCATGCTGACGTCGGACACGGACGACATGGAAAAACTGTGCGGAGGCCGGGTCACTCTGGTCGCCGTCTGACCGGAGAAAATGGGGCGCGCCCGGCCGCACCGCCGCAGTACGGTCCCGGCCATGGGCCATGACGACAAGGACGGGTACTTCGGAGAGAGCGTCGCCGCGACGTACGACGAGTCGTCGGCGGAGATGTTCGCGCCGGGCGCGGTGGAACCGGTGGTCGACCTGCTGGCGGAGCTGGCCGCGGGCGGGCGGGCGCTGGAACTGGGCGTGGGGACGGGACGGATCGCGCTGCCGCTGGCGGCGCGCGGGGTGCCGGTGCACGGGATCGAGCTGTCGCGGGCGATGGCGGCCCGGCTGCGCGAGAAGCCGGGCGGGGACGCGATCGGGGTGACGATCGGCGACTTCGCCACCGCGCGGGTCGACGGCACGTTCTCCGTCGCCTATCTGGTCTTCAACACGATCATGAATCTGACGACGCAGGAAGCCCAGGTGGCCTGCTTCCGCAACGTCGCGGCCCACCTCGAACCCGGCGGCCGCTTCGTCATCGAGGTCATGATCCCGGAGCTGCGGAAGCTGCCGCCGGGGCAGCACATCGTGCCGTTCCACGTCGGCGCCACGCGCTGGGGGTTCGACACCTACGAGTTCGCGACCCAGACGATGAGTTCGCACCACCTGAGGATCGAGGAGGACGGCCGCGGCACGTACACGCCGATGCCGTTCCGGTACGTATGGCCCGCCGAGCTGGATCTGATGGCCCAGCTCGCCGGGCTGCGGCTGCGCGACCGGTGGGAGGGATGGGCCCGGGAGCCGTTCACGAACGACAGCCCCCGGCATGTCTCGGTGTGGGAGAAGACCACCGACTAGCGGTCAGGTCGCCGCCTCCAGCAGGGGCCAGCCGTCGACCTCCACCGCCTTCCGCTCCCCCGGCTGCCATCCCCGGGCCGACGCCGCGTCGAGCAGAGCCCGTACGGCACCCGGCTCGTGCAGGTTCAGGGAGCCGCCCCGGACGTGTCCCACGTCCCCGGAGCCCAGGGGGAACCCGCCCGGGACGTACCGTCCCGGGCCGTCGGCGAAGACGATGCGCAGCGGGCCACCGCTGCCGGCCGGCTGCGGGTACAGCGTGAGCGTCTGGCGGCAGTCCACGGCCCGGCCGCTGTCCGACACGCGGTGGCTGTGACGGAGCGTCCACAGATACGCGCGCCCGTCGGCGACCAGGCGGCGGGGCTTCCTCGGATGGCGGGGCACGGAGCCGAGGGTACGCGGCTCGAACCGACGACGGACCGCTCCGCGCGAAACCCGCGTCACACGGAGCTGAGCGGCGCCAGGTCCGCCAGCCTCGCCAGGCGGCGGTAGGAGTCGAGCAGGGCGTCCCGGTCGTACGTACTCGTCGTGACCAGCACCTCGTCCGCGCCGCTGCTCCCGATCAGCTCATCGAGCGCGGCGGCCACCTCGTCCTCCGTGCCGTACAGCTGGCCGCGCAGCCCGTCCTCGTAGAAGCCGCGCTCCTTCTCCGTCATGTCCAGCGCGGCGATCTCCTCCGGCGGGGCGAGCGGGGGGAAGCTGCCGTGGGTGCGGGAGTGGGCCATCGCCCAGGCCTCGGGGACGAGGAGGCGGCGGGCCTCTTCCGTCGTGTCGGCGACCGCCACGTTGCCCGAGACGACGACGTACGGGGCGGACGACCACGCCGAGGGGCGGAAGCCCGCCCGGTAGCGGTCGATCGCGCGGAGCATGCGGTCCCGGCCGCGCAGGTCGCCGATGACCAGCCCCAATCCGGCCTCGGCGGCCACGTCGGCCCCGGCGCCCGTGGCCAGGACGAAGGCGGGCAGGGTCAGACCCTCCGCCGGGTGGGCGTGGACCTGTGGGTAGGCGCGCTGCTCGCCGGTGAACCAGCCCAGCAGCTCGGCCAGGTGCGCGCCGAAGTCCCGCGCGGCGTCCTTCTGGGCGCCCAGGGCGCGGCGGATGCCGTCGGTGAAGCCGACCGAGCGGCCGAGCCCCATGTCGATGCGGCCGGGGTAGAGGGAGGCCAGCACCCCGAACTGTTCGGCCACCACCAACGGGCGGTGGTTCGGCAGCATCACCCCGCCGGTGCCCACCCGGATGCGGTCCGTCGCCGCCGCGACGGCGGCCGCCAGCACGATGGGGGCGGACCCGGCGACCCCGGGGACGCTGTGGTGCTCCGAGACCCAGAACCGATGGAATCCCAGAGCCTCGGCCTGCCGCGCGAAGCTCACCGTGTCGCGCAGCGCCTGGGACCGCTCCCGCCCCTGCCGGGTGCGGGAGCGGTCCAGGACGGAGAAGGGCACGTTACGAAGGCGCGAGGTCACCTACGCGTCAACGTACGGCCCGGTCCGCGTGATTCCCCGGGCACGGAGCCGCTCAGCGCTGACGGCGCCAGGGGCCGGTGATCGCCAGCATGATGCCCGGCTCCTGGATGTTGGCGTACAGGGTCGCCCCGTCGGGCGAGAAGACCACGCCGGTGAACTCGCTGAACTCCGGCTCCTCCGCCGAGCCGATGTTCAGGTCGTTGCGCGCGATCGGGTACGTACGGCCGTCGTCCGTCGCCCCGAACAGGTGCTGGACGCCCTCGCCGTCCTCGGCGATCACCAGACCGCCGTACGGCGAGACGGTGATGTTGTCCGGGCCGTCGAACGCGCCGTCCTTCGACGGGTCCGGGTTGACGCCCAGCAGCACCTTGAGGGTGAGGGTGCGGCGCTTGGGGTCGTAGAACCAGACCTGGCCGTCGTGCTGGACCGGGCTCTCCTCACGGGCGTACGAGGAGACGATGTACGCGCCCCCGTCGGCCCACCACATGCCCTCCAGCTTGCGCGCCCGGGTGATCTGGCCGTCCGTGAACTGCTTGCGGACGGGCACGGACTTCGCGTCGCGGTCCAGCACCGGCTCCCAGTCCACACCGTAGACCGTGCCGGTCTTGGTGGCGCGGGACAGGTCGTCCACGAACTTGCCGCCGGAGTCGTAGCACTTGGGCGCCTGGAGCACGCCCGCGTCGTCCTTCAGCGTGCGCAGCTGGCCGCGGCCGTGCTCGAAGCCGTGCGGCGGGACCCAGCGGTAGAACAGGCCGTTCGGGCCGGAGGCGTCCTCGGTGAGGTAGAGGTGGCCGCGCCTGGGGTCGACGACGACCGCCTCGTGCGCGTAGCGGCCCAGCGCCTTGATCGGCTTGGGGTTGCGGTTGGCCTTGCGGTCCTGCGGGTCGACCTCGAAGACGTAGCCGTGGTCCTTGGTCATGCCGTTCTGGCCGGCCTTGTCCTCGGTCTCCTCGCAGGTCAGCCAGGTGCCCCACGGGGTGCGCCCGCCCGCGCAGTTGGTCGAGGTGCCCGCGATGCCCACCCACTCGGTGACGTGGTCGCCGTGCTTGGCGACCTCGACCACGGTGCAGCCGCCGGACGCCGCCGGGTCGTAGACCAGGCCGTCGATCAGCGGAACCGGGTGCGGCCAGTCCGCGCGGGGACCCTTCAGCTCGTGGTTGTTGACGAGCAGCGTCGCGCCGCGGGCACCCTCGAAGGTCGCGGTGCCGTCGTGGTTGGACGGGGTGGACTCGCCGGACTCCAGCGTCGTCTCACCGGTCCGGGTGATGATCTTGTACGTGAAGCCCTTGGGCAGGGCCAGGATGCCCTTGGGGTCGGCGACCAGCGGGCCGTAACCGAGTCCTGCGGCGGCGCCGCCCTCCGCGGCGGTGCCGGTGGCCTCCGCCGCCAGGGCGCCGGGCGCGGTGCCGAGCACCCCGGCGCTGCCGACGAGGGCGAACCCGGCCCCGGTGTACGCGGAGCGCTTCGCGAAGTCTCTTCGAGTGAGGGGCATCTTTATCTCCTGAGCGGCGAGGGCCTGGCTGCGGACGCCATGCTGGGGACTGCGCGCATAGATTTTCGTCCCAGACCGAACAGCAGTTGAACGGAATAAGACATCGACGGACCAAAGGGGTCCGTCGATGTCGCGCTGTATGCCGTTGTCAGCCTCGGCCGGCCAGCCTTGGCCGGCCGCCGCCCAGGAGCCGTTACGCCCGGGAGCGGGCCTTGAACGCGGCCTTCCGGGCCTCCTTCGCGGCCTTCTTGTCCGGGTGCAGCCGCCCCATCGCCTCCAGCACGTCGGCCGTCGCCGGGTGGTCCACCTTCCAGGCCGACTCGAAGAAGCCGCCGGACTGGTCGACCAGTCCGCGCACCAGGTCCCGCAGCTCCTCGGAGTCGTCCTCCGTGGCGAGCTGCGCGGCCAGGGTGTCCACCGTCAGCCAGAAGACCATGGTCTCCGAGGGCTCCGGGATGTCCTTCGCGCCGTGCTCGGCCAGCCACACCCGGGCCAGCCCGCCCAGATGGCGGTCGTCCAGCACCTCCCGCAGGGCGGGCTCGGCCGCGCCGCCGACCAGCGACAGCGTCTGCTGGCAGGTGAGGCGGCGCAGCGGGGCGTCCTCGTCGTCGCCGCGGGCGGCGGCCAGGAGCTCCCGGGCGGCCGCCTCGGGCGTACGGCGGTCGAGCCACAGCTCGGCCTCGGCGTGCGCGGCGGGCTCGGGGTGGCCGGGGAGGGTGTCCAGCAGGACGTCCGCGCCCTTGTCGGCGAGGTCGCCGACGACCGGCGCGTCGACGCCCGCGTCGAGCATGCGGGAGCGGACGGCGTACACCCCGAGGGGGGTGAGGCGGACCATCCCGTAGCGGGAGACGTCCTCCTCGTCGTCCTGCGGCTGCTGCCGCGCCGGGTCGGACTCGTGGAGGCGGACCTCGCCGTCGACCTCCTCGATCAGCGCCTCGTCCACCGGCTGGTACTCGATCAGACCGGTCGGGGCGAGCAGCCGGAACTGGTCGTCCAGCCGCACCATCGCCTCCGACACCTCTTCGAGGATGTCGTCGGTGGGCTCGTCCATGTCGTCGGGGACGACCATGGAGGCGACGAGCGCGGGCAGCGGCACCGAGCCGACGGCCGCCTCCTCGTCCATGGCGGTGAGCAGGTAGAGGTTGCCGAGGATCCCGTCCAGGAACTCGGCCTCCTCCTCCGGGTTCCAGTCGATCGAGTCGAGGTCGATCTCGCCGCCCTCGCTGATCTGGTCCACGATGTCGGCGAGGTCGGGCGCGGCGGCGTCGGCGAGGACGGTCTCGAAGCCGTCGAGCCAGATGTCGAGGACGTCCTGCGGGCTGCCGCCGGTGATCAGCCGCAGCTCCTCACCGCTGGTCGCGACGGCGGGCGCCTCGCTCTCGCCGTCGGCCACGGAGTCCACGTCGTCCGCCTCGGCCGCGTCGTCCGCGTCGTCCCCATCGGGCTCCTGGATCGCGACCAGCCCGGTGTCGACGGCCAGCTGCCACGCCTGGGCGACGTGCTCGGCGCCTTCCTCGTCGGCCGCGAGGTCCAGCAGCTCTACCGCGGCCCGCAGATCCTCGGCCGACAGCACGCCCCCCGCCGCCACCGGCTTTCCGGGCTCGGCCCAGCGGGCGAGCCGCACCGCGCGGGCGAGGAGCGGCGCGGCGAGCGCGTCCCGGGCGAGTTCCGCCTCGGTGCGGAGCCGCACGGGCGGCATGGTGGGGCGGTCTCCTGGCATATCGGGAAGTCTCCTCGGCCGGTGGTGGTACGGAGGGCACGGGGCGCGCGGCCCGACCCCCCAGCGTAGACGGAACGCGGGGGCAGTTTCGTCCCGATGTGGCCGCCCGCCGCGTTCCCTCGCCCGTTCCCGTGTCTGTTCATTCCTCTGTCCGGGTCCGTACACCTGACCGCCCTTGACAACCGTCGTGCGGAGACAAGAGATTGACGCGCGTAGAGGCCACCTCGTCCCTCTCTTCCACTCCGCACCGGAGGCCATCACCATGTCCCCTCGCGCCCGGCGCACCGCCGTCGCCGTCACCGTCACCGCCGTCGCGGCAGGGCTGCTCGTCGGCCCGTCGTCCGCGTTCGCCTCATCGTCCGCCGACGCGGCCCGCATCCACGACATCCAGGGCCGCACCCGGATATCCCCGCTGGCCGGGAAGCAGGTGACCGACGTTCCCGGCACGGTCACGGCGGTGCGCGCCTTCGGCTCGTCGCGCGGCTTCTGGATCCAGGACCCCCGGCCGGACGCCGACCCGGCCACCAGCGAGGCCATCTTCGTCTTCACCGGCTCCACCACGCCGTCCGTCGCCGTCGGGGACGCGGTCCTGGTCAGCGGCACGGTGAGCGAGTACTACCCGGGCGGGGCGTCGGCCGGTCTGCAGTCGCTGACCGAGATCTCCAAGGCCACGTGGACGGTCCGGTCGCAGGGCAACGCGCTTCCCGCCGCCTTCCGGCTGAACCCCTCCACCGTCCCCGACCGGTACGCCCCCGTCGGCCCCCTGGAGGGCCCGGCGCTGCGGCCCCGCTCGTACGCCCTGGACCGGTACGAGTCCCTGGAGGGCATGCGGGTCTCGGTCGCCGACGCGCCCGTGGTCGGCGCGACCAACACGTACAAGGAGCTGTGGGTCACCGCCGAACCGCGCCACAAGCGCACCGCGCGCGGCGGCGCCCTCTACGACACGTACCGCGACCCGAACGCCGGGCGGCTGAAGGTCACCTCCCTGCTCCCCTACGCCGAACACCCCTTCCCGGTCGCCGACGTCGGCGACCGGCTCACCGGGACGACGGCCGGGCCGCTGGACTACGACAACTTCGGCGGCTACACGATCGCGGCCAGTGCGCTGGGGACGCTGGACGATCGCGGGCTGGAGCGGGAGAGCACCCGCAAGCAGAAGTCCGGCGAACTGTCGATCGCCACGTACAACGTCGAGAACCTGTCCCCCAAGACCGCCCAGTCGAAGTTCGACCGCCTCGCCTCCGGCCTGGTCGACAACCTCGCCTCGCCCGACATCGTCGCCCTGGAGGAGGTCCAGGACGACAACGGCGCCACCAATGACGGGGTCGTGAGCGCCGACGCCACGCTGAAGAAGCTGACGGACGCGATCGCGGCGGCCGGTGGCCCGGCGTACGAGTGGCGGCAGATCAACCCCGTGGACGACCAGGACGGCGGGGAGCCGGGCGGCAACATCCGCGTCGCCTTCCTCTACAACCCGAAGCGGGTCTCCTTCACCGACATCCCGGGCGGGGACTCGACGACGCCGGTCAAGGTCGTGAAGAAGGACGGCGGGGCCGGCCTGTCGGTCTCCCCGGGGCGCATCGAGCCGGGCAGTGCGGTGTGGAAGGCCAGCCGCAAGCCGCTGGTCGGGCAGTTCGCCTTCCGGGGCCGCCCGGTGTTCGTGGTCGCCAACCACTTCAACTCCAAGGGCGGCGACCAGGGCCTCGACGCCCGCGTCCAGCCGCCCGTCCGGTCCTCGGAGACCCAGCGCACGGGCCAGGCCACGGCGGTCAACACCTTCGTGAAGTCCCTGCTGGCCGCCGACCCCAAGGCGGCGGTGGTCGTCGCGGGCGACCTCAACGACTACCAGTTCTCCCCGGCGCTGTCCGACCTGACCGAGGGCGGCGTCCTGACGGACCTGGTGACGCGCCTGCCGCGCGATGAGCGGTACGGCTACGTCTACAACGGCAACTCGCAGGTGCTGGACCACATCCTGACCAGCCGGGCCCTGCGCGGCCCGGACTACGACATCGTCCACATCAACGCGGAGTTCGCCGACCAGTCCAGCGACCACGACCCCCAGGTGGTCCGCCTGCGCCCCTGACGGAAGGCCCCACCACGCCGTAGTGATGCTGCACGGTAGCGCCAAGAAAATTTAAGTGGACCTACGGTGTACTGCGGGACGACACTTCCGCCATGCCCAGATCCCACCTCGCCTGCGCCATGGTCACCCCCTTCACCCGGGACGGCGACCTCGACCTCCCCGGCACCCAGCGCCTCGCAGCCGCCCTCGTCGACGAGGGCGGCTGCGACGGGGTCGTGGTGGGCGGGACCACCGGGGAGTCGCCGACGACCACCGACGCCGAGAAGACGGCGGTCGTGCGGGCCGTGGCGGAGGCCGTCGGGGACCGGGCGCGGATCGTGGCGGGGGTGGGGAGCAACGACACCCGGCACACCGTCGCGCTCGCGCGGTCCGCCGAGGAGGCGGGCGCGCAGGGGCTGCTCGTGGTCACGCCGTACTACAGCCGCCCGCCCAGGGAAGCCGTCGAGGCGCACTTCCGCATGGTCGCCGACGCGGTCGGCATCCCGGTCACGCTGTACGACATCCCCTTCCGCACCGGCACCGCTCTGTCGTACGACACCCTGTGCCGACTCGCGGAGCACCCCCGCGTGACCGGGGTGAAGGACTGCGCGTACGACCTGATGAAGTCGGCGCGGACCATGGCCGCCACCGGGCTCGCCTACTATTCCGGCTGCGACGAGCTGAACCTGCCGCTCAGGGCGATCGGCGCGGTCGGATGCATCAGCACGGTCGCGAACGTGGCGCCGCGCGAGGTCCGGGGTGTGCTGGACGCGTACGACGCGGGCGACCCCGAGGAGGCTGCCCGCCGCCATCTCGCGCTGACCCCACTCATCGACGCGATGATGTCCCACCTCCCCGGCGCGGTCACCGCGAAGGCGCTCCTGACCGCCCTCGGTCACCCCGTCGGCGCGGTGCGCCCGCCCCTGCTCGGAGCGGACGCTACGGTGACGGCCGGACTGACCGACGTCTACGCGACGGCGACCTGACCGCCACGAAACCGACCCGGGCGCATCCCGGGGCTCCCGGAGGCGGGAGCCTTCCCCTGCCCCCGATCCGCCACGGCCCGCCCCGGGGCCCGGGGCTCCCGACTCCGTGCGGCAGCACGCGGACACCGGACCCACGCCCGGCCCGGGGGCCCGGGGGCGGAGCCCCCGGGTTCGGGGAGGGGCGGGGGGGCTTTCCCGCCCGCCGTCAGTTGTGGGTGTGCAGCGCCTCGTTGAGGCCGCCCCACGAGCCGGTGCGCGGCAGGACCTCGACCGCGCCGGTCGTGGAGTTGCGGCGGAAGAGGAGGTTCGTCGCGCCGGACAGCTCGAGCGCCTTGGCGATCTTGCCGTCCGGGAGGGTCACCCGGGTGCCCGCCGTCACGTACAGGCCCGCCTCGACGACGCAGTCGTCGCCGAGGGAGATGCCGAGGCCCGCCTCGGCACCCAGCAGGCAGCGCTCGCCGATGGTGATGGTCTGCTTGCCGCCACCGGACAGCGTGCCCATGATCGACGCGCCGCCGCCGATGTCGGAGCCGTCGCCGACGACGACGCCCGCGCTGATGCGGCCCTCGACCATGGACGTGCCCAGCGTGCCGGCGTTGAAGTTGACGAAGCCCTCGTGCATGACGGTCGTCCCGGCGGCGAGGTGCGCGCCGAGCCGTACGCGGTCGGCGTCACCGATGCGGACGCCGGCCGGAACGACGTAGTCCGTCATCCGCGGGAACTTGTCGACACTGGTCACCGCCAGGTGCAGACCCTCGGCGCGGGCGGCGAGCCGGGCGCGCTCGACCTGGTCGGCGGCGACGGGACCGAGCGAGGTCCAGGCGACGTTGGCGAGCAGGCCGAACTGGCCCTCCAGGTTCAGCCCGTGCGGCTTGACCAGCCGGTGGCTGAGCAGGTGCAGCCGCAGGTACACGTCATGCGCGTCGAGCGGCTTGTCGTCGATCGAGGCGATGACCGTGCGGACGGCGACGACCTCGACGCCACGGCGCGGGTCCGGGCCGAGCGCCTTGAGGGCGGTCTCGCCCAGGAGCTGCGCGGTGCGCTCGGCGTCGAGCCGCTCGGTCCCGGCCGGGCCGGGCGCGTCGGCCAGCTCGGGGGCCGGGAACCAGGTGTCCAGAACGGTGCCGTCCTCGGTGAGGGTGGCGAGCCCGGCGGCGACGGCGCCGGTGGTGCGGGTGGTGGTGGCTGCATCGGTCATGGTCAGCACGCTAACCGGAGCCGGGGCCCGGAGGCTAACCGGTCTCAGCGGACAGACGCCGGGCGGGGCGCCGGGCAGGCCCCGACCGGCGCGCCTCCCGGTCAGGGGCGCCGGTTCTTGGCAGCGACCAGGGCTTGGTCGAGCAGCGCATGGGCGCTGAGCACATCGCCCGCCTTCCAGCCGTCCCGGTCCCAGTCGTCCGGCGCGCCGTCATGGCCCGCGATGCTCCGCTCCCCGAGCGGAGCGAAGGTCTCCGGGTCGTAGAGCAGCTGGAACTCGGAGAATCCCCCCTTCCCCAGGGTGCCGTGCCCGATCGCGACGGCCGTCCGCCCGGCGGGCCACATAGCGGTGGATGTCGGGGGCGTACCGGTCGTAGAGCGCCGCGAAGGTCTCGGGCTGCTCCAGCGACCGGGCCACGACCGCCGCGTCGTCGTCCGGCGCGGTGGCGCTGGGCGGGGCGGGTCGCGGCGGTGGATCGGGGTCGGTCACAGGGGCTCCGTATCCGGTGCGTCGTGGTGCGGCGGTCGGTGTGTCGCCCTCTGTTCCCCGGTGGACGGATACGGGTTCACGCCCGGCCCGTGGCCAGGGGGTGTCTTTCGGATCAGGCCGGATCAGGGAGCGGGGTCAGGGGGCACCTCCCAGCGGTAGCTGGGGGCGCGTGCGATCGCAAGGCGGAGGAGGAGAGCGCAGCGGCGCTGCGCGCGACGCCGACAACGCGGCGAGCGTGCGTGCCAGGGCCCGCGAGCCCGGCATGATCCGGAAGACACCCCCTACGCCCCGGTCACCCGGGCGAACGCCGCGCGCGCCTCCTCCCGGTCGAACTCCCGCCCGGTCAGCAGGATCTGCAGCAGCATCCCGTCGAACAGGGCGTTCACGGCGCGCGCGACGCCCCGGTCGGCGGTGCGCCGCTCCAGCAGCTCCGTCATCCGGTCCAGGAACGCGGCGGCGATCGGCCGCACCGAGGCGCGGCGCAGGGCCGCGAGATACAGCTCGTACTCCAGCTCCAGCCGCTTGCGGTCGCCCGTCAGCAGCAGCTCCATCAGTCCCGCCATGCCGTCGGCGAGCGGCGTCTCGGGGGGCGCGTCGCGCTCCCAGCGCTCCATGTCGGCCAGCCACTCGGCGTTGACCTGGTCCAGCGCGGCGACCAGCAGGTCGTCCAGGGTCGCGAAGTGGTACGTGGTCGAGCCGAGCGGCACGTCCGCGGCGGCGGCCACGGACCGGTGGCTGAGCGCACCCATGCCCCGCTCCCCCACCACCGCGATCGCGGCGTCGATGATCCGCTGCCGCCGCTCGGGGTCGTAGCGGCGCCCCATCAGTGGGCCCCGCCGAGGTTCAGCACGATCACTCCGGCGATCACCAGGAGCACCCCGATCACCCTGGCGGCGGTCGCCGCCTCCCCGAGGAACACCATCCCGATCGCGGCGATGAGGGCGGTCCCGGCCCCGGCCCAGACGGCGTACGCGGTGCCGACGGGGATCGTCTTGAGTGTCTGGGCGAGCAGCACGAAGGCGATCCCGTAGCCCAGGGCGGTCGCCAGCGAGGGCCAGAGTTTGCTGAAGCCGTCGCTGTACTTCATCGAGGTGGTCGCCAGGACCTCGGCCAGGATCGCACCGGAGAGCGTCAGGTATCCCATGCGTACGAGCGTACACAACGATGCGTACGGCCGTACACAACAATGCTCCGGGTACGCGAAAGCGGCCCCCGGCGCACGATGCGCCGGGGGCCGCTTTCGCGTACCCAGGACCTTCAGACGTTGAAGCCGAGAGCCCGCAGCTGGTCACGGCCGTCGTCGGTGATCTTGTCCGGGCCCCACGGCGGCATCCAGACCCAGTTGATCCGGAGCTCGTTGACGATGCCGTCGGCCGCGGACTTCGCCTGGTCCTCGATGACGTCGGTCAGCGGACACGCCGCGGACGTGAGCGTCATGTCGATGGTGGCGATGTTGCTCTCGTCGACGTGAATGCCGTAGACGAGACCGAGGTTGACCACGTCGATGCCCAACTCGGGGTCGACCACGTCGTAGAGGGCCTCGCGGACCTCTTCCTCGCTCGCGGGCTTGGTGGTGGTTTCCACGGTGGAATCCAGGTTCTCAGTCATGCGGTCTTCCCTTCAGCGCCGTCGCCCAGGGCCTGAGCGGTGGCGTCCTTCCATGCCATCCAGCTCAGCAGCGCGCACTTGACCCGGGCCGGGTACTTGGAGACACCGGCGAACGCGACCGCGTCCTCCAGCACCTCTTCCATCGCGTCGTCCGGCTCCAGCTGGCCCTTGGACTGCATCAGCTCCAGGAACGTCGTCTGGATCCTGCGAGCCTCGCTCAGCTCCTTGCCCACCAGCAGGTCGTTGAGTACGGACGCGCTCGCCTGGCTGATGGAACAGCCCTGGCCCTCGTAGCTCACGTCCTCGATCGTCTCGCCGTCAAGCCGCACCCGGAGGGTGATCTCGTCACCGCAGGTGGGATTGACGTGGTGTACCTCGGCGTCGCCGTCCCTGAGCCCCCGCCCGTGGGGGTGCTTGTAGTGGTCCAGGATGACGTCCTGGTACATCGAATCCAGCTTCACGTGGCATCCCCTAGCCGAAGAAGTTCCGTACGTGCTCCAGCCCGTCGACCAAGGCATCCACCTCGGCCGGCGTGGAGTACAGATAGAACGACGCTCGCGTGGTCGCAGGAATTCCGTACCGCAGGCACACCGGACGGGCACAGTGATGACCCACCCGGACGGCGATGCCCTGCTCGTCGAGGACCTGACCCACATCGTGCGGGTGGATGTCGCCGAGCGTGAAGGAGATCGTGGCGCCGCGCTCCTCGGCCGTGGTGGGGCCGATGATGCGCAGGTCGGGCACCTCCAGGAGCCTGCCGACCGCGTAGTGGGTCAGCGCGTGCTCATGGCGGGCGATGTTGTCCATGCCGATCGAGGCCAGGTACTCCACGGCCGCGCCGAGGCCGACGGCCTGGGCGATCGGGGGCGTACCGGCCTCGAACTTGTGCGGCGCCGGGGCGTAGGTGGAGGAGCTCATCGAGACGGTCTCGATCATCTCGCCGCCGCCGAGGAACGGGGGCAGGTCCTCCAGCAGCTCCTGGCGGCCCCACAGCACACCGATGCCGGTCGGGCCGCACATCTTGTGGCCGGTGAAGGCCACGAAGTCGGCCTGGAGCGCCTGGACGTCCAGCAGCATGTGCGGGGCGGCCTGGGAGGCGTCGATGACGACGAGCGCGCCGACGTCCTGCGCGCGGCGGACGATCGCCTCAACCGGGTTGACCGTGCCCAGGATGTTGGAGACCAGCACGAAGGAGACGACCTTGGTCTTCTCCGTGATGACCTGCTCGATCTCGGACAGGTCGAGGCGGCCGTCCTCGGTGAGGCCGAACCACTTCAGCTTCGCGCCGGTGCGCTGCGAGAGCAGCTGCCACGGCACGATGTTGGAGTGGTGCTCCATCTCCGTGATGACGATCTCGGTGTCCTGGTCCACCCGGTAGGGCTCATCGGCCCAGCCGAGCATGTTGGCGACCAGGTTCAACGACTCCGACGCGTTCTTGGTGAAGATCACCTCGTCGCGGCTGGGAGCGTTGATGAAGGTGGCGACCGTGTCGCGGGCGCCCTCGTACAGCGCCGTGGCCTCCTCCGCGAGCACGTGGACGCCACGGTGCACATTGGCGTTGGAGCGCTCGTAATAGCTGTTCAGCGCGTCCAGGACCTGACGCGGCTTCTGCGAGGTCGCCGCGTTGTCCAGGTAGACGAGCTTCTTGCCGTCGTGGACCGTGCGGTCCAGGATCGGGAAGTCCTTGCGGATCGCCTCGGTGTCGAGGAGGCCCGGCAGCTGTGTCACTCGGAGACGCCTCCCTTCACGTACGCCTCGTAGCCCTCTTCCTCCAGCTTGTCCGCCAGCTCCGGGCCGCCGGACTCGGCGATCCGGCCCGCGGCGAACACGTGGACGTGGTCGGGCTTGATGTACCGCAGGATGCGGGTGTAGTGGGTGATGAGCAGGGTGCCGACCTGGCCGGACTCGCGGACGCGGTTGACGCCCTCGGAGACCACGCGCAGCGCGTCGACGTCGAGACCGGAGTCGGTCTCGTCGAGGATCGCGATGGCCGGCTTCAGCAGCTCCAGCTGAAGGATCTCGTGGCGCTTCTTCTCACCGCCGGAGAAGCCCTCGTTGACGTTCCGCTCGGCGAAGGACGGGTCGATCTGGAGACGCTGCATGGCCTCCTTGACCTCCTTCACCCACAGGCGCAGCTTCGGCGCCTCGCCGCGGATCGCGGTCGCGGAGGTGCGCAGGAAGTTGGAGACGGAGACGCCGGGCACCTCGACCGGGTACTGCATGGCGAGGAAGACACCGGCGCGGGCCCGCTCGTCGACGGACATCTCCAGCACGTTCTCGCCGTCGAGGGTGACGGTGCCGCCGGTGATCGTGTACTTCGGGTGACCGGCGAGCGAGTACGCCAGGGTGGACTTGCCGGAGCCGTTGGGGCCCATGATGGCGTGCGTCTCGCCCTGCTTCACGGTCAGGTCGACGCCGCGCAGGATCTCGCGCGGGCCGCCCTCGGCCTCGACGGAGACGTGCAGGTCGTGGATCTCAAGCGTTGCCATGGGTGCCTCAGGACTCCTGGGTGACGGAGACGAGCACGTCGTCCCCTTCGATCTTTACGGGGTATACGGGGACGGGGCGCGTCGCGGGGAGGCCGGACGGCTTGCCGGTGCGCAGGTCGAAGCTGGAGCCGTGCAGCCAGCACTCGATCTGGCAGTCCTCCACCTCGCCCTCGGAGAGCGAGACGTTCGCGTGCGAGCAGATGTCGTTGACCGCGAACACCTCGCCCTCGGTGCGCACCAGCGCGACCGGCACACCGTCGAGCTCGACGCGCTTGGGAGCGTCCTCTTCGAGTTCGGTCAGCGCGCACGCGCGGACATAGGTCGCGGTCATCCTACGGACGCCTCCAGCTCGGCCTCGATCTTGGCGATCAGACGCTCCTCCAGCTCGGGCAGCCCGATCTGCTGGACCAGCTCGGCGAAGAAGCCGCGGACGACGAGGCGGCGGGCCTCCTCGGCCGGGATGCCCCGGGCCATCAGGTAGAACAGCTGCTCGTCCTCGAAGCGGCCGGTCGCGCTCGCGTGACCGGCGCCGACGATCTCGCCGGTCTCGATCTCCAGGTTCGGCACCGAGTCGACGCGGGCGCCGTCGGTGAGGACCAGGTTCCGGTTCAGCTCGTAGGTGTCCGTGCCCTCGGCCGCGGCGCGGATCAGCACATCGCCGATCCAGACCGCGTGCGCGTCCTTGCCCTGCAGCGCGCCCTTGTAGGCCACGTTGCTGCGGCAGTGCGGGGTGTCGTGGTCGATGAAGAGCCGGTGCTCCTGGTGCTGGCCGTTGTCGGTGAAGTACAGGCCGTACAGCTCGGCCTCACCGCCCGGCGCGCCGTAGACGACGCGCGGGTGCAGCCGGACCAGGTCGCCGCCGAAGGTGACGACCACGGACTTGAAGGTGGCGTCCCGGCCGACCAGCGCGGTGTGCTGGCCGACGTGGACGGCCGTGTCGTCCCAGTCCTGGACGGAGACGACGGTGAGCTTGGCGCCGTCGCCGATCAGGTACTCGACGTTGGCGGCGACCGTGGCGTCGCCGGTGTGGTCGATGACGACGACGGCCTCGGCGAAGGCGCCTACCTCGATCACCTGGTGGCCGAAGGCGGTGCCGCCCTCGCCGTGCACGGCGATCCGCACCGGCTGGTCAAGCACCGTCTCCTTCGGCACGGAGACGACCGAGGCCTTCTCGAAGGAGCTGTACGCCTGGGCCGCCACCCGGTCCACCGGCTTGCCGGCCCTGCCCAGGCGCGCGTCGTCACGGCCCACGGTCTCGACGGTGACGCCCTCGGGGGCGGACACCTCGACCTTGACGCCGCCGTCGGCGACGGCGGTGCCGTCGTGGAGGCCGCGCAGCCGCTCCAGCGGCGTGAACCGCCAGTCCTCCTCGCGCCCGTGGGGCACGGGGAAGTCGGCCACGTCGTACGACGCGGGGGCACTGACCCGCGCGTCGATGGGCTGCTGCCCCACCTGGATGACGCCGTCCGTGGTGGATCCGGCCGGAATGGTTTCAGCCATGGCTGTCGTACTGCTCGCTTTCTGCCTTCTGGGGCTTACACGGGGGTGCCCCGACGGCGGGGCGGGAGGGACGGTTGGCGTCAGCCGACCGAACCCTCCATCTGCAGCTCGATCAGCCGGTTGAGCTCCAGCGCGTACTCCATGGGCAGCTCGCGCGCGATCGGCTCGACGAAGCCGCGCACGATCATCGCCATGGCCTCGTCCTCGGACAGACCGCGGCTCATGAGGTAGAAGAGCTGGTCATCGCTGACCTTCGAGACGGTCGCCTCGTGGCCCATGGACACGTCGTCCTCGCGGACGTCCACGTACGGGTAGGTGTCCGAGCGCGAGACGGTGTCGACCAGCAGGGCGTCGCACAGCACGTTGGACTTGGAGCCCTCGGCGCCCTCGCCGATCTCGATCAGACCGCGGTAGGAGGTGCGGCCACCGCCCCGGGCCACCGACTTGGAGACGATGTTCGAGGAGGTGCGGGGCGCCATGTGCACCATCTTGGCGCCGGCGTCCTGGTGCTGGCCCTCGCCCGCGAAGGCGATGGACAGCGTCTCACCCTTGGCGTGCTCGCCCATCAGGTAGACGGCCGGGTACTTCATGGTCACCTTGGAGCCGAGGTTGCCGTCGACCCACTCCATGGTCGCGCCCTCGTACGCCACGGCGCGCTTGGTGACCAGGTTGTACACGTTGTTCGACCAGTTCTGGATGGTCGTGTAACGGCAGCGGGCGCCCTTCTTGACGATGATCTCGACGACCGCGGAGTGCAGCGAGTCCGACTTGTAGATCGGCGCGGTGCAGCCCTCGACGTAGTGGACGTAGGCGTCCTCGTCGACGATGATCAGCGTCCGCTCGAACTGGCCCATGTTCTCGGTGTTGATCCGGAAGTACGCCTGGAGCGGGATGTCCACGTGGACGCCCTTGGGCACGTAGATGAACGAGCCGCCGGACCACACCGCCGTGTTCAGCGAGGCGAACTTGTTGTCGCCCGCCGGGATCACCGTGCCGAAGTACTCCTTGAACAGCTCCGGGTGCTCCCTGAGCGCGGTGTCGGTGTCCAGGAACAGGACGCCCTGCTCCTCCAGGTCCTCACGGATCTGGTGGTAGACCACCTCGGACTCGTACTGGGCCGCGACACCCGCGACGAGGCGCTGCTTCTCGGCCTCCGGGATGCCCAGCTTGTCGTACGTGTTCTTGATGTCCTCGGGCAGGTCCTCCCAGGAGGCGGCCTGCTTCTCGGTGGAGCGGACGAAGTACTTGATGTTGTCGAAGTCGATACCCGACAGGTCCGAGCCCCAGGTGGGCATGGGCTTCTTGCCGAAGAGCTTCAGCCCCTTGAGACGGAGCTTGAGCATCCACTCCGGCTCGGACTTCTTCGCCGAGATGTCGCGTACGACCTCCTCGGAGAGGCCGCGCTTGGCCGAGGCGCCGGCCACGTCGGAGTCGGCCCAGCCGTACTCGTAGTTGCCCAGACCCTCGAGCTCAGGGTGAGCGGTCTCCGTGGGGAGAGTCATTCGGGGTTCCTCCCGGCCGTGCTGGCAGATGCTGTGGTGGTCTTGGTGGTGCGGTGGTCGGTCTTCTCGACCGCGAAGTCGGTCTGTCCGGTCTTCGGAATGAACGTCGTGCACACCCCGTCGCCATGGGCGATGGTGGCCAGACGCTGGACATGGGTCCCGAGCAGCTGGGAGAAGACCTCGGTCTCCGCCTCACACAGCTGCGGATATCGCTCGGCTGCGTGGGCGACCGGGCAGTGGTGCTGGCAGAGCTGTTCGCCGACCGGCGCGCTGCGCGCCGTAGCAGCGTACCCGTCCGCGGACAGTGCGCCCGCCAGGGCTTCGGTACGCCGCCCGGGGGCGGCCGCCTCGACGGCGCCGCGGTACGCCTCGGCCTGGGCGGCGAGCCTGGCGCGGGCGAACGCCGCGACGGCGGCCCGGCCCGCCTCGCCGCCGCCCGCGCTCTGCTCGATCCAGCGCAGGGCGTCGACGGCGAGATCGTCATAGGCCTGGTCGAAGGCGTCACGGCCGCAGTCCGTCAGCGCGAACACCTTGGCCGGGCGGCCGCGCCGCCGCGCCCCGTACACCCTCTTCTCGCGGGGCTCGACGACGCCGTCGGCGACGAGGGTGTCGAGGTGGCGGCGCACGGCCGCCTGGGTCAGCTCCAGCCGCAGGGCCAGCTCGGCGGCCGTGGACGGTCCGTGGTCGAGGATGGAACGGGCGACCCGGTTCCGGGTGCCGTGCTGCTCCTCTGGAGCGGTCGCGGCAGGCACGCCGGATCGCGCGGCCGCCTCGGCCGCGCGTCCCTCGGGAGCCTCGCTCGCGTATTTCACAACGCCATTGTTGCGTAATTCCGCCGCAAGGTACAAGCGGGAGCGGAGGCGGCTTCCGGTGGGGTGTATCACTTAGGTGTGCCTAAGTGTGACCTGCGACGATGCCGCTTCCGTGCTCGTCGGAGGGGGTCTCGCGAAGCCTGCGCGGGGATTGCGTTCCGGCCCTGCCGCCCACGGCGCGCCCCGCCGTTCGTAGACTGCCGGACATGCGAGAAGAGCCCGCGGTCGACGTCGTCGGCCTGGTCAAACGGTACGGCTCGAAGACCGCCGTCGACGGGCTCGACCTGTCCGTCGGCCGCGGCACCGTGAGCGCCGTCCTCGGCCCCAACGGCGCAGGCAAGACCACCACCGTCGAGACCTGCGAGGGATATCGCCGCCCCGACGCCGGGACCGTGCGCATATTCGGCCTCGACCCGGTCGCCGACGCGGCGGCGCTGCGGCCGCGGGTGGGCGTCATGCTCCAGTCCGGAGGGGTTTATTCCGGGGCGCGCGCGGAAGAGATGCTGCGCCACACCGCCTCCCTCCACGCCCATCCCCTGGACGTGCCCGCCCTCATCGACCGGCTGGGCCTCGGCTCCTGCGGCCGTACGACCTACCGGCGGCTCTCCGGCGGCCAGCAGCAGCGGCTCGCGCTCGCCATGGCCGTCGTCGGCCGCCCCGAACTGGTCTTCCTCGACGAGCCCACCGCCGGGCTCGACCCGCAGGCCCGCCGCGCCACCTGGGACCTGGTCCGCGATCTGCGCCGCGACGGCGTGACGGTCGTGCTGACCACGCACTACATGGACGAGGCCGAACAGCTCGCCGACCGCGTCGCGATCATCGACGGCGGCAAGGTCATCGCCCAGGGCACCCCCGAGGAGCTGTGCCGCGGCGGCGCCGAGAACACCCTGCGCTTCAGCGGCCGCCCCGCGCTCGACCTGGCCTCGCTGCTCAAGGCGCTGCCCGCCGACAGCACCGCCGCCGAGCTGACCCCCGGCGGCTACCGGGTCACCGGCAAGGTCAACCCGCAGATGCTGGCCACCGTCACCTCCTGGTGCGCGCAGAACGGCGTGATGCCGGACCGCATCTCGGTCGAGCGGCACACCCTGGAGGACGTCTTCCTGGAGCTGACCGGCAAGGAGCTGCGCGCGTGACCGCCACAGGCACTTATCTCCCCCGGCCGGGCGCGGCCCCGCTGCTCCGGATGATCCGCGCGCAGGCCGCGCTGGAGACCCGGATGCTGCTGCGCAACGGCGAACAGCTGCTGCTGACCGTCGTCATCCCCTCCCTCGTCCTGGTGCTCTTCAGCAGTGTCGATATCGTTGACACGGGCGCCACCGGCGCCGCCGGGAACACCGTCGACTTCCTCGCGCCGGGCGTGCTGGCGCTCGCCGTCCTGTCCACGGCCTTCACCGGGCAGGCCATCGCGACCGGCTTCGAGCGGCGCTACGGCGTCCTCAAGCGGCTCGCCGTCTCCCCGCTGCCCCGGTGGGCGCTGATGACCGCCAAGACGTGCGCGGTGCTGGTCACCGAGGTCCTGCAGATCGTGCTGCTGACCGCGATCGCCTTCGCGCTGGACTGGTCGCCGCACGGCGACCCGCTCGCCGTGGTGCTGCTGCTGGTCCTCGGCACCGCCGCGTTCTCCGGGCTCGGGCTGCTGATGGCGGGCACCCTCAAGGCCGAGGCGACCCTCGCCGCGGCCAACCTGGTCTTCCTGCTGCTGCTCGTGGGCGGCGGGGTGATCGTCTCCCTGGACAAGTTCCCGGGCGGGGCCCGCGCCGTCCTGGAGCTGCTGCCGATCTCGGCGCTCTCCGGCGGACTGCGGGACGTCCTCCAGGACGGGGCCGGAGTGCCCTGGCGGGACCTCGGCATCCTGGCCGTGTGGGCCGTGCTGGGGCTCGGGGCGGCGGCGCGGTTCTTCCGCTGGGAGTGAGGGCGGGGAGTGAGGGCGGGGGCTGGGGCCTTCCCTGGCCGCTTCCACCGGTAACCGGGACCCTCGTGAAAAGCTGCACAAGCTCCGTCCTACGATGGCTCCGTGCCGAATTCGCTGAATCCGTTCGAGCTGATCGCCCGGCGCTGGCAGCCCTCCGCGCGCTTCGTGGAGCGCGCGGCGCTCGCCACCGTGGTGATGGCCGTGGTCATCGTCGTCACCGGGGGCGCGGTGCGGCTGACCGAGTCCGGGCTGGGGTGTGACACCTGGCCCCGGTGCACCTCCGGGAGCCTCACGCCCACCGCCGACATGGGCATCCACGGCGCCATCGAGTTCGGCAACCGGATGCTGACGTACGTGCTGTGCGCGTTCACCGGTCTGCTGATCATCGCCGCCCGGGCCCGTCAGCCGTGGCGCCGCTCCCTCACCCGGCTGGGCTGGGCCCAGTTCTGGCTGATCATGAGCAACGCCATCATCGGCGGCATCATCGTCCTCACCGGCCTGAACCCGTACATCGTCAGCTCGCACTTCCTGCTGGCCACCGCGCTCCTCACGGTCGGGATGGTCGTCTGGCAGCGCTCCCGCGAGGGCGACGGCGCCCCGCGCGACCTGGTGGCCCGTCCGGTGCGCCAGCTGACCTGGCTGCTGGTCGGCGCGACCCTGGCGCTGATCCTGATCGGCACCGTGGTCACCGGCTCCGGTCCGCACGCCGGTGACGCCCGCGAGGTGCACCGGATCCCGCTGAACTGGCAGGAGATCACCCAACTGCACGTGGACTTCGTCTACATCGTGCTGGGCCTCACCGCCGCCCTGTGGTTCACGCTGCGCGCCGTGAAGGCCCCGGAGCCGCTGCGCCGCGCGGTGCGCGACCTGCTGGCCGTGCTGCTCCTCCAGGGCGTGATCGGGTACGTCCAGTACTTCACGGGCCTGCCCGAGGTGGTCGTCGGCATCCACATGTTCGGCTCCTGCCTGGTGTGGATCGCGGTCCTGCGGGTGCTGTTCTCCCAGCGCGAGCGCCCCGCGCTCGCCATCGCCGCGGACCCCGGCCCGACCGGCGACCATGAGGCGGTTCAGCCGGACAGCGCCCCGGCGGACCCGGCCCCGGAGCCCGAGCCCGCCGCGTCCAGCCGGTAGACCCGGCGCGCGGTCCCGGCCGCGACCAGCCCGGCGATCCGCCGGGCCTCCGGCCCCGTACAGATCCCGTCGGCGACCCACTCGGCCACCAGCCGGCCCATCGCCTGGCCGAACAGCCGGGCGGCGGTCACATACAGCTCGGGCAGCGCTCGGGCGCCGGTGGAGAACAGCAGCTTGCCGAACGGCGCCTCGGCCAGCGTCTCCGCCGGGCGCGGCCCCGCGTCCGCGTAGACGTGCGGGAACACCGCGGCGAGCCGGGCCGCCCGGCGGTGATGCGGCCGGTCGGGCAGCAGCACCAGATCGGTGCCGAACCCGGCGGTGGCGCGTAAGAAGCCGACGAGCGGCCGGGGATCGGCGCAGTGCAGCTGCACCGGCAGCCCGGTCGCCACGGCGCTCCACAGCAGATGCTGGGCGAGCACCGGGTCGGGCGCCCGGTCGCGCACCGGGCGTACGGACAGCCGCCGGGCCGCCGCGCGCCGCACCTCGCGCGGGTCGGGCGGGGTCTCGTCGCAGAAGGTGATGCCCAACGCGAAGGCGGTGGCGTGCTGGGCGGCGGCGTACAGGGCCTCGGCGGTGTTGCCGATGAACGCGTCGACCGTCCCCGAGGTGTCCGCGACCTGTTCGGCCAGCGGTTCGAGCCGTACGACCTCGTGCACCCGGCCGTCGGCCGCCGCCGCCAGCTCGGCGGGCGAGGTCAGGTCGCTCGGGGCGCCCGACTCCAGCAGGAACGTGCCGATGCCCGCGCCGCGCAGCAGCAGCCGGGCGGCACGGTAGGCGCCCAGCTCGCGGCGGCGGGCGAGGTAGCGCACCGGCGTGCAGTGCGGCTCCATGCCCAGCAGCGGCGGGCACCAGCGGCGTACGGCGAGGCCGGTGAAGCTGTCGAAATACGTGGTCCCCACCGGCGCCGGGCCCGATCCGGCGGCGGTGGCCAGATGCGTCTCGAACGAGCCGAGGCCCAGCTCGCCGTGGACGATGCCGTGGCCGTGCTGATCGACCAGCGGCGGCAGCGCCACGCCCGGCCCGTCCCGGGGCACCGGGCCGGTCGCGGGCCCCGGGGCGTGTCCGCAGGGCCCCAGGGTGTCCGGGGAACCCGTCGCCTCGTCCATCGCCGCCGCCTCCTCGCCCTCCGGCATCGCAGGGCTTAACGCCCAGATGCCGCACGAGGTGTCGCCGGTCGGCGTCCGGCGGACCGGCCGTATGCGGGCGCGGCCCCATTGTGCCGGTCCCAGGGACGGACTTCGCGGGGTTCAGGTTTTGCGGTGCGCCGGTTCAGGCGTTGCGCGGGCCGCCCAGCTGGATGCCGGCCATCCGCTTCCATTCGTACGGACCCGTGCGGACCTTCGCCGCCAGGTCGCCGTCGAAGTCGTCCTGGAGCGTGAGCCCGGCGATCTCGACGGCGCGGCGGGCCGTGTCCTGACTGGGGGCGACGAGGGTGCCCCATTCACCGTTGGCGCCCACCAGGGCGATCCGGACGGTGCCGCGGCCGATGTGGGCGAGCTGGCCCTCGGCGCTGCCGCCGTGGCTCTTGGCGAAGGCCGTGATCTGGTGGGCGAGCCGCTGGGCCCGCTTCTCGTCCTTCGGGGACGCCTGCGTGGTATCTGCCATACCACCGATGCTACCCGCCGGTAATTACCGCAGGAAGGGGTCCACGGCGACGGCGACGAACAGCAGCGAGACATAGGTGATGGACCAGTGGAACAGCCGCATCTCCTTGAGCTTCGCGCCGGTGATCTCCGCCCGGGCGCGCGCCTGGAGCCCGTGCGCCTCCTTGAGCCAGAACGCGCCCAGCACGGTCGCCACCACCGGGTAGAACCAGCCGGTGTAGCCGAGCGGCCACAGCAGCAGCGAGACGCCGACCATGGCCCAGCTGTAGAGGACGATCTGCCGGGCGACCGCCTTGTTGCCCGCGATGACGGGCAGCATCGGCACGCTCGCCCGCTCGTAGTCGGCCTTGACCTTCATGGACAGCGGCCAGTAGTGCGGCGGGGTCCAGAAGAAGATGACCAGGAAGAGGATCACCGCGGCCCAGGACACCTCATTGGTGACCGACGACCAGCCGATGAGCACCGGCATGCAGCCCGCGATGCCGCCCCACACGATGTTCTGCGAGGTACGCCGCTTGAGCCACATCGTGTAGACGAGGACGTAGAAGGCCAGCGCGCCGAGGGCCAGCATCGAGGACAACGGGTTGACGAAAACCCAGAACCAGGCGGTGGAGGCGACGGCGAGCGAGGAGGCGAAGACCAGGCACTCGCGCGGCGAGACCATGCCGGTGACCAGAGGACGCTGCGACGTGCGGTCCATCATCGCGTCGATGTCGCGGTCGTAATACATGTTGAACGCGGCGGCGCCACCGGCGGACAGATAGCCGCCGACACAGGTCGCGAGGACCAGCCACAGATCCGGGACGCCCTGGGCGGCCAGGAACATGACCGGCACCGTGGTCATCAGCAGCAGTTCGATGACGCGCGGCTTGGTCAGCATCACGAACGCCTTGACCCGGGCCCCGGCCGGCCGGCGGCCCGGAAGCCGCTGACCGAGGCTCGATTCGCTCGTTTCGAGCACCCCCGCAGGACGGGATTCGACGGCCGTCACGCACACCCCTGGTGGAAGCAAGAACCAGCAAGCACCGGAGATGAAGCCCCGGTAAAGACTTGCGCGTACCACGCCACTCTAGACGTAGCGGATACGCCGCCCGCCGCCGGGGTCCGGTCGTGTTGGCACCCCCCGAAAGACCAGCGCGGACGGTCCGCATAACCCCCCGATGACCACGGGAACACCGCCGGAACACCGCTTTCCGTGAGACCCGTAAGGGAACTGGCGAGGGAATGCCGGAACCTTGGGATTCGTTCCCCAGGACGTTGAGTGGAACTCGAAAAGATGACCGTTCTTACAGGGGTAGGCTCGACAGCGCCGGTGTGCACACGGTCACCGGACAGCGACATTGTGGAGAGGAGCCCTGACTCAGGGTGAGCACGAAGCCGACTACCACAGACCTCGAATGGACCGATCTGGACCAGCGGGCCGTTGACACCGCCCGCGTCCTGGCCATGGACTCCGTACAGAAGGTCGGTAACGGCCACCCTGGCACGGCCATGAGTCTCGCGCCCGCCGCCTACCTTCTCTTCCAGAAGCTCATGCGGCACGACCCCTCCGACGCGGGCTGGGCGGGCCGCGACCGGTTCGTCCTCTCCCCCGGGCACACCAGCCTGACCCTCTACGTCCAGCTCTACCTGGCGGGCTTCGGCCTGGAGCTGGACGACCTCAAGTCGTTCCGCACCTGGGGCAGCCTCACCCCGGGCCACCCGGAGCACGGCCACACCACCGGTGTGGAGACCACCACCGGGCCGCTCGGCCAGGGCATCGCGAACGCGGTGGGCATGGCGATGGCCGCCCGCTACGAGCGTGGACTGTTCGACCCCGAGGCGCCCGAGGGCGCCTCTCCGTTCGACCACACCATCTGGGCGATCGTCTCCGACGGCGACCTGGAGGAGGGCATCTCCGCCGAGGCGTCCTCGCTGGCCGGCCACCAGAAGCTGGGCAACATCGTCGCCCTCTACGACGACAACCACATCTCCATCGAGGGCGACACCGCCACCGCGCTGTCCGAGGACGTGCTGAAGCGGTACGAGGCGTACGGCTGGCACGTCCAGCGCATCGAGCAGGCGGCCAGCGGCGACTTCGACATCGAGCAGCTGTACGCGGCGCTCAAGGCGGCGCAGGCCGAGACCGAGCGCCCCTCGATCATCGCCGCCCGCACGATCATCGCCTGGCCCGCGCCGAACGCGCAGAACACCGAGGCCTCCCACGGCTCCGCGCTCGGCGCCGACGAGGTCGCCGCCACCAAGCGGGTCCTGGGCTTCGACCCCGAGCAGCACTTCCAGGTCGACACCGAGGTCATCAACCACACCCGCGGCCTGGTCGACCGCGCCCGCGAGGCGCACGCCGCCTGGGACAAGAAGCTCCAGGAGTGGCGCAACAACAACCCCGAGCGCGCCGCCCGGTTCGACCGCGTCACCGCCGGTGAGCTGCCGGACGGCTGGGAGAGCGCGCTGCCGGTCTTCGAGGCGGGCAAGGACGTCGCCACCCGCAAGGCGTCCGGTCAGGTGCTCAAGGCGCTCGGCGGAGTGATCCCGGAGCTGTGGGGCGGCTCGGCCGACCTCGCGGGCTCCAACAACACCACCATCGACGCGTCCTCGTCCTTCCTCCCGAAGGGCAACCCGCTGCCGGAGGCCGACCCGTACGGGCGGACGATCCACTTCGGCATCCGCGAGCACGCCATGGGCTCGACCATGAACGGCATCGCGCTGCACGGCAACACCCGTGTCTACGGCGGCACGTTCCTCGTCTTCTCCGACTACATGCGCCCGGCCGTGCGGCTGGCCGCGCTGATGAAGCTGCCGGTCACCTACGTGTGGACGCACGACTCCATCGGCCTCGGCGAGGACGGCCCCACCCACCAGCCGGTCGAGCACCTGTCCGCGCTGCGCGCCATCCCGGGCCTGAACATCGTGCGCCCGGCCGACGCCAACGAGACCGCCATCGCCTGGCGCGAGATCACCCGCCGCCACAACGACAAGCCGGCCCCGCACGGCCTCGCGCTCACCCGGCAGAACGTGCCGACGTACGAGGCGAACGAGGACGCCGCCAAGGGCGGTTACGTCCTGTTCGAGGCCGAGGGCGGCCAGCCGCAGGTGATCCTGATCGGCACCGGCTCCGAGGTCCAGCTCGCCGTCGAGGCGCGTGAGCAGCTGCAGGCCGCCGGTGTGCCCACCCGTGTCGTCTCGATGCCCTCGATCGAGTGGTTCGAAGAGCAGGACAAGGGGTACCGCGACAGCGTGCTGCCGCCGTCCGTGAAGGCGCGCGTGGCCGTCGAGGCCGGTATCGGCCTCACGTGGTACCGCTACGTCGGCGAGGCCGGCCGCATCGTCTCGCTGGAGCACTTCGGCGCCTCCGCCGACTACAAGGTGCTCTACCGGGAGTTCGGTCTGACCACCGACGCCGTGGTCACCGCCGCCCGCGAGTCCCTGGACGCCGCCGGGCAGTGACGCCCGCATCCGACTTGAACAGCGACGAGCAACAGGAGACACACCCCATGACAGACGCACTCAAGCGGCTGGCCGACGAAGGCGTCGCGATCTGGCTCGACGACCTCTCCCGGAAGCGGATCACCTCCGGCAATCTCGCCGAACTGATCGACCAGCAGCACGTCGTCGGCGTCACCACCAACCCGTCGATCTTCCAGAAGGCGATCTCCGGCGGCGACGGTTACGAGCAGCAGCTCACCGATCTCGCGGCCCGCAAGGTCACCGTCGAGGAAGCCGTCCGGATGATCACCACCGCGGACGTCCGGGACGCCGCCGACATCCTGCGCCCGGTCCACGA
Organism: Streptomyces sp. NPDC019937; assembly: GCF_040631655.1. Taxonomy (NCBI): domain Bacteria; kingdom Bacillati; phylum Actinomycetota; class Actinomycetes; order Kitasatosporales; family Streptomycetaceae; genus Streptomyces; species Streptomyces sp. NPDC019937. The sequence goes on from NZ_JBEYAL010000024.1 coordinate 117,552, forward strand.
CGCGACCGGCGGCCAGGACGGCCGGGTCTCCATCGAGGTCGACCCGCGGCTGGCCCACAACACGAGGGCCACCATCGCCGAGGCCAAGCAGCTCGCCTGGCTGGTGGACCGCCCGAACACCTTCATCAAGATCCCGGCCACCCAGGCGGGCCTTCCGGCGATCACCGAGGTGATCGGCCTGGGCATCAGCGTCAACGTCACGCTGATCTTCTCCCTGGAGCGCTACCGCGCGGTCATGGACGCCTACCTGGCCGGTCTGGAGAAGGCCAAGGCGGCCGGTCTCGACATCTCCAAGATCCACTCGGTGGCGTCCTTCTTCGTGTCCCGGGTGGACACCGAGATCGACAAGCGCATCGACAAGCAGGGCACCGACGAGGCCAAGGCGCTGCGCGGCAAGGCCGCCATCGCCAACGCCCGGCTGGCCTTCCAGGCCTACGAGGAGGTCTTCAGCTCCGACCGCTGGGCCGCCCTGGACCGCGGATCCGCCAACAAGCAGCGTCCGCTGTGGGCCTCGACCGGCGTCAAGGACCCGGCCTACAAGGACACCCAGTACGTCGACGAGCTGGTCGCCCCGGGCACCGTCAACACGATGCCGGAAGCCACCCTCGAGGCGGTCGCCGACCACGGCGAGATCAAGGGCAACACCGTGGCCGGTGGCTACGAGCAGGCCAAGGCCGACATCGAGGCACTGGCCTCCATCGGCATCTCGTACGACGAGGTCGTACAGCTTCTGGAGGACGAGGGCGTCGAGAAGTTCGAGACGTCCTGGAACGACCTGCTGAAGTCCACTGAGGCGGAGCTGAACCGCCTCGCACCGTCGGAGGCGTGAAACCTTGACCACCAGCAGCAATCCGCTGCGTGACCCGAAGGACCGGCGGCTTCCGCGCATCGCGGGGCCGTCCGGCCTGGTCATCTTCGGGGTCACGGGTGACCTGTCCCGCAAGAAGCTGATGCCCGCCGTCTACGACCTGGCCAACCGCGGCCTGCTGCCACCGGGCTTCTCGCTCGTCGGCTTCGCCCGCCGCGACTGGGAGCACGAGGACTTCGCCCAGGTCGTCCACGACGCGGTGAAGGAACACGCGCGGACCCCGTTCCGCGAGGAGGTCTGGCAGCAGCTCGCCGAGGGATTCCGCTTCGTACCCGGGGAATTCTCCGACGATGAGGCGTTCGCCAAGCTGAAGGCGACCATAGAGGAGCTGGACAAGGCCCGCGGCACCGGCGGAAACTTCGCCTTCTACCTCTCCGTGCCGCCCAAGTTCTTCCCCAACGTGGTGCAGCAGCTCAAGAAGCACGGGCTGTCCGACGGGCAGAACCACTCCTGGCGGCGCGCCGTCATCGAGAAGCCCTTCGGCCACGACCTGAAGAGCGCCCAGGAGCTGAACCAGGTCGTCCACGAGGTCTTCCGGCCCAGCGACGTCTTCCGGATCGACCACTACCTGGGCAAGGAGACGGTCCAGAACATCCTGGCGCTGCGCTTCGCCAACACCATGTTCGAGCCGCTGTGGAACCGTAGTTACGTCGACCACGTACAGATCACCATGGCCGAGGACATCGGCATCGGCGGCCGCGCCGGCTACTACGACGGCATCGGCGCCGCCCGTGACGTCATCCAGAACCACCTGCTCCAGCTGCTCGCCCTGACCGCCATGGAGGAGCCCGCCTCCTTCGACGCCAAGGCGCTGGTCACCGAGAAGCTGAAGGTCCTCACCGCCGTCAAGCTGCCGCGCGAACTGGGCAAGCACACCGTGCGCGGCCAGTACGCGCACGGCTGGCAGGGCGGCGAGGAGGTGCGCGGCTACCTCGAAGAAGACGGCATCGACTCGCAGTCCAAGACCGACACCTACGCCGCGGTCAAGCTGGAGATCGACAACCGCCGCTGGGCGGGCGTCCCCTTCTACCTGCGCACGGGCAAGCGGCTGGGGCGCCGGGTCACCGAGATCGCCGTCGTCTTCCAGCGCGCCCCGCACTCCCCCTTCGACGCCACCGACACCCAGGAGCTGGGGCAGAACGCCCTGGTCATCCGGGTGCAGCCGGACGAGGGCGTCACCATCCGGTTCGGCTCCAAGGTGCCCGGCACCTCCATGGAGATCCGCGACGTGACGATGGACTTCCAGTACGGCGAGTCCTTCACCGAGTCCAGCCCCGAGGCGTACGAGCGGCTGCTGCTCGACGTCCTGCTGGGCGACGCGAACCTCTTCCCGCGCCACCAGGAGGTGGAGGAGTCCTGGCGGATCCTCGACCCGATCGAGGAGTACTGGGAGAAGCACGGGAAGCCCGAGCAGTACACGGCCGGAACCTGGGGGCCGAAGGCCGCGGACGAGATGCTCGCACGAGACGGACGGAGCTGGCGGCGGCCATGAACATCGATCTCACGGACACCACGTCCAGCCGGATCAACTCCGCTCTGGTCCAGGCACGCCGGGCCACCGGCACTCCGGCCGTGGGCATGGTGCTCACCCTCGTCATCGTCACCGACGAGGGCAACCACTACGACGCGCTGAAGGCCGCGAGCGAGGCGTCCAAGGAGCACCCCTCGCGCATCCTGGTCGTCATCAAGCGGCCGGGCCGCTCGCCGCGCGACCGCAAGATGGCCCGGATGGACGCCGAGGTCCGGGTCGGCGGCGAGACCGGCACCGGTGAGACGGTCCTGCTGCGGCTCCACGGCGAACTGGCCAACCACGCCTACTCGGTGGTTCTGCCGCTGCTGCTGCCGGACGCCCCGGTCGTGGTGTGGTGGCCCGAGGACGCCCCGGAGCACCCCGCCAAGGACCTGCTGGGGCAGCTGGCCCAGCGTCGCATCACCGATGCCCAGGCCACCGAGGACCCGGTCGCCACCCTGGGCCTGCGGGCCGAGACCTACACCCCGGGCGACACCGACCTGGCGTGGACCCGGATCACCCCGTGGCGCAGTGTGCTGGCGGCAGCGCTGGACCAGAAGCACTCGAAGATCACCTCCGCGGTCGTCGAGGGCGAGGCGTACAACCCGAGCAGCGAACTGCTCTCGCTGTGGCTCGCCGAGCGGCTGCGGGTCCCGGTCGACCGGCAGATCTCCGAGGGACCGGGGCTGACCGCGGTGCGGCTGGAGACGGCCGACGGCGTGATCTGCCTGGACCGGGCCGACGGCGCGCTGGCCGAGCTGGCGATGCCGGGCCAGCCGGACCGGCACGTCGCGCTGCAGCGGCGGGAGATGTCGGAGCTGATCGCCGAGGAGCTGCGCCGGCTCGACCCGGACGAGATGTACGCGATCTCGGTGAAGTTCGGCGTGAACAAGCTGAACGGCGGCGGTGCGGCCCGGCACGACCCGGCCCCCGCCGGGGCCGCGGAGGCCACCTCGTCCGGCGGCGGCACGGCCACCGCGACCGCCGAGAGGCCGCGCGAGGCGCCGGCGCCGCCCCGGCCGCCGCTGCCGACGCGCGACCCGGGCACGGCTCCGTCCCCGACGAACACCCCCGCCCCGCCGCAGGCCCCGCCGGCTCCGAAGCCCTCGGACCTGAAGCCGGGCGGCAAGCCGGAGGGAAAGCCCGGCGGGAGTGGCGGAAACGGCGGAAAGGCGGACAAGTGACCGCCCCGCAGGTCGTCGTCCACCGCGACAAGGAGCTGATGGCCCAGGCGGCCGCGGCCCGGCTGATCACGAAGATCGTCGACGCCCAGGCCGCCCGGGGCTCCGCCTCCGTCGTGCTGACCGGCGGCCGCAACGGCAACGGCCTGCTGGCGGCCCTCGCCACGTCCCCGGCGCGCGACGCCGTGGACTGGTCCCGGCTGGACCTGTGGTGGGGCGACGAGCGGTTCCTGCCGGAGGGCCACCCCGACCGCAACGTCACCCAGGCCCGGGAGGCGCTGCTGGACGCGGTGGATCTGGACCCGGCGCGGGTGCATCCCATGCCCGCGTCCGACGGCCCGTACGGCGGCGATGTGGAGGCCGCGGCGGAGGCGTACGGCATCGAGCTGGGCCGCGCCGCACGGCCGGAGAACCACGGCGCGGCACCGTCCTTCGACGTCATGCTGCTGGGCGTCGGCCCGGACACCCATGTGGCCTCGCTCTTCCCCGAGCTGCCCGCCGTCCGGGAGACCGAGCGGACGGTGGTCGCGGTGCGCGGCGCGCCCAAGCCGCCGCCCACCCGGGTCTCGCTGACCTTGCCCGCGATCCGCGCGGCGCGGGAGGTGTGGCTGCTGGCCGCCGGTGAGGACAAGGCGAAGGCGGTGACCATCGCCCTGTCGGGGGCCGGGGAGATCCAGGCCCCGGCGGCGGGCGCGTACGGCCGCAGCCGCACGCTGTGGCTGCTGGACCGGGCGGCGGCGAGCGGTCTGCCGCGCGAGCTGTACCCACCGGCCTCGCCGTAGGCGCTGTCCGGCGGCGATCCCCCGTGCGCTCGGGTGCGCACGGGGGATCGCCGCTTTTCAGGGCTGCCTCAGTGCCTCGGTGCCTCAGTGGCTCAGCGGCCGCGCAGCGAGCGGTACGTGGCGACGAGACGGGCCGTCGAGGCGTCGAGCCCCGGCACCTCGGCGCCCTCGGTCAGCGCGGGCTCGACCCGCTTGGCCAGCACCTTGCCCAGCTCGACGCCCCACTGGTCGAACGAGTCGATGTTCCAGATGGCGCCCTGGACGAACACCTTGTGCTCATAGAGCGCGATCAGCTGGCCGAGCACGGACGGGCTCAGCTCGGCGGCCAGGATGGTGGTGGTGGGGCGGTTGCCCTGGAAGGTCTTGTGCGGCACCAGCTCCGGGGCCGTGCCCTCGGCGGCGACCTCTTCCGGGGTCTTGCCGAACGCCAGCGCCTGCCCCTGGGCGAAGAGGTTGGCCATCAGCAGATCGTGCTGGGCGACCAGCTCGGGCCGCAGGTCGTCCACCGGCTTGGCGAAGCCGATCAGATCGGCCGGGATCAGCTTGGTGCCCTGGTGGAGCAGCTGGTAGTAGGCGTGCTGGCCGTTGGTGCCGGGGGTGCCCCAGACCACCGGGCCGGTCTGCCAGCCGACCGGATGGCCTTCCCGGTCCACCGACTTGCCGTTGGACTCCATGTCCAGCTGCTGGAGGTAGGCGGTGAACTTGGACAGGTAGTGGCTGTAGGGCAGGACGGCGTGCGCCTGGGCGTCGTGGAAGTCGCCGTACCAGACGCCCAGCAGACCGAGCAGCAGCGGTACGTTCCGCTCCGGCGGGGCGGTGGTGAAGTGCTCGTCCACCAGATGGAATCCGGCCAGCATCTCGCGGAAGCAGTCCGGGCCGATGGCGACCATCAGGGAGAGGCCGATCGCCGAGTCGTAGGAATACCGCCCGCCGACCCAGTCCCAGAACTCGAACATGTTGTCCGTGTTGATGCCGAACTCGGAGACCTTCTCCGCGTTGGTCGAGACCGCCACGAAGTGCTTCGCGACGGCCTCCTCACCGGCCCCGAGCCCGCTCAGCAGCCATGCGCGGGCGGAGACGGCGTTGGTGATGGTCTCGATGGTGGTGAAGGTCTTGGAGGCGACGATGAACAGCGTCTCCGCCGGGTCCAGGTCGCGCACCGCCTCGTGGAGATCGGCGCCGTCCACATTGGAGACGAAGCGGAAGACCAGCTCGCGGTCGGTGTAGGCGCGCAGCGCCTCGTACGCCATGGCCGGGCCCAGGTCGGAGCCGCCGATGCCGATGTTGACGATGTTCTTGATGGGCTTGCCGGTGTGGCCGTGCCAGTCCCGGGCCCGGATGCGGTCCGCGAACACGCTCATCTTGGTGAGGACCGCGTGCACCTCGGGGACGACGTCCTCGCCGTCCACCGTGATGACCGCCGAGTGGGGCGCGCGCAGCGCGGTGTGGAGCACCGCGCGGTCCTCGGTCGTGTTGATCTTCTCGCCGCGGAACATCGCGTCCCGCAGCGCGGCCACTCCGGTAGCCCCTGCCAGCTCCCGCAGCAACCGCAGCGTCTCGTCCGTCACCAGGTGCTTGGAGTAGTCGACGTGGAGATCGCCGACCTGGAGCGTGAGCCTGCTCGCGCGCTCGGGGTCGTTCGCGAACAGCTCGCGCAGATGCGCGTCGCCCAGCGCCTTGCGGTGCTCGGCCAGTGCGTTCCACTCCGGCAGCTGATCGAGCCTGGTGCGGCCTTCTGCGTTCATCTCGGACATCAGCCCACTTCTCATCGGTGCCTGGCCCCCGTTGTCCACCAACTTAATTGACGGTAGCCCGCGGCACTGACAACGGCCCGGCCGGGCACCCCCGTAGGGTGCCCGGCCGGGCCGTCGTCACGCGCTGTCGCTGGGGTCCGAGCCGTGATCCGGCTCAGATCTCGCCACGGAGCTTGGCGAGCGCCTCGGCGAGGATCGCCTCGCCGTCGGCGTCGCTGCGCCGCTCCCGCACATAGGCGAGGTGGGTCTTGTACGGCTCGGTGCGGGGCGGGTCCGGCGGGTTGTCCCGGTCCTTGCCGGCCGGGAAGCCACAGCGGGGGCAGTCCCACGTGTCCGGGATCTGCGCGTCGCTGGCAAAGCTCGGCACGGTCTCGTGCCCGTTCGAGCACCAGAAGGAGATGCGCAGGCGCGGCGCCGATTCGCCTCGCTCGGCTTCTCCCATCGGCCCCGCTCCGACCCGACTTCCACGGATCGCGTTGCCACTTGCCACGGTCGTAACTCCCTGCGTGATGGTGCCGCGAAGCATCGAAATGGCGGCCCCGCTGCCCGGCGCCCCAGTCTACGAAAGGCCCAACGCGCGTCCATCGACAGGAGTTACACCCGCCCTTGAGGACGCCACCCCCATGATAGGCCGCGAATCGGCCGCACTGACGACGGTACGTCAGTTATCGGGCCGGAATCGGGCCTCGACAGCATCTCGGTCGAACGTCAGTCGAGCTTCATCAACAACCCGAGCACGACGATGACGACGAACCACAGCAACCCGACCACGATGGTGATGCGGTCCAGGTTGCGCTCAGCGACCGAGGAGCCACCGACGGAGGACTGCATTCCGCCACCGAACATGTCGGACAGACCCCCGCCCTTCCCCTTGTGCATGAGCACCAGCATCATCATCAAAAGGCTCAAGATGATGAGGGCGATCGAAAACCCCATGATCACAGCTGGACCAACTCTCTCGGGCTCGTTACGGACGGTTTATTACGGGAGACGGGGGCCGGGGAGGCACGAAACGCGCCACCACGACCCCCGACAGAGTACGACGAGGCTCGGCTCAGGGCCTACTCACTGGTCGCGGAAACGAACGATCTTGACGAATTCGTCGGCGTCCAGCGCCGCGCCGCCGATCAGGGCGCCGTCCACGTCCGGCTGCGCCATGATCGCCGCCACGTTCCCGGACTTCACCGAGCCGCCGTACTGGATCCGGACCTTGTCGGCCAGCTCCTGGCTGTACAGCTCGGCCAGCCGGGCGCGGATGGCCCCGCAGACCTCCTGGGCGTCCTCGGGGGTGGCGACCTCGCCGGTGCCGATCGCCCAGACCGGCTCGTACGCGATCACGATGGTCTCGGCCTGCTCGGCCGGGACGTCCTTGAGGGCCCCGTCCACCTGCGCGAGGGTGTGCGCGACCTGGTTGCCCGCCTTGCGGACGTCCAGGCCCTCGCCCACGCACAGGATGGGGGTGAGGTCGTTCCGGAAGGCCGCCTTGACCTTGCCGTTGCAGATCTCGTCGGTCTCGGCGTGGTACTGGCGGCGCTCCGAGTGGCCGATGGTCACATAGGTGCACTTCAGCTTGGAGAGCATCGGCCCGGAGATCTCGCCGGTGTACGCGCCGGAGTCGTGCGCGGAGAGGTCCTGGGCGCCGTATTTGATCTTCAGCTTGTCGCCGTCGACCAGGGTCTGCACCGACCGCAGATCGGTGAAGGGCGGCAGAACCGCGACCTCGACGGCCTCGTAGTCCTTGTCGGCGAGCGCGAAGGCGAGCTTCTGGACGTGGGCGATGGCCTCGAGGTGGTTGAGGTTCATCTTCCAGTTGCCCGCCATCAGCGGGGTGCGGTCACTCACGGTGGTTCAGTCCTCCAGTGCGGCGAGGCCGGGGAGCGTCTTGCCCTCGAGGTATTCGAGGCTTGCACCGCCGCCGGTCGAGATATGGCCGAAAGCGGACTCGTCGAAGCCCAGGATGCGGACGGCCGCGGCGGAGTCGCCGCCGCCCACCACGGTGAAGGCCGGGCTGTCGAGGAGCGCCTGGGCCACGGCCTTGGTGCCGTCGGCGTAGTCGGGGTGCTCGAAGACGCCCATCGGGCCGTTCCAGAAGACGGTGGCCGTGTCGGCGAGCTTCGAGGCGTACAGCTTGCGGGTGTCCGGACCGATGTCCAGCCCCTCCAGATCGGCCGGGATGGCGTCCGCGGAGACGACCTGCGGATGCGCCGGGGCCTTGGTCTTGAGGTCCGGGAAGCCGTCCGCCGCGAGGACGTCGACCGGCAGCACGAACTCCACGCCGCGCTCCTCCGCCCGCCGCAGGTAGTCCCGGACGACCGGAACCTGGTCCTCCTGGAGCAGCGACTTGCCGACCTCGTGGCCCTGGGCCTTGAGGAAGGTGTACGCCATGCCGCCGCCGATCAGGATGCGGTCGGCCTTCTCCAGCAGGTGGTCGATGACGCCGAGCTTGTCGGAGACCTTGGCGCCGCCGAGGACCACCGCGTACGGCCGCTGGACGTCCTCGGTGAGCTTCTTCAGGACGCCGACCTCGGTGGCGATCAGACCGCCCGCGGCGTGCGGCAGCCGCGCCGGGAGGTCGTACACGGAGGCGTGCTTGCGGTGCACCGCGCCGAAGCCGTCGCCCACGTAGAGGTCGGCGAGGGCGGCGAGCCGATCGGCGAACGCGCCTCGCTCGGCGTCGTCCTTGCTCGTCTCACCGGCGTTGAAGCGCAGGTTCTCCAGCAGCGCGACCTCGCCGGCGGCGAGCCCGTCGACGGCGGCCCGGGCGCTGTCGTCCACGGTGTCCGTGGCGAACGCGACCTGCTTGCCGAGGAGTTCGCCGAGCCGCTTGGCGACCGGGGCGAGCGAGAACCGCGGGTCGGGCTCGCCCTTGGGGCGGCCGAGGTGCGAGGCGACGACCACCTTGGCGCCCCGCTCCAGGAGCGTGGCGATGGTCGGCGCGACGGCGCGGATCCGGCCGTCGTCGGTGATCGTCTCGCCGTCGAGCGGGACATTGAGGTCGGCGCGGACGAAGACCCGCTTCCCGTCGACCTGGAGATCGTCAATCGTCTTCACAGAGTGACTCCTTGATCATGGCACGGGGCCCGTTACGACGTGTGCCGTAGCGGGCCCCGTTCCTCGCTCATTGCGGCAGGTTCAGAGCTTGCCGCCGACGAAGACGGTCAGGTCGACGAGGCGGTTGGAGTAGCCCCACTCGTTGTCGTACCAGCCGACGACCTTGACCTGCTTGCCCTGGACCATGGTCAGGGAGGAGTCGAAGGTGCAGGACGCCGGCCAGTTGACGATGTCCGAGGAGACGATCGGGTCCTCGGTGTACTCCAGGACGCCCTTGAGCTGGCCCTCGGCGGCCTTCTGGAAGGCGGTGTTGACCTCGTCCTTGGTGACCTCGCGGTCCAGCTCCAGCACCAGGTCGGTGACCGAGCCGGTCGGGACCGGGACGCGCATCGCGATGCCGTCCAGCTTGCCCTTCAGCTGCGGCAGGACCAGCGCGGTGGCCTTGGCGGCACCGGTGGAGGTCGGGATGATGTTCTCCGCGGCGGCGCGGGCGCGGCGCAGGTCCTTGTGCGGGAAGTCCAGGATGCGCTGGTCGTTGGTGTACGCGTGGACCGTCGTCATCATGCCCTTGACGATGCCGAAGCTCTCGTCGAGGACCTTGGCCATCGGCGCCACACAGTTGGTGGTGCAGGAGGCGTTGGAGATGACGTGGTGCTGGTCCGCGTCGTACTTGTCGTTGTTGACGCCCATCACGATCGTGATGTCCTCGTCCTTGGCGGGCGCGGAGATCAGGACCTTCTTGGCGCCCGCGGCCAGGTGCTTGGCCGCGTCGTCACGCTTGGTGAAGATGCCGGTGGACTCGACGACGATGTCGGCCCCCAGCTCTCCCCACGGAAGGGCGGCCGGGTCACGCTCGGCCATGGTCTTGAAGGTCTGGTTGCCCACCGTGATGGTGTCCTCGGTGTGGCTGACCTCGTGCTTCAGCCGTCCGAGGATGGTGTCGTACTTCAGCAGGTGCACCAGGGTGGCATTGTCGGTCAGGTCGTTGACACCGACGATCTCGATGTCCGCGCCCTGCTCCAGGAGCGCGCGGAAATAGTTGCGACCGATGCGGCCAAAGCCGTTGATGCCTACGCGGATCGTCACGAACCGATCTCCTCGTTGGTGTGCCGGTCTGGACGCCGGCGAGCTGTATGGGATGTCCCCGACCGCCTCCGACCCTACCGCTATCACGGAACGTCCGTGACATTGGCGTCGGTGGCCCAAAGACCCCCGGAAAGGGGCATGGGCCACCGATTGAGTCACGATTCGTCACCCTCTGTCAACGGCGCAGGGCACGCAGCGCGCCCCCCACGAGCTTCGCGCGCTGGGCGGCGTCGCGAACGTGTTCCAGGCCGAAGCCGAGCAGCACGGTGTCCCGGGTGGTGACCGCGGCCACGGCCCGGAACAGCTCCTTGGACCGCGTCCAGTCCGCCGCGTTGCCGGGGCTGCCCTCCGGCGGGCCCGGCACCGACCAGGGGCCGAGCGCGGTCTCGAAGCCCTCGCCGTCCCGCGTGTCGCCGCCGATGACGAGCGCGGTGCCGTCGACGAACGCGCCGCGGCCGCCGGAGCTGGCGTCGGTGACGTAGGAAAGGGCCAGTTCGACCTTCTTGCCCGCGTAGCGGCTGAGGTCCAGGGAGACCGGCCGCCAGCCGCCGGAGGAGCCCGTGAAGCTGTTCCAGGCGCCCGTGCCGCCGTTCGCCCGGCAGCCGTCGTCGGCGGCGGTCAGGTAGTGCTTCAGGAACGGGTGCATGGTCAGCAGGAAGCCCGCCTCGCATTCGGCCGGGACCCGGTCCGAACTGCCGCCGTTCGCGTCGGGCAGCGTGGTCCAGTCGTCCGCGCCCGCGGTGTGCGCCTCCGCGATCACATGGTCGTAGCCGGGCTCGGTGTCGTAGCTGAGCCGGAAGGTCAGGCCCGGCTTGTCCGCGGCGCTCACCCCGGTCAGGTCGACGGTGCGGGACAGCCGCATCCAGGAGCTGTTCCGGTGGACGGCGGCGGCCATCCACTCGCCTTCGTAGGGCTGGTACGGGGAGCGTGCGCCGGAGTACGCGCCCGCGCCCGCGCTGTCGAACTGCGGGAAGTCCTTCGGCGGCAGCACCTCGGAGGTCACGGTGTACGCGCCCGCGGCGTCCAGGGGGTTGCCGGGCGCGTCGCCGAGCGCCGCGGAGGCGCCGTCGAGCGCCCCGCCGCCCTGGTACGCGGGCGGCGACTGCACCGTGATGCGGCCGTCGGCGCCCAGGTAGTACTGGCTGAAGTCATCGGTGTCGGCCGGGCCGACCACCGAGCTGCCGCCCGCCTGCTCACCGGTGGTGATCAGCTTGCCGCCCTCGTTGAGGAAGTCGCGCACCGCGAGCAGGGTGGCGCCGCCGGGCTTCCCGGCGCCGGTGTACCAGAGCACGGTCCTGAAGTGACCGAGCACCCCGAGCGCGGACGGCGCTCCCCTGGTCGCGACGTCCCAGACGGCCGCCTTGACGCCGTTCCGGGCGAGTGCGCCGGTGTACACGGCGGTGTGCCGGGCCGGGGCGTCGCCGCCCTCCTCGGCGATCACCAGGGTGTCGGCGCGGGGCCGCTCGGCGACGGTGTAGGTGAACGGCTCGCTCGCCGTCCGCGCGCCGCCCTTCGTACGGCCGGTGAACCAGACCTTCACCGTGTCGCCGGGGTCCGCGCCCCTGACCGCGGCCCGGTACTGGTCGAAGCGGAGGTTGTCCTCGCCGCCGTAGGTCTCGCCGCCCTTCCAGGGCCGCAGGGACGCGGTGTGGGTCCGGCCGCCGTTCACCCGGTAGTCGAGCCGCTTGCCGCGCACGCTCTTGCGGGCGGTGACGGCGACGTCCTGGGCGGCGCCGCGGGCGTAGGAGGTGGTGAAGGCGTCCGGGGTGAAGTCCGGCGCGGTCATGCCGACCGACGACGACGGCTGGTCGGGGTGCCGGGCGGTCTCGGCGACGGAGAGCGCGAAGGGGATGTTCTTGGCGAACTCCTGCTGGATCAGCTTCTCGTCGTCCGGGAACGTGAAGACGGACGCGCAGTCGCGCGGCTGCCAAGCGTCGTCGGGGTCGGCATTGGACGCGGTCTGACAGGTCGACATCTCCGGGGTGAACATCATCATCCCGTTGACGTTGGCCGCGTGGCCGTCGGCCTCGCCGTTGGTGGTGTACAGCTCCGAGGACACCTGAGGGTGGTAGCCGGGGATCGCGGAGTGCTCGGGGGTGCCGGCGAGCGCCTCGTAGAGCACGTCGTCCGGGGTGGGGGTGGCGACCTGCCAGCCGACGCCGTAGAGCAGCAGTTCGGCGGCCGAGTGGTAGTTGATGCCGTATGAGAAGCCGATGCGCTTTTCGAAGCGGTCCAGCGCCTTGGTCTCGGGCTCGGAGCCCGGGGCGGGGCCGCGGTAGGTCTCGTCGGCCGGGTCGGCGGACGAGCCCTCGTTGTCGTAGCCCCACTTGTAGGGGAAGTTGCGGTTGGGGTCGACGCCGTCGCCCGGGGTGATCCTGCCGTCGCCGTTGTTGTCCCGCAGGTTCTTGCGCCACTGCCGGGTCTCGGGCCCCTTGAAGGTGTAGTCGTACCCGTCCGGATTGGCCGAGAGGACGAACCACAGCTCGGTGCGGTCCACGATCCGGGTGACGCGGTCGTCCTTTCCGTAGCGGTCCAGGTAGTAGTGCATCAGCCGCCGGGTCATCTCCGGGGTGATCCACTCACGGGCGTGCTGGTTGGACATGTACAGCACCGACGGCTTGCTGCCGTCGCGGCTCTTGGCGGCGCCCTTGGTGAGCTTGAGCGCGAGGATGTCCTTGCCCTGGGTGGTCTTGCCGATGCTGACCACCTTGGTGAGACCGGGGTGGGCCCGGCCGGTTTCGACGATCTCCCGCTGGAGCCCTCCGTCGCCGCTGTACGGGCGGAAGACACCGTCGCCCGCGGCCGCGACGCGGCCCAGGGCCGCCGGCGAGAGCTTCTTCTCGGTGAGCGTGACGCCCTGGCCGCGCAGGACGGCGGCCTGAGTGCCGGTCAGATACAGCTCGACCGCGCGGGTGCCCTTACCGGGCACCCGCCTGCCGAGTTCCGTCCCGTCCACGCCCGCCCTCAGCAGCAGCGGGACCTGGTCCCGGGTGACCTGGGCGGTCCATACGGACAGCGCCTCGCCGACGGTGCCGGGCGCCGGTCGTGCGTGGGCGGCGGGTGTGGCGGCCAGTCCCCCCAGTAACAGCGCGCTCGCCGCGAGGATCGATCTCGCCGTGCGTCTCTTCATGAGCCCCCCTGACTGTCGTTCCGACGTGTGGGTGCGCCGACGCATAAGCCTCATGTCGGCCCATGACCATGTCAACACCGGCTCGCGGTGATGATCCGGCAATGTGACCATCTGTACGCACCGCGCCCCCGGCTCCGCACGGGGAACCGGGGGCGTGGGGTGCGCGGGACGCGGCGGCCGGTCAGCCGACCATGCCCTCGGCCATCTCGTCGGTCAGGGTCGACTCCGTACCCGGGATGCCCAGGTCCTGGGCCCGCTTGTCGGCCATGGCGAGCAGTCTGCGGATACGGCCGGCGACGGCGTCCTTGGTCAGCGGCGGGTCGGCCAGCGCGCCCAGCTCCTCCAGGGAGGCCTGCTTGTGCTCCATGCGCAGCCGCCCGGCCGCGGCCAGGTGCTCGGGCACCTCCTCGCCCAGGATCTCCAGCGCGCGCTGCACCCGCGCGCCCGCGGCGACGGCGGCCCGGGCCGAGCGGCGCAGATTGGCGTCGTCGAAGTTGGCCAGCCGGTTGGCGGTGGCCCGCACCTCGCGGCGCATCCGCCGCTCCTCCCAGGCGAGCACCGACTCGTGCGCCCCCAGCCGCGTCAACAGCGCGCCGATGGCATCACCGTCCCGGACGACGACCCGGTCCACTCCGCGCACCTCGCGCGCCTTCGCGGCGATCTGCAGTCGGCGGGCGGCCCCGACCAGCGCCAGCGCGGCCTCCGGACCGGGGCAGGTCACCTCCAGGGAGGACGAGCGGCCGGGCTCGGTGAGCGAGCCGTGGGCGAGGAAGGCCCCGCGCCAGGCGGCCTCGGCGTCACAGGTGGCACCGGAGACGACCTGCGGCGGCAGCCCGCGGATCGGCCGGCCGCGGCCGTCGACCAGACCGGTCTGGCGGGCCAGCTGATCACCGCCCGCCACCACCCGCACCACGTACCGACTGCCGCGGCGCAAGCCCCCGGGGGCCATCACCACCAGATCGGAGGAGTGCCCGAAGATCTCCAGGATGTCCTTGCGGACCCTGCGGGCCGCGATGCCCGTATCCAGCTCCGCCTCGATCACGATGCGCCCGCTCACCAGGTGCAGGCCGCCCGCGAACCGCAGGATCGCCGAGACCTCCGCTTTCCGGCAGCAGGTGCGGGTGACGGGGAGCCGGGAGATTTCGTCCTTCACCGCTGCCGTCATCGCCATGGGCCGATCCTTCCATGCATCCGAAAAATACGGTCGTACGCGGCCGCCAGTAGCTCCGGGTCGTGCTTCGGGGAACCGTCGGTCGCGGCCACCGGCGCCAGCTCGACCGTGCCGCCCAGTCGCTTCGCGGCATCGCACAGACTGCTCTGGTCGGGGACGGCGGCCTCGTCGGCCAGCACCACGTCGAAGGCGAGTTTAGGGGCGTGTCGGGCCAAAACCTCCAAATGACGCTGCGGGGAGAAGCCATCGGTTTCGCCGGGCTGCGGCGCGAGATTCAGCGAGAGCACCCGACGGGCCTTGGTGTCGGTGAGCGCCCGCAGCAGATCGGGCACCAGGAGGTGCGGGATGACGGAGGAGAACCAGGACCCGGGGCCCAGCACCACCCAGTCCGCGTCCATCACCGCCTCGACCGCCTCGGGGACCGCCGGCGGGTCGTTCGGCACCAGGTGCACCGACTGCACCTCGCCGGGGGTGAGGGCGACGGTGGCCTGCCCGGCGACCGTCGACACCTCGTCCGGGCGCGCCGGGTCATGGCCCTTGACGTACGCCTGCAGCTCCAGCGGCACCGCCGACATCGGCAGCACCCGGCCGTGCGCGCCCAGCAGCTTGCCGACCAGGTCGAGCGCGGCCACATGGTCGCCCAGCTGCTCCCAGAGGGCGACGATCAGCACATTGCCGACGGCGTGTCCGTGCAGCTCCCCCTCGCTGATGAAACGGTGCTGGATGACCCGGGCCCACGTCTGGCCCCAGTCGTCGTCGCCGCACAGGGCCGCCAGCGCCTTGCGCAGATCGCCGGGCGGCAGCACCCCCAGCTCGTCGCGCAGCCGCCCGCTGGAGCCGCCGTCGTCGGCCACCGTGACCACGGCGGTCAGATCACCGGTGATCCGGCGCAGCGCGGCGAGCGAGGCGGACAGGCCCATGCCGCCGCCGAGCGCGACCACCTTGGGCTGGGCGCTGCGGCCCGTACGGGGCCCGACGAGCCGCCGCAGCCGCCCGTTACGGATCGTCACTCGCGCCCCATGTCACGGTGGACGATGACGGTCTCGACCCCTTCGGCGCCGAGCCGGGCGGCCAGCCGCTCGGACATCGCGACGCTGCGGTGCTTACCGCCGGTGCAGCCGACGGCGATCGTCACATAGCGCTTGCCCTCGCGGCGGTAGCCCGCGGCGATCAGCTGCAGCAGCTCGGCGTAGCGGTCCAGGAACTCCTTGGCGCCGGGCTGGTTGAAGACATAGCCCGACACCTCCTCGTTGAGCCCGGTGAACGGGCGCAGCTCGGGGACCCAGTGCGGATTGGGCAGGAAGCGGCAGTCCACCACCAGGTCGGCGTCGACGGGCAGCCCGTACTTGTAGCCGAAGGACATGACGGTGGCGCGCAGCTCCGGCTCCTCCTCACCGGCGAACTGGGCGTCCATCTTGGCGCGCAGCTCGTGCACGTTGAGGCTGGAGGTGTCGATCACCAGGTCGGCGTCGCCGCGCAGCTCGCGCAGCAGATCGCGCTCGGCCGCGATGCCGTCGACGATCCGCCCGTCGCCCTGCAGCGGGTGCGGGCGGCGCACGGACTCGAAGCGGCGCACCAGGGCCTCGTCGGACGCCTCCAGGAACAGCACGCGCCGCTTGACGTTCTTGGCGGCCAGGTCCGCGAGGGATTCGCGGAGGTTGTCGAAGAAGCGGCGGCCGCGGACGTCCACCACCACCGCGATGCGGGCCACGTTGCCCTGGGAGCGGGCGCCGAGGTCCACCATGGTGGGGATCAGCGCGGGCGGCAGATTGTCCACCACGAACCAGCCGAGGTCCTCCAGACATTTGGCGGCGGTACTGCGGCCCGCGCCGGACATGCCAGAGATGATCACCAGCTCGGGAATGGCTGCCGCCTCGGCGGACTCTCCCGTCGTGCCCGTATTCACCTGCGCTCCGTCTCCGTGGATCTCGTGCTCTGTCATGATCTCGTCCCCCGGTTCGCGGACGGCGCCGACGCTGCGGCCTCGTCCTCAATGATCTCTCCTGTGGCGGTGTTCACCGCGGGGGCGGCCGGAGCCGCCCCGGCGAGCGCCGCCGCGACGGTCTCGGCCGTCTTCCGGCCCACGCCCGGCACCTCGCATATCTGCTCGACCGTGGCGGCGCGCAACCGCTTGACGGAGCCGAAGTGCTTGAGCAGGGCCTGCTTACGGCTGTCGCCGAGGCCGGGTACGGAGTCCAGCGGCCCGGTCTTCATCGACTTGGCGCGCTTGCTGCGCTGGTAGGTGATGGCGAACCGGTGGGCCTCGTCGCGGACCCGCTGCAGCAGATACAGCCCCTCGCTGCTGCGGGGCAGCACCACCGGGTCGTCGTCGCCGGGCAGCCAGACCTCCTCCAGCCGCTTGGCGAGGCCGCAGACGGCCACGTCGTCGACGCCCAGCTCGTCCAGCGCCCGCTTGGCGGCGGCGACCTGCGGCTGTCCGCCGTCGACCACGACGAGCTGGGGCGGATACGCGAACCGCTTGGGCCTTCCGTCGTCGTCGAGGGGATTGCCGCCGCCCTCCACGGCCTCGTCGGGCTCGCCGGGGGGCTGCGGGGCGGCCTCGCCGGGGGCCTGCAGGGCGGGCTCGCCGGGGGCCTGCGGGGCGGGCTCGCCGGGCACCTCCTGGGCGGGCTCCACGGTCTCCTCCCACTCCCCCATCTTCTGCTTCTCCTGCAGATAGCGGCGGAAGCGGCGGCCGACGACCTCGTGCATGGAGCGGACGTCGTCCTGCCCCGCGAAGCTCTTGATCTGGAAGCGGCGGTACTCGCTCTTCCGTGCCAGCCCGTCTTCAAAGACCACCATGGACGCCACCACGTCATCGCCCTGGAGATGGGAGATGTCGAAGCACTCGATGCGCAGCGGCGCCGAGTCCAGGCCGAGGGCCTCGGCGATCTCCTCCAGCGCGCGCGAGCGGGTGGTGAGGTCGGAGGCGCGCCTGGTCTTGTGCAGCGCGAGCGCCTGCTGGGCGTTGCGCTGGACCGTCGCCATCAGGTCCTTCTTGTCGCCGCGCTGCGGGATGCGCAGATCGACCCGGGAGCCCCGGCGCTCGCTGAGCCACTGGGTGACCGGCTCGGCCGGGTCCGGTACGGCGGGCACCAGGACCTCCTTGGGCACGGCGTCGCCCCGCTCCTCCCCGTACAGCTGCTGCAGGGCGTGCTCGACCAGATCGGCCGTGTCGACGGCCTCGACCTTGTCGGTGACCCAGCCGCGCTGGCCGCGCACCCGGCCGCCGCGGACGTGGAAGATCTGGACGGCGGCCTCCAGCTCGTCCTCGGCGACCGCTATCAAGTCGGCATCGGTCGCGTCGGCGAGGACGACCGCGTTCTTCTCCATGGCGCGCTTGAGCGCCCCTATGTCGTCGCGCAGCCGGGCGGCCCGCTCGTACTCCATCTCCTCCGCGGCCTCCCGCATCCGCTGTTCGAGGCGGCGGATGTAGGTGCCGGTGCGACCGGCCATGAAGTCGCAGAACTCGTCGGCGAGTTCGCGGTGCTCCTCGGCGCTGACCCGGCCGACGCAGGGGGCCGAGCACTTGCCGATGTAGCCGAGCAGACAGGGGCGGCCGATCTGGGCGGAGCGCTTGAACACCCCGGCGGAGCAGGTGCGCACGGGGAAGACCCGCAGCATCAGGTCGACGGTCTCGCGGATCGCCCAGGCGTGTGCGTACGGACCGAAGTAGCGCACGCCCTTCTTCTTGGGGCCGCGCATGACCTGGACCCGGGGGAACTCCTCGCCCAGGGTCACGGCGAGCGACGGATAGCTCTTGTCGTCGCGGTACTTGACGTTGAACCGGGGATCGAACTCCTTGATCCACGAATACTCGAGCTGCAGCGCCTCCACCTCGGTCGAGACCACGGTCCACTCGACGGCGGCGGCCGTGGTGACCATGGTCCGGGTGCGCGGGTGAAGGTTTGCCAGGTCCTGGAAGTACGACGAGAGCCGCTGGCGCAGGCTCTTCGCCTTTCCGACGTAGATCACCCGGCCGTGCTCGTCACGGAACTTGTAGACCCCCGGCGACTCGGGGATCTGTCCCGGCTTGGGGCGGTAGCTGCTCGGGTCGGCCATGGTCACCACCCTACTGGCGGACGGTGACAGTTCCGGGGTCTCAGGCGTCCGGCCCCGCGACGAGCTTTCCGCCCTTCGTCCTGACCGGCACGGACGGCAGCGGGGCGGTGGCGGGCCCCTGGAGGACCTTGCCGGTGCGGGCGTCGAAGACGCTGCCGTGGCAGGGGCAGCTGATCTTTCCGTCCTCGACGGAGTCCACGACGCAGCCCCGGTGGGTGCAGACCGCGCTGAACGCGGTGTAGCGGCCCTCTGCGGTCCGGGAGACGACCACCCGGTCCTCGCGGTAGATCTTCGCGCCCCCGGCCGGGACGGCGTCGGCCGCGCCGAGGTCGACGGGGGCGGTGGGGGTCGGGGACGCCTTCCTGCCCGATCCCGCCGGTGAGCAGGCCGCCGACCCGAGCCCGGCGGCTCCGGCCAGCGCCGCTCCGCACAGCACGGTTCGTCGGGAGGCGGGCTGACCGGTCATGGGGCCTCCACGGGGGGCAGGGCGGTACGCGTTGGTGCCGCCATACGACGATACCGGTACGGATCGGTCCGTTCGCGGGCGGTCCCAGGGCGCGCGTAAACGCTTGCGCAAGCGTTTACGCGCGGTCGCCGATGCGATACGTTCGCCCACGTTCCCGCAGCACGCCGAGAAGAGCCGGCACACCGAGGAGAGGGGCGGGCGGATGGCGACCATGGTCGATGTGGCCCGGCGCGCGGGCGTCTCCGTGGCCACCGTCTCGCACGTGGTCAACGAGACCCGCCGGGTGCGCCCGGACACCCGCCAGGCCGTCCTGGACGCCATCGACGACCTCGGCTACACCCCCAACACGCTCGCCCGCTCCCTCGTCACCGCCCGCACCCGCTCGATCGGGCTGGCCGTCTCGGCGATCAGTAATCCGTACTTCACCGAGATCCTGCAGGGCGTCGAGGCCGGCGCCCTCGAACACGGCTACAGCCTGCTGATCGCCGATCCGCACGACGACCCGGCCCATGAGCGGAAGGTCGTCCAGCTGCTCCACGAACGGCGGGTGGACGGAGTGATCGTCGCACCGTCCGCCGAGCCCGCCGAGCTGATCGGCTATCTGACCCGGCGCGGGGTCCCGTGCGTCTTCCTCGACCGGCTGATCGGCGGCCGGCACGACCATCCGTACGACCAGGTCGGCGCCGAGAACGCGTTCCACCTCGAACAACTGGTGCGCCACCTCGCCGAGCTGGGCCACACCCGCATCGGCATGGTCGCGGGTCTGCCGGGGCTGAGCACCACGGTCGAGCGGATCGACGGCTACCGCACCGGACTGCACCACAGCGGCCTGGCGTTCGACCCCGGGCTGCTGGCGGACGGCCACTCCGAGGCACGCGGCGCGGAGGACGCCACCCACCGGTTGCTGGCCTCCGACGAGCCGCCCACCGCGATCGTCACCGCCAACAACGCGATGACGATCGGCGCGCTGCGCGCCCTGCGGGCGGCGGGCCGCACCGTGCCGCACGATCTGGCGCTCGCCTGCTTCGACGACTTCTCCTGGGCCGATGTCTTCTCCCCCGGGCTCACCGCGATCTCCCAGCCCAGCCGGGAGATCGGCAGCACCGCGGTCCGGCTGCTGCTGGACCGGCTGGAGCATCCGGAACGGCCGCCGCGCACCGTGCGACTGCCCTGCGCCTTCGTCCACCGCACGTCCTGCGGCTGCGCCCCCGAACCCGCGCCCGAAACCGCCGGCCGCCCCTCGCCCCCAGGAAAGGACCCCGTCCCGTGATCGTCGTCGCCGGAGAAGCCCTGATCGACCTCGTGCCCGACCGCGCGGTCCCCGCCGCGACGGGCGACGAGCTGCCCGCGCTGCGTCCCGCACGCGGCGGCGGCCCCTACAACACCGCGATGGCGCTGGGGCGGCTCGGCGTGCCGACCGCGTTCTGCTCACGGGTCTCCACGGACGGCTTCGGCGAGGCGCTGCTGTCCCGGCTGCACCAGGACGGGGTGGACACCGCCCTGGTGCAGCGCGGCCCGGAGCCCACCACCCTCGCCGTCGCGTCGATCGGCGCCGATGGGTCGGCGGGCTTCGGCTTCTATGTGCAGGGCACCGCGGACCGGCTCTTCGAGCTGCCCCCGGCCCTGCCCGAGGGGACCACCGCGCTGTCGCTGGGGACCTGTTCGCTGGTGCTGGAGCCGGGCGCGAGCGCGTACGAGGCGCTGCTGCGGCGCGAGGCCGGGCGCGGCGTCTTCACCGCCCTCGACCCCAACATCCGCACCGGGCTCATCTCCGACGCGGACGCCTACCGGGCCCGCTTCCGCGGCTGGCTGCCGTATGTCGGGCTGCTCAAGCTGTCGGTCGAGGACGCGCGCTGGCTGGCCGGTTCCGGGGACGACCCGGCGGAGTCCGACGAGGCCGTCGAGGCGGCGATACGGGAGTGGGCGGCGGCCGGACCGGCGGCCGTGGTCTGCACCCTGGGCGGGGACGGGCTGAGCGTGCTGTGCCAGGACGGATCCCGCTGGTCCGTGCCCGGGGAGCGGGTGGAGATCGTGGACACCATCGGTGCGGGCGACACCGTGAACGCCGCGCTGCTGCACCGGCTGGCGGCGCATGACGCGCTGTCGGCGCCCGCGGTGGCCAAGCTGGGCGAGGCGGCCTGGCGGGACGTCCTGGGCTTCGCCGCCCGCGCCGCCGCGATCACCTGCTCCCGGGCGGGCGCCGAACCTCCGTACGCCGCCGAGCTGGCCTGAGCGCATCAGCACGCGGTGCGCCGCACCCGGACCGGGCGCGGCGCACCGCGGCTTCACTTACCGGCTGTCCGCTTCGAAGCGGTCTTCTTGGCCGCCGTCTTCTTGGCCGCCGTCTTCTTGGCCGCCGTCTTCTTCGCGGCGCTCTTCTTGGCCGCCGCCTTTGCGGGGGTCTTCTTGGCGGTCGCCTTCGTGCCGCCGCCGGTGCGGGCCGCCGGCACCGTCGCGTCGCTCACCCGCTCGCCCAGCATGTCCCGCAGGAACTTTCCGGTGTGGCTGGTCGGGACCGAGGCCACCTCCTCCGGGGTGCCCTCGGCGATGACCAGACCGCCGCCGCTGCCGCCCTCCGGGCCCATGTCGACGACCCAGTCCGCCGTCTTGATCACATCGAGGTTGTGCTCGATGACGATCACCGTGTTGCCCTTGTCGACCAGTCCGGACAGCACGTTGATCAGCTTGTTGATGTCCTCGAAGTGCAGACCGGTGGTCGGCTCGTCCAGCACATAGACCGTCCGCCCGGTGGACCGCTTCTGCAGCTCGCTCGCCAGCTTGACCCGCTGCGCCTCACCACCGGAGAGGGTCGGCGCGGGCTGGCCGAGCCGCACATACCCCAGGCCGACCTCGTTGAGGGTGCGCAGATGGCGGGCGATCGTCGGCACCGCCTCGAAGAAGTCCAGCGCCTCCTCGATGGGCATGTCCAGCACCTCGGCGATGGACTTGCCCTTGTAGTGCACCTCCAGGGTCTCCCGGTTGTAGCGCGCGCCGTGGCAGACCTCGCACGGCACATACACATCCGGCAGGAAGTTCATCTCGATCTTG
Source organism: Streptomyces sp. NPDC019937 (assembly GCF_040631655.1). Lineage (NCBI taxonomy): Bacteria > Bacillati > Actinomycetota > Actinomycetes > Kitasatosporales > Streptomycetaceae > Streptomyces > Streptomyces sp. NPDC019937. The sequence goes on from NZ_JBEYAL010000024.1 coordinate 139,661, forward strand.
ATGGTGCCGTCACCGGAGCAGTTCTCGCAGCGGCCGCCCTTGACGTTGAAGGAGAAGCGCCCGGGCATATAGCCGCGCACCTTCGCCTCCATCGTCTCGGCGAACAGCTTGCGGACGTGGTCGAAGACCCCGGTGTACGTGGCCGGGTTGGACCGCGGCGTACGGCCGATGGGCGACTGGTCGACATGGACCACCTTGTCGACCAGGTCGTCGCCGGCGACCCGGGTGTGCCGCCCGGGGACCGTCTTCGCCCCGTTCAGCTCGCGGGCCAGATGGGTGTAGAGGATGTCGTTGACCAGCGTGGACTTGCCGGACCCGGAGACACCGGTGACGGCGGTGAGCACGCCGAGCGGGAAGGACACATCGATGTCCTGGAGGTTGTTCTCCCGGGCGCCGTGCACCGTCAGCTGCCGCGCCTGGTCCATGGGACGCCGTGCCCGCGGCAGCGGGATGACCTTCTTGCCCGACAGATAGTGACCGGTCGCCGACTCCTCGTTGACCAGCAGCTCGCTCAGCGGGCCGCTGTGCACCACCTTGCCGCCGTGCTCACCCGCGCCCGGGCCGATGTCCACCACCCAGTCCGAGGTCTTGATGGTGTCCTCGTCGTGCTCGACGACGATCAGGGTGTTGCCGAGGTCGCGCAGCCGCACCAGCGTCTCGATCAGCCGGTGGTTGTCCCGCTGGTGCAGGCCGATCGACGGCTCGTCCAGCACGTACAGCACGCCGACCAGACCGGAGCCGATCTGGGTGGCCAGCCGGATGCGCTGGGCCTCCCCGCCGGACAGCGTGCCCGCCGCCCGGTTGAGCGAGAGATAGTCCAGGCCGACGTCGACCAGGAACCGCAGCCGCTCGTTGACCTCCTTGAGGACGCGCTCGGCGATGGTCTTCTCGCGGGCGGTCAGCTCCATGTTCCGCAGGAACTCGGCGCATTCGCTGATCGACATCGCGGAGACGTCCGCGATGGACCGCTCCTGCACGGTGACCGCGAGGACGATCGGCTTGAGGCGAGTGCCCTCACACGTGGGGCAGGGCACCTCGCGCATATAGCCCTCGAACCGCTCCCGGCTGCTGTCGCTCTCCGCCTCCGAGTGGCGCCGCTTGACGAAGGGCACCGCGCCCTCGAACGCGGTGGTGTACGCGCGCTGGCGGCCGTAGCGATTGCGGTAGCGGACGTCGATCTGGGTGCGGTGCCCGTTCAGCAGGGCCTTCTTGGCCCGCTGCGGAAGCCCCGCCCAGGGGATGTCCGTGCGGAAGCCGAGCGCGTCGGCGAGCGCGCCGACCAGCCGCCCGAAGTAGTCCTTGGTGTGGCCGTGGGACCAGGGGTGGATGGCGCCCTCGTCGAGCGACTTCTCCTCGTCCGGAACGATCAGCTCCGGGTCTACCTCCATCCGGGTGCCGATCCCGGTGCACTCCGGGCAGGCGCCGAACGGCGAGTTGAAGGAGAAGGAACGCGGCTCCAGCTCCTCGAAGGACAGGTCGTCGTACGGGCAGTAGAGGTGCTCGGAGAACATCCGCTCGCGCTGCGGATCGTCCTCGTCGAGATCCACGAAGTCCAGGATGATCATGCCGCCGGAGAGGCCGAGCGCGGTCTCCACCGAGTCGGTCAGCCGCCGCTTGGCGCTGTCCTTGACGGTGAGGCGGTCCACGACCACCTCGATGGTGTGCTTCTCCTGCTTCTTCAGCTTCGGCGGGTCGGACAGCTGGATCGTCGTGCCGTCCACCCGGGCCCGGCTGTAGCCCTTGGTCTGCAGATCGGAGAAGAGGTCGACGAACTCCCCCTTGCGCTCGCGCACCAGCGGGGAGAGCACCTGGAAGCGGCTGCCCTCGGGCAGCTCCAGCACCCGGTCCACGATCGCCTGCGGCGACTGGCGGGCGATCGGGCGCCCGCACTCCGGGCAGTGCGGCTTGCCGATGCGCGCGAACAGCAGCCGGAGGTAGTCGTAGACCTCGGTGATGGTGCCGACGGTCGAGCGCGGGTTGCGGGACGTCGACTTCTGGTCGATCGACACCGCCGGGGACAGGCCCTCGATGAAGTCCACATCGGGCTTGTCCATCTGGCCCAGGAACTGCCGGGCGTAGGAGGAGAGCGACTCGACGTAGCGGCGCTGCCCCTCGGCGAAGATCGTGTCGAACGCGAGGGACGACTTGCCCGACCCGGACAGCCCGGTGAAGACGATGAGGGAGTCGCGAGGGAGGTCGAGCGAGACGTTCTTCAGGTTGTGCTCGCGAGCCCCACGGACGATGAGACGGTCGGCCACGCCGGTCGGCACCTTTCTTGAGGAGAGGCGGGTGCGCCGGGCCCGCTCCCGAATCCCCTCCCCGACGGATCTCCCGACGGACAGGACGGAGCGGAGCGAAGCCCCCGACCCAGGGTATGGGGGCGCCACGGCGATGTCTTAAGGATGCAGCACACCGAGCCTATAGCACGCACATTCGATTTGCGGGACCAGCGTGCCTGGTTCACCCGATCGTGTGGCGGGTGCTACGGGATAAAAGGCGCATCACGCCCCTGGTATTCCCCGTCCGCCCCCTCGCCCCCGAGCCCACGCCGCCCGGTCTCCCGGCGCTAGGGTGAGGTCATGACCTACAGCGGAGTGGTGACGGTCGGCGGACCGGCGGACGTGCACGAACTGCCCGATCTGATGATCTCGAAGGTCGCGGTCGGCCCCATGAACAACAACGCGTATCTGCTGCGCTGCCGGGCCACCGATGAGCAGCTGCTGATCGACGCGGCCGCCGATCCGCACACCCTGCTGTCACTGATCGGCGAGAGCGGCATCGCGTCCGTCGTCACCACCCACCGCCACCAGGACCACTGGAACGCGCTGCGCGAGGTGGTGGACGCCACCGGTGCCCGCACCCTGGCGGGCCGGTACGACGCCGAGGGCATCCCGGTGCCCACCGATGTGGCGGTCGAGGACGGCGACACGGTGCGGGTCGGCCGGGTCGAGCTGACCGCCCGCCATCTGGTGGGCCACACCCCGGGCAGCATCGCCCTGATCTACGACGACCCGCACGGCCATCCGCACGTGTTCACCGGCGACTGCCTCTTCCCCGGCGGCGTCGGCAACACCTGGAAGGACCCCGAGGCGTTCGAGAGCCTGATCAACGACGTCGAGACCAAGCTCTTCGACCGGCTCCCGGACGAGACCTGGGTCTACCCCGGCCACGGCGACGACACCACCCTCGGCGCCGAGCGCCCGCACCTCGCCGAATGGCGCGAGCGCGGCTGGTAGCACCGGCCGGCGGCACCCCCTCCGCGCCCGCACCACGACGCCGACGGCCGACCATCCGGCAAGCGGACGGTCGGCCGTGGGGGCGGGCGTCAGACGTCGGCGCCGTCCCTGTCCCGCGCCCGGCCCTCCTCGGCCTCCGCCTCCGCCAGCGCCTGCTTCTTCGACGCGTAGAGGCTGGTGATCGTCGTGATCGCGAGCACCGCGCAGATCACGCCCAGCGACACCGGTATGGAGATCTGCGGGACGTGCACCCCGGACTCGTGCAGGGCGTGCAGCACCAGCTTGACGCCGATGAAGCCGAGGATGACCGACAGTCCGTACGACAGGTGGACCAGCTTCTTCAGCAGCCCGCCGATCAGGAAGTACAGCTGGCGCAGACCCATCAGCGCGAAGGCGTTGGCGGTGAACACGATGTACGGGTCCTGGGTCAGGCCGAAGATCGCGGGTATGGAGTCCAGCGCGAAGAGGACGTCCGTGGTGCCGATCGCCAGCATGACGATCAGCATCGGCGTCATCAGCCGCTTGCCGTTCTCCATGATGAACAGCTTGGTGCCGTGGTACTGATCGGTGGACGGGAAGCGCTTCTCGACCGCCTTGAGCAGGCGGTTCTCCTCGAACTCCTCTTCCTCCTCACCGGCGCGGGCCTCCTGGATGAGCTTCCAGGCGGTCCAGATGAGGAAGGCGCCGAAGATGTAGAAGACCCAGGCGAAGTTCGCGATGATCGCGGCACCGGCGGCGATGAAGACCGCGCGCAGCACGAGCGCGATCAGCACACCCACCATCAGCACCCGCTGCTGGTAGATCGTCGGCACCGAGAACTTCGCCATGATCAGGACGAAGACGAAGAGGTTGTCGACGCTCAGCGACTTCTCGGTGATGAAGCCCGCGAAGAACTCGCCGGAGGGCTGGCCGCCCGCGAAGACCAGCAGCCCGAGCCCGAAGAGCCCGGCGAGAGCCATCCAGACGGCGGTCCAGGTACCGGCCTCCTTGAGGGAGACCTCATGCGGCTTGCGGCCGCCGATGAAGAAGTCGACGGCGATAAGGGCGCAGAGACCGACAATCGTCAGCCCCCACATGGCCACGGAAACGTCCACGGATCCTCCGGCATTCGTACGGCAATTTCAGCGTCGTCGCTGCCGGAGGTCTCTTCCGCCCGGGCTCGCGCCACGGACCGGTGCCCCGGGATCGCGCCCGACCCGACTCAAGGTGCTCGGGCGCGACCCGTGGTGACGGGAACACCGCTAAGGAGTACTCCCCTCCGCGTAAAGAAGAGTACAGGAAAACCCATGAAAGAGTAAAGAGAAAGGCAAATACCCAGCTCAGGCTGGGTTCTGACGGGGTGAAGGACGCTGGGTGATCTTCGATCGGACGCAGACGATCTTCGTGCTCAGCGTCCGTACGCCTGCCGGGCCCGCCCCACCTGATCCAGCACCTGCCGCAGCACCTCGCTGCCGGCCGGGACCAGCGACGGCTCGTACGTCCAGGCGTGGCCGACCCAGGGATCGGCGAGGTGATCGTCGGCGACCGGAGTGATCCGCAGCAGCGAGCGCCACAGCGGGTCCAGCACCGGCCCGTACGCCTGCGCGTCCTCCCGGTCGGCGACCATCATCAGATGCACCCCGGCCGAGGGCCCCTCGTCCGCGAGATAGCGCAGCTGGGTCACGGCCCGGTCGTCGAAGCCGTGCGGGAAGTCGTGGACGATCAGCAGCTGCTGGGCGAGGTCCAGGTCGGGCGGCAGCGCGTCGGTGGCCCCGCTGCGGATCGCCATCTGCACCAGGTCGACGCGCCGGGTCAGTGCGGCGAGCACCGAGGACACCCCCGCCGCCCCGGCCGCGGGCGGCTCACGCAGCGCACCGGACGACAGCAGCGGAGCCAGCGACGCCGCGGCCGCCCCCGCCGGGTCGATCACCCGCACCGCGAACTCGTCCACCGGATACACCGCCAGCAGCCGCGCCGCGTGCGCCACCGCCGTCTCGGCGGCCAGCCTGCGCAGCTCACCGGAGTCCAGCAGCGCGCCGCGGGCAGAGCCGGTGCGCCCCGCGTCGATCCACAGACCGCGCTCCAGCGGCAGCCGCACCAGCATGGGGATGCGCAGATCGGTGCGCTCCGGAAGGTACAGATCCCCCAGGCGCAGTGCCATCGGGATCTCCATCGGCACCTGGTAGCCCTGCCAGACCGGACTGTCCCAGCGGGCGTACGCGGGCGGCAGCGCGGGCTCGACCACCTCGGACTCGGCGGCCAGCTGCGCCAGGTCGCGGTCGAGGGCGGCCCGGGCCTGCTCGACCAGACCGGCCTGCTTGGCGCGGGCCTGCGCACGGGCGGCGTCGGCCGCGGGACCGACCCGGGTGCGGGGGTCGGAGAGCACCTTGTCCAGCTCCTGCTCCATCCGGGATTCGGCGAAGTCGACGGCGCTGCGATAGGCGGCCGCGGTGCGGGCCAGGTCCTCGAACATGCCCCAGACCTGATTGTAGAGCCGCTCGTCCATGGTCCAGCCGGAGGCGTCACCCGCGACGGGCCGCGCGGGCTCCCCGGGCGGGGCGGGCGGCGCGGTGGGCGGGGGCGTGGGCGGCGCGGCGGTACGGCGCCGGGGGGGCCCGGAGTCGAACCCCCCCC